>NZ_CP154879.1:1530308-1836369 GCF_039614765.1 Castellaniella sp. MT123
AGCCGTACAGCGCAGCAGCCTTGCGCGTGCTGGCCACGTCCATAGCCGCCACGCCGCCGTTGCGCAGCAGCCATTTGAACACCAGCCCCGCCATATAGATGGCGTAAGTCGGCGGCGTATTGAACATGGATTGCGCCCCGGCGACATTGGTATAGTCGAAGACCGAAGGGCAATGCGGCAAAGCATGGCCAAGCAGGTCTTTACGCACGAACACCAGCGTGACGCCGGCGGGGCCGGCATTTTTCTGGGCGCCGGCGTAGACTAGGCCAAGCTTCGAAAAATCGATGGACCGCGACAGGATGTTCGACGACATGTCGGCGACCAGCGGCACGTCCGGCGCGCCCAGGCTCGCCATGTCGGGCATTACCGCCTGCTCGACACCACCGATCGTCTCGTTGGCACACAGATGCAGATAGGCCGCATCGGGCCGCACGCGCCATTGATCCTGGGCCGGCAACCAGCACCACGCACCGTAGCGGCGGCCATCGAAATCGGCTTCGGATTCAGCGGTGGCCGCGACGGCGATGTCGCCGTAGCGCTGCGCCTCGTTCCAGGACTTGCGCGCCCAATGCCCGCTGAGCACATAGTCGGCGCGGCCGCGTCCCGCGCGGCCGATCAGGTTCAGCGGAATCACAGCATTCTGCGCCGACGCGCCGCCCTGCATGAAAAGGACCTCGAAATCGTCGGGCACCGCCAGCAGCGCGCGCAGGTCGGCTTCCGCCTCGTCGCGAATGCGGCTGTAGTGCTTGCCACGATGGCTCATTTCCATGACCGACATGCCGCTGCCTTGCCAGTCGCACAAGTCGGCGGCGGCCTGTTGCAGGACTTCCAGAGGCATGGTCGAGGGGCCGGCCGCAAAATTCCACGGGCGATTCATGAAGGATCCTTAAGTTCAAGTCGAAGAAGAATCATTGGACGAGCCGGCAACATCGGGTGCCGCGCCGCCATCGGGGCCGGCCGCGCCCGAGGCGGGATCCGTGGCATCGCCGGATTCGGAATCGTCCTCGTCCGCATCGCTTTCGGCGACCCGGCGCACGCCGGACAGGCGGCTGTCCTGATCGACATTGATCAGGGTGACCCCCTGGGTAGCACGGCCCATCTCGCGGATCTCGGCGACCCGGGTACGAACCAGAACGCCGCCGGTCGTGATCAGCATGATCTCGTCTTCGGGCTGGACCAGCACGGCGCTGACGACCTTGCCGTTGCGCGTCGAGGTCTGAATCGCGATCATGCCTTTGGTGCCGCGGCCATGGCGCGTATATTCGACGATGGAGGTGCGCTTGCCATAGCCATTTCCCGTGGCCGTCAACACGCTTTGCGTTTCGTCTTCCGCAACCAGCAGGGCGATCACGGACTGGCTGTCATCCAGCGACATGCCGCGCACGCCGCGCGCCGTGCGACCCATCGGGCGCACGTCGTTCTCGTCGAACCGCACCGCCTTGCCGGCGTCCGAGAACAGCATCACGTCATGCTGGCCGTCGGTCAGTTCGGCACCGATCAGGTAGTCGCCCTCGTCCAGGCCCACGGCGATGATGCCGGCCTTGCGCGGGTTGGAGAAGTCCGATAGCGGGGTCTTCTTCACGGTACCCCGCGACGTGGCCATGAAGACGTAATGATCGTCGCTGAAGCCCTTGACTGTCAGCACGGCGGTGATGGTCTCGCCATCGACCAGGGGGAACATGTTGACGATGGGGCGGCCACGTGAATTGCGCGAACCCTGGGGCACTTCCCAGACCTTCAGCCAGTAGACACGGCCACGATCGGAGAAGCACAGCAGATAATCGTGCGTATTGGCGATGAACAACTGGTCGATCCAGTCGTCATCCTTCATCGTGGTGGCCTGCTTGCCGCGCCCGCCCCGTTTTTGCGAACGATATTCGGACAGCGGCTGGCTCTTGATGTAGCCGCTACGCGACAAGGTCACCACCATGTCCATCGGGGTAATCAGGTCTTCGGTTTCCAGCTCGGTCGCGTTGAACTCGATTTCCGAACGGCGCGGATCGGCGGCGCCGGAGAATTCCGCCCGGATGGCCTGGAGTTCGTCGCCGATGATGGTCGTGACGCGTTCCGGCCTGGCCAGGATGTCCAGCAGGTCGGCGATCGTGTCCATGATCTCGCGGTATTCGCCGACGATCTTGTCCTGTTCCAGGCCAGTCAGGCGCTGCAGGCGCATGTTCAGGATTTCCTGGGCCTGGACCTCGGACAGGCAGTACTGTCCATCGGACTGCAGGCCGTACTGTGGCTCCAGTCCTTCGGGACGGTAGGCTGTGCGCCCGCCGGAGGCGATGTTGGCGTCTGCACGGGCCAGCATTTCCCGGACCAGGGACGAATCCCAACTGCGTTCCATCAGGGCCTGACGCGCCACGGGCGGCGTCGGAGCGGCCTTGATGATGGCGATGAAGTCGTCGATATTGGCCAGCGCCACGGCCAGGCCTTCCAGCACATGGCCACGTTCGCGCGCCTTGCGCAACTGGAAAATAGTGCGACGGGTGACGACTTCACGGCGATGCTGCAGGAAGTATTCCACCATTTGCTTCAGGTTCAGCAGGCGCGGCTGGCCATCGACCAGCGCCACCATGTTCATGCCGAAAGTTTCCTGCAGCTGCGTGTTCTTGTAGAGGTTGTTCAGGACGACCTCGGGGACCTCGCCGCGTTTGAGTTCGATGACCAGGCGCATGCCGTCCTTGTCGGACTCGTCGCGGATGTCGGAGATGCCCTCGATTTTCTTCTCGTTGACCAGTTCGGCGATGCGTTCCTGCAGGGATTTTTTGTTCACCTGGTAAGGAATGGCATCGACCACGATGGCCTGCCGGTTACCGTGCGTGAGGTCTTCGAAATGGGTCTTGGCGCGCATGATGACGCGGCCGCGCCCGGTACGGTAGCCCTCGCGCACGCCGGACATGCCGTAGATGATGCCGCCCGTCGGGAAATCCGGCGCGGGGATGCGCTCGATGAGCTCGTCGATGGTGCAATCCGGGTTGCGCAGGCAGTACAGACAGCCTTCGACGACCTCGGATAGATTGTGCGGCGGAATATTGGTGGCCATGCCCACCGCGATCCCGGCGCTGCCGTTGACCAGCAGATTGGGCAACCGCGACGGCAGCAGCAGGGGTTCCTGCTCGCTGCCATCATAGTTGGGGCCAAAATCCACTGTGTCCTGGTCGATGTCCGCCAGCAATTCGTGGGCGATCTTGGACAGCCGGACTTCCGTGTAGCGCATCGCGGCCGCGTTGTCGCCATCGATCGAGCCGAAGTTGCCCTGCCCGTCCACCAGCATGTAGCGCAGGGAAAAATCCTGGGCCATGCGCACCATGGTTTCATAGACCGCCGAATCGCCGTGCGGGTGATATTTACCAATCACGTCGCCGACGATACGGGCGGATTTCTTGTATGCCCGATTCCAGTCGTTGTTCAGCTCGTGCATCGCAAAGAGCACGCGCCGATGTACGGGCTTGAGCCCGTCGCGCACATCGGGCAATGCGCGTCCCACGATCACGCTCATCGCGTAATCCAGATAACTGCGGCGCATTTCGACTTCGAGCGAAATGGGCAACGTCTCTTTGGCAAAGGATTCCATGTATATGTCCGAAACCTACAGGCGTGAAACAAGTGGGGGCCAATCGTTGATTCTATCATTCACCCCGATGTCCCATCGGTTGCACCGGCTATCGGCGGTGAAACGTCGCCGCGACTCTTTTATCCCACCAGACGTTGCAAAAATCCCACAGCCTGATGGCCTGGTCCCAGGAAATCGCGCCAAGTGCGCATACCTGAGCATCAACACTTAACTCCACCGGGAAAAATGCCTTAAGATTTCGGCTAACACGCACCAAACCCAGCGCAATTCATAGTTTTCCAACTGGACATTGCTATACTGGAATCGTTCTTTCGAGATGCGGCGGGGGTTCGCTGCGGTCACTTTCAAGCATCATGCTCAAACGAGGAGAAACATGAACAAACCCTCCAAAATCGCAATCGGACTCGCCATTGCTGCCATGGCTGCCGTGGGTACCGCGTCGGCTTCCGACAACGTGACCAACGTCGACGGTCACGTCTGGAAGGATGCCAGCGGCCAGAACTGCTGGCGCGATGCATTCTGGACGCCGGCCACCGCCGCTGAAGGCTGCGGCAAGCCCGTCGCCGAAGCCCCAGTCGTCGCCCCGACCGCCAGCAAGGTCGTCCTGAACGCCGACACCTTCTTCGACTTCGACAAGTCCACGATCAAGCCCGAAGGCAAACAGGTCCTGGATCAGGTCGCCCAACAGGCCAGTTCCATCAATCTGGAAACCATCATTGCCGTGGGTCATACCGACTCCATCGGTACGGTGGCCTACAACCAGAAACTGTCCGAACGCCGCGCCAACTCGGTCAAGCAATACCTGATCAGCAAGGGCGTCCCGGCTGACCGCATCTACGCCGAAGGCAAAGGCAAGAGCAGCCCGGTCGCTTCGAACAAAACCCGCGAAGGTCGCGCCAAGAACCGTCGCGTGGAAATCGAAATCGTCGGCACCCGCAAATAATCCGGTTGGCCGCACGAGTCGCCCCGCCTCTGGCGGGGCGGGACCCAAGGCTCCGCGCGTGCGGGGCCTTGTTCATTTCAGGATACCCATCATGCAAACCGCCAACGTCGACCAGGCAGAACTCGACAAATTCAGCGCGCTGGCTTCCACCTGGTGGGATCCGCAAGGTGAACTGAAAACACTGCACGACATCAACCCCCTGCGGCTGGACTGGATCCGCACCCAGGTGGGGACGTTGGCCGGCTGCCGGGTGCTCGATGTGGGCTGCGGAGGCGGCCTGCTGGCGGAGGCCATGGCGGCCGAAGGCGCGCAGGTGACGGGCATCGACCTGGCCTCCCAATCCCTGCAGATCGCCCGCCTGCACGGGCATGAATCCGGCGTCCAGGTGCAATATCAATGCATCAGCGCCGAAGACTATGCCGCACAGCAGCCTGGCCAGTTCGATCTGGTGACATGCATGGAACTGCTGGAACATGTGCCGGATCCCGCCTCGGTGGTGAACGCCTGCGCGCGTCTGGTGCGCCCGGGCGGGCTGGTGTGCTTTTCCACCTTGAACCGCAATCCCAAGTCCTTCCTGCTGGCAATCGTGGCTGCGGAATACCTGCTGCGCATGGTCCCCCGGGGCACGCACAGCTACGAACAGTTCATCACTCCCAGTGAACTGGCCTCGGCCGCACGCGCATCCGGCCTGGAAATCGCCGCGCTCAGCGGTATCCAGTATCAGCCGCTGACGCGGCTCTATCACTTGTCGGCGGACGCGGGTGTGAACTACCTGATGGCCGCCCGCCGCCCGGACTAGGGCCTGCTCAGACTCATCCCCATGCCGAACCACCTGATCCTGTTCGATTTCGACGGCACCCTGGCCGATACCGCTCCCGACCTGGCTGCCGCCGCCAACCGCCAGCGGCAGTATCGCGATCTGCCGCCGCTGCCCTACGAGGACTTGCGCCCCCATGCGTCCCAAGGCGCGCGCGGCCTGCTGAGAGCCGCGCTGGGCATGATGCCGGAAGACCCCGAATACGCCGCCACGCGCCAGCGGTTCCTGGATGACTATGCCCAGGCCATGCTGGTCCACACCTGCCTGTTTCCCGGCGTGGAGACGCTGCTGGATCGGCTGGCCAGACAGACCCTGGCCTGGGGAATCGTCACCAACAAGGTCGAGTCCCTGGCGCTCCCGATCGTACGCCATCTGGCGCTCGACACGCGCTGCACGGTGACTGTGGGGGGTGACACGACACCCTACACCAAGCCACACCCTGAGCCTCTGCTGCATGCCGCCCGCCAGGCCGGCGTCAGCCCCGAACGCTGCATCTACATCGGCGACGATGCCCGCGACATCCAGGCGGGCAAGGCCGCCGGGATGGCGACCGTCGCAGCCGCTTATGGCTACTGTTCCCTGGATGACCCGGCGCGCTGGGACGCGGACGCCATCGCCCTGTCCCCCGCGGATCTGTGGCCGATCATCGAGCGCTGGGCTGTGCGCGATAGGATCCGGCAGCCGTAAATTTTCTGCAAGGAACCACATGGCATCATCCCCTATCCGCATCGGTATCGCCGGCTACGGCAACCTGGGACGCGGCGCACAGGCCGCCATCGCCTGCCACCCGGACATGCATCTGGCCGGCATCTTCACCCGCCGTCCCGCAACCACCCTGTCCGTCGGTAATTCGACGGTACCGGTCTGGCCACTGGCCGACGCGGCCGCTCACCGGGACGAGATCGACGTGCTGATCCTGTGCGGGGGCTCGAAGGACGACTTGCCTGTCCAGGGCCCCGAACTGGCCCAATGGTTCACCACGGTGGACAGCTACGACACCCACGCCCGTATTCCACAGTATTTCGAGGCTGTGGACACCGTCGCCCGAACGCACGGCAACTTGTCCATTCTGGCGGTAGGCTGGGACCCGGGCCTGTTCTCCATCAACCGTCTGATGGGCGAAGCCATTCTGCCGGGCGGCGCCACCTATACCTTCTGGGGCAAGGGGCTGAGCCAGGGCCATTCCGACGCCATCCGCCGGGTACCGGGCGTGGCGGGCGGCGTGCAGTACACCATTCCAGTCCCGCAGGCCGTCGAACGGGTCCGATCCGGCGAGCAGCCGCAACTGGGCACGCGCGACAAGCACACCCGTGAATGCTATGTCGTCCTGCAGCCCGGCGCCGATGCGCGGCAGGTGGAACAGGCCATCGTCACCATGCCCGATTATTTTGCGGATTACGACACTCGGGTCCATTTCATCGATGCCGACACATTGCGGCGCGAACATGCCGGCATGCCGCATGGCGGGTTCGTGATCCGCAGCGGCCAGTCCGGCAGCGGCGACTCGCAGGTGATGGAATATTCCCTGAAGCTCGCCAGCAATCCAGGGTTCACCTCCAGCGTGCTGGTGGCCTATGCCCGGGCCGCCTGGCGCATGAAGGCCGCGGGGGAAACCGGCGCACGCACGGTATTCGACGTGGCGCCCGGCCTGCTCTCCCCGAAATCGGCTGCGGATCTGCGTCGCGAGCTGCTGTAAGCCGTCGGTCGGACCGGCGATTCCGCCGCCCTGAGGCATCGGGGATTGGAGTACCTTTATGGGTGCCGCCCGCCCTGACGGCGGTACCCAGCCAATACCTACCGGGGATGCCATGAACCACACGCCACAGACTGTTCCGACCCTGCGCCACGCCGCCCAGGCTGTGGTGGATTTCTGGCGCGAGGCGGGGCCCGGCAAGTGGTTCGCCAAAAATGCATCCTTCGATGCGACCTTCCGCAGCCGGTTCTATGACGCGCACTATGCGGCGGCCCGTCAGGAGCTCGAAGACTGGCTGACGCAGCCAGTCTCGGCCCTGGCTCTGATCCTGTTGCTGGACCAGTATCCGCGCAATGCCTTCCGGGGAACCGGCCACATGTTCGCCACCGACGGACTGGCCCTGGCCTACGCGCGCCGCAGCCTGGGTTTTCTGGACCAGTTCGAGCCGGATCTGCGCAAGTTCATTTGCCTGCCGTTCATGCACTCCGAAAACCTGGCCGTGCAGGAAGAAAGCCTCAACCTGTACCGTCTGCGCGTCCCGGATGCTCTGCGCCATGCCACCGAGCACCGCAACATCATCGTCCGCTTCGGCCGGTTCCCGCACCGCAACGCGGCACTGGGCCGCATCACCACTCCAGAGGAACAGGCATTCCTCAACAACGGCGGATTCGCGGGGTAGGGGGCTCCTCCCTGACACCAGCAAGGGATCCCTGGCCGGTCGGGACAGCCAGGTCTATGATGACAAGAGAATCCAGACACAGGAGCTTTCCATGGATACAACACCCATGTACCCCCATGCCACTGCCGAACTGGCCAAACGCCGGGCGGAACTCGCACCGGAACCGCTGGCCGCCTTCAAGGCATTCAGCAAGGCAGTCTTCGCACCCGGCGCCCTCGACACCAAGACCAAGCAACTCATCGCCGTCGCCGTCGCCCACGTCACCCAGTGCCCGTATTGCATCAAAGGCCACGCAGAAGGGGCCTCGCGCGCGGGCGCGACGGATGCCGAAATCATGGAGGCCATCTGGGTCGCGGCGGAAATGCGGGCGGGCGGCGCATACGCGCACTCCAATCTGGCACTGCAGGCACTCGAAGGCCTGCACGGGCACTCGCACGCATAGTCGTCCGCATGAGGGCCGCGGGCCGGGCACGCGACACCGCCGAATGCCCGCCCGCGGGACGGGACACCTCCGGCGACAGCCGGTGAAACGTTTCCCGGGGTACCGTCATCCAATGGCACCACCGGAATTAGGAGACGATGTGGACACCCAGATTCAACACGACTTCGCAAAGGCCGACGATCTCTCGCTGATCGCCTATTGCAGGGCCGGCCACCTGGCCGCCTTCGACATCCTGATGCGCCGGCACAACCAGCAGCTCTACCGCGCGGCCCGCAGCATCCTGCACGATGAAGCCGAGGCCGAGGATGCCGTGCAGGATGCCTGGTGGAAAGCCTTCCAGCATCTTGGCGACTTCCGGGCTGATGCCCAACCGGCGACCTGGCTGACCCGCATCACCGTCAACGAGGCCCTGATGCGCCGTCGACGAAACAAATCGCGCGAAGCTCACATCCAATCGGCATACCAGGCTTCCAACGAGCAGGACCGCATGCTTCCTCCCGGCTCCAATGTCCCCGCCCCCGACACGGCGCGCCCAGACCAATCGGCTTGGCGTGCGGAACTGCGGCAGCGAATCGAGCAGCACATCGACGCGCTGCCCGACATCTACCGGACCGTGTTCATGTTGCGCGGGGTCGAGGAAATGCCGGCCGCCGAGGTCGCCCAGGTGCTGGGCATGCCCGAGGCGACCGTGCGGGTGCGTTTCATGCGGGCACGCCACCTGCTGCAGACCGCCATGCGGCAGGAATTCGATCCAAAGGCCGCTGGCGCCTTTTCATTCGCGGGCGAGCGCTGCGACCGGATCGTGGCCGGCGTGCACGTGCGGATGCGCGCAGCGGGACTCCTGCCGGGCCCGACGGACAACACACACTGAAAGGCCCGTCCCACCCAGGAGGTGAAATGGGCCCTTCAGGCCGCGCCAGGCGATGAGTCCCGGCCAGGTTGGGGTCAATCGACGTGACCGGTCTTCAAGATGTCGGCCACCGTGGGAAAGTTCGCCAGGGCCACGGCGGGCAGTTTGGTATCGGTCGCCGCATAAGGCTCGACACCAGCCGGCGCCTCGCCCACGATGATCCGCCCGACCATCCCCGCCATCTCGTGCGGGATGCAGAAATAGTCATAGACACCGGGCACATCCAGCACCGTCGCAAAGGACTGATCAGGCAGCAGATAGCCGGAATTCCAGGGGGTGGCCGCAGCGGGAATCCGCAGGGGCTTGCCGTTGTCGGGATGATAGGCGGTCGTCGTGTGCGCACTGCCCGCCTGCCGGTTCACCCAGCGCACTGTCTGTCCAGGCCGGATCAGCAGCCCCCGGGGCCGGAACCAGACGCGGGCACCATCCGGCGTCCCGGACATCTCGATGACCACCTCGTCAGCGGCACCGGCCCGCCGGATCAGGGCTGCCGTCAGCAACAGTCCGCCACCGGACGCCAGCAGGCGCCGCCGTCCCGGATTGAAGGGGATGGTGTTCATATCATTTGGCCACGCGGCTTTCCCCGGACACCGGTACATTCCACAGGACGATGTGGATATGCGGCTCTTCAACGCCCGGGTGACCGGCGTTGTACTGGATGTCCACGTGATCGACCTTGCCGGCCGGCGCCTTCAGATCCTGCAAGTTCATACCCGCCTTCATCTGCGAGATCGGAATCATGTAGGTGGTGGTGACCAGATGGCCTTTGTGGTCATAACCCAGAAACGGCCCTGCCGGGATGGTCGACGGGTCAACGAACAACTGCCCCAGGCCAGGAATGAAGCTGGGCAGCTTGACCAGGGAACTGACGGCCTTGTAGGGGGCGGCGGGCGGCGCCTTCATCACTGAAGTCTGTGCGGCCAGCGCACCGGCGGAACCCACGGAAAGCACCAAGGCGGCGGCGGCCGCCATCAACATTGAACGTTTCATCTGAATCTCCCGAAGCACGCAGCGAAAATCGCTGGTTTCGTGCATTGGATGCGGACATCCCGGAAGCCGTTTCACGATCGTTGCCGTGTCCGGGCACGAGACTTCATCTTCCAGTATGAAGCTTCAATGAAACAGGACGCCATGCTACGATCCCAGGCATTGTCAACCACCCCGATCCCCCATGACAGACACGTCCACGCCTTACCACGCCAACGCAGCCGACAACCTGCGCTCGGCCCGCAATCTGGCCCTGGTGGTCTATGCCCTGCAGGTTGCCGGATTCTTTCTGGGCGGCGTCCCCTCTGTGATCGGTGTGATCATCAATTACGTCAAGCGCGGCGACGTCCAGGGCACCTGGGTGGAATCGCATTTCCGCTGGCAGATCCGCACCTTCTGGTTCGGCCTGTTGTGGGGGGTGATCGGCGCCATCCTGGTGTTCGCCTATGTCGGTGTCGTCATCCTGGCGGTCAACACCGTCTGGATCATCTACCGGATCGTGAAGGGCTGGCTGCGTCTGAACGACAACCAGCCCATGTACCAGAACTGAACGATCGCCGGGGCAACCGCCTCTGGAAACCATCGTGGGACCGCAGGCCCCGCGTGGTCAGGGCACCTTGGCCAGCCAGGCCTCGGTGCCGAATTTTTCCCCGATCAGGCGTTCGGCCGCCGCCTGCTCGTCCGGCGTCAGCGCCCCGTCGCGCAGCCCGTTGCGGCGCCGGAAGGTATCCACCATGTGCTGGATGACCACTTCGCGCGCTAACCCCGTCTGGCTGCGCAGAGGATCGACCCGCTTGGCCGCCGACGTCGTGCCCTTGTCCGACAGCTTTTCCCGACCGACGCGCAGCACCTGCAGCATCTTCGTGGCGTCGATATCGTAGGCCATGGTGACATGGTGCAGCACGGCTCCGCCGCGCCGGGCCTGGGCGGCCCCGCCAATCTTGCCGCCTTCGGATGTGATGTCGTTCAGGGGCTGATACCAGGCTCTGATGCCCAGGTCGCCCAGCGCCTGCAGGACAAAGTCGTCCATGCAGGCATAGGCATCCTGGAAACTCATGCCTTCCACCAGCGACAGCGGCGCATAGATCGAATAGGTGATGGTGTTGCCCGGTTCGACAAACATCGCGCCGCCACCGCTGATGCGGCGCACCACCTGAATCCCGTGCGCCTGGGCGGCCTGCGCATCGACTTCATTTTTCAGGGACTGGAAGATCCCGATCACCACCGCCGGCGCCGCCCATTCCCAGATCCGCAGGGTCGGCGCACGCCGGCCGGCAGCAACTTCGTCGAGCAGGACCTGATCCAACGCCATGTGCCGCAGCGGCATCAGCGGCCCGGGGTGAACGAGCTGCCAGTCGAAATCCGTCCACTGGCTACGAATCGATGTCTCGTTCATGCCAGCGCCCGCTGAATAACGACGGCAATCCCTTCGGGACTCAGGCCGAACATCTGGACGTCGGCGTCCAGGGCGCCCCGGACCGCGTCCGCCAGATGCCCGGCATCCGTACCGCAAGGCAGCCCTTCGAGGGCGGCATTGATGGCATCGAGCGCCTCGGGGGGTTCCAGAAAGAAATCGCCCGACAGCCGCACGTCTTTCAGCCGTCCCTCATTGACCCGCAGGTCGACCACCACCAGTTTGCCGCCGGGAATCTTGTATTCCCCATGGCCGCTCCTGGGATTCCTGGTCGTATCGTTCATCCGTTTTTCCCGTCAGTGTGCCGCCATTATGAACGGGATCGACACGCCACAGCAGTCCATCCGGACAGCCCGACGGCAAATGTCAACGTCGCCCGCCACCTGAGCCGGACGCGCCGCAAGGTTCAGGGGTGATGCGAAGTCATGGTGTGCCCATGCAGGGGATACAGCGAGTTCGACGCACGGGCCGACTGAAAGTAAATATCGGGCAGCGCCAGACTGCGCGCTGCCAACAGGTCGGGACGCAGGGCGATCAGATAATCGCGGTTGGCCTCGGGCGCGGGCAGCGGCTGGCCGGACCTGACGGACTGCAGGGCCCGCAAGGCCTGGTGCGCAGCCTGCTCGCCCAGACCCCGCGCGGAAGGCACCACGGCCAGCGCGCCACCACCCGCCACAAACGACTCGCGGCTGCCGATCACCAGGGGCTTCGAGGTCCGCTCGGTCCAGTCCGCCAGAACGGCGGTCTCGACATCTTCCGCGCTGCCCGGCGCCTTGGGCAAGCCACCCGTGCTCAGGACCAGCAGGACGTCGGCGTCCTCACCGGCCGCCTGCACGGCAGTTTGCCAGTCGACATAGTCATTGACCAAGTCAACCCCCAGCAGACGGTCAGGTCCCCAATCGAAGTCCCGCACCTGCCGCGCCTCGGCGCGCCCGGTTGGATCATTGATACCCAGCGCCCGGATGCGCACCGGACGGCCCAGGAAGCGCGTAATCTCGAGAACCTGGCCCAGCGGTAGCGATTCCAGCACACCCGTGACATTGCGCGCCGACGGGTAGCCGAACTCGGCGGGCTCCTCGCCCATGGCATAGACCAGACGGGGGGCCGGACTGCCCGCATAATGCCGGCCGACGAATTCCTGGGCTTCCTCGCCCACCGTCACGACCACGTCCGGGTTCCAGCCATCGATCATTTCGCGGCTGCGGCGACTCGCCGCCATCCACTGCCGGGTACTGAGATGCTGGGAAAACAGCATGTAGTGCCAGCGCACGGAGTTCGGCTCCAGATTGCGGGCCAGTTCCTTGCGAAAGCCCGCGTCAAACGCCTTTTCCCAGGCGCCGTCCTCGGAAAAACTGTGCAGGATCAGCAGGCGCGGCTTCTGGTGGTTGAACACCACCAGCAAAGACAGCAGCAACACCACCAGGATTCCCGCGCACACCACGGCCAGCCGGTTTTTCATGGCATCCTCAGTACAGCCCCAGCCACTTCCAGTACGGAATCGAGGCATAGGCCAGCACGATCCGCAATGGATTCAGCCACCAGGCATAGCGGAAAAACAGCATCTCGTCACAACGCGACCGCAGCCCCGCAGCCAGCGCCTGCTGCAGGGCCGAATTCTGATGCGGCATGAACCAGATGTCGGAAAATAACGACGCCAGAAAGACCACCAGCCAGGGATGGATCCCCTGTTCCAGCCCGATCGGCATCAGCACGGTCACCGCCAGGATCATGCCCGCAGTCAGCGGCAGCACCAGGCGCAAGGCAACCGTCACCACGAGCGCCAGCAGGATGAACCACCCCAGGCTACCCCCCACCCAGTCCAGATGATGGCCGATCGCCTGGATCATCAGGACGTCCAGCCCCAGGTAATGGATCGCCTCGGTCAGTCCATCCAGGCAGAGCAGGAAGAAGATCAGCGGCCAGTCGATCTGTGTCTTGAACGCCCCCTTGTTGAACAGCCCCAGGATCAGCAGGCCAATCAGCACGAAGCCCGCCAGCCAGGCGGTCTGCGACTGATGCCACTGCGGAACGATCGCACCCAGCAGAAATACCAGGAATGCCAGCGCCGCAACCCATTCCGGAGCCCGCAACGGCCCCAGCAAAGTCATCTGAGCCTGGATCCGCGCGACGGGCAGGGGCCTGCTGACCTCGGCGCGAAACAGAAACCGCATCGCGAGCGCGTGGACACCCAACAGCCCCACGGCGACGACCGCTGCACTCACCAGCCACCCCAGGCCCTGGTATTCGGCACGCACCTGCGTCGGCAGGCTGACGAACGCGGCCAGATTGGAGGATTTGGCCGTCAGCAGCAAGGGCGAAAACAGGGTCGCCCCGGTGAACACCGCAATCATCAAGGCGCTGGCCTCGCGGCTTTGGGCACGCGCGCCCAGGCTGTCGTCCATTTCCCGGTACAACGGCAGGAGCAGTGCCAGACGCGCATTGGCGGACGGCATCACGATCGACAGCAGAAAACCGAACAGCGTGAGCGCCGCCCGATGCCAGAAGGCGGAGTCGGGCAGACGGACCAGCACCCACAGCATGAATCGATAGGCCAGTCCGGAGCTGACCATGACCGCGGCCAGCGCATAGACCCCCAGCAACAGGAGAAACGTACGTGAATAGAATCCGTGCAACGCCACGTCGGCCGGCACCAGATCGATGAACAACATGGCCACCACCGCCATGATGGGCGGAATGAATTCGTCGACCAGAGCGAACAGCCACATCAGCGCCGTCAGCGTGAACAGACCCAGATAGACCGCCGCCTGGGGCGGCAGCCCCGCACGATCCGCCAGCCACCAGACCAACGGCGGAACCACCAGGGCGGCACCCCAGCCGATCCGCTGCCTCCAGGGCAACGGACGGGCTGCGGCCACAGGCACGGGCGGATGGGCGGGAGGCGAAAGCTCGCCTAATCGCGCCGCCAGACCGAGCAACGCGCCGGATTTCAGCGGCGGATTGTGTGACGCGAGTTCGAGCAGGGCCGCGCGCGCCACCCGGACGGCGGCAACCGGGGTCACCGCACGCGCATTCGTCAGATGATGGGCATGGGTCGCGCTGTCTGCAAATGCCTCGGCGCCAAAGGCGTCCCCAGCACCCAGCGGCGCGGATGCGCGCGTCGACGCGAGTTCGACCTGACCTTCGAGAATCCAGTAGGCATGCCGCGCCTGATCGCCTGCCCTGTAGATTTCGTCGCCCGCCGCGAAGTCACAGGACTCGGTGGCGGCAAGCAGCCGGGCGCGATCCAGCGGCGAAAACTGGGCGAGCAGCGGGTGTTCCTGAATGGTGATGGCGAGTCGATCAGCCTGCATCGGGGGTACGGAACCAGAATGTTTGAAGCACTGTAACCAAAAAACCCGCCATGTTGGGAAACATGCGGGCTTTTCGATGACTGGCGGAGAGGGTGGGATTCGAACCCACGGTGCGGGGAAACCGCACGCCTGATTTCGAGTCAGGTACATTCGACCACTCTGCCACCTCTCCGGATCGACTGCGGTCAAGCCGTGCATTCTAGCATAAAAAACACAGCACTCTGGTGCACCAGCATTGCTGGAAGCTGACAAACCACTTATAGTGAAACAAGGCGTAGCAAACAGTTGGAGGACACCATGAACATCCAAGCGCTGCATTTCATGCTCGACGCCGACGGCAATGGCGTCATTGCGGGCTGGGAAATCCTCGCGGCCCTGAAGTGGTTCTTCACGCTACCAGGCCGCCTGCTGGTCGAAGGCCTGGGCAACATCCCCATCATCGCCGATGCCTTCGGCATCCAGGCGTCACAGGCCACAGGCTACGCCAGTTTTCACGGTTTGCTGGCAACCGGATCCAGCCTGGTGTTCTGGGTCCTCGTCCTGTATTTGCTGACCCGCATCGGTTCCAGTCACGAGGACGACAGCGCCCCTATCGCACCGCCCGCCGTACCCGGCATGCCCCACTATCGCGGGCCGAAACACCGGAACCACACTGGCTGACATGACACGCGCGACGCGGCGGGACTGGCCCGCCGCATCGGCCCTGCACGATCACCCTGCGGACATGGGCAAGACGCCTACTTTGACTGAATGATTTCCAGCCCGCCCATGTAGGGCCGCAGTACCGCCGGAATCACGATGCTGCCGTCGGCCTGCTGATAGTTTTCCAGCACAGCGACCATGGCGCGCCCCACCGCCAGCCCCGAACCGTTCAGGGTATGCAGGTATTCGGGTTTGGCCTTGGGGCCTTCCGGACGGAAACGGCCCTGCAGGCGGCGCGCCTGAAAATCCAGGCAGTTCGACACGGACGAGATCTCGCGCCACGTGTTCTGGGCAGGCAGCCAGACTTCCAGGTCGTAAGTCTTGGCCGAGCCAAACCCCATGTCCCCGGCGCACAGCAGCACTACGCGATACGGCAGACCCAGGGCCTGCAGCACGTGTTCGGCGTGGCCGACCATCTCGTCGAGCGCCTGCCAGGACTGGTCCGGATGTACGATCTGCACCATTTCGACCTTGTCGAACTGGTGCTGGCGAATCAGGCCGCGCAGATCGCGACCGCCACTGCCCGCCTCGGAACGGAAGCACGGCGTGTGAGCTGTCAGCTTGACCGGCAGATCCTGCGCATCCAGGATGCGGTCGCGCACCGAACCCGTCAGCGGGATTTCCGCCGTGGAAATCAGGTACAGATCTTCGGCCTGGCCTTCGTCATCCGGCGTGCTGCCCTGCCCGCCCTTGGTGACCCAGAACATGTCGTCCTTGAACTTCGGCAACTGGCCCGTGCCATACAGCGTCGAGCTGTTGACGATGTAGGGCGTATAGCATTCCTGATAGCCGTGTTCACCGGTCTGCAGATCCAGCATGAATTGCGCCAGCGCGCGATGCAGGCGGGCAACGGGGCCGCGCAGCATCATGAAGCGCGCCCCTACCAAGGAACGGGCAGCCTCGAAATCCAGACCCAGGGGCTCGGCCAGCGTCACATGGTCACGCGGCTCGAAACCCAGGCCGGCCGGGTTGCCATCCGGTCCCGCCGTGCCGGGCAGCCAGCGGCGCACTTCGACGTTGTCCACCTCGGACGCGCCATCGGGCACACTGTCGTCCGGCAGGTTGGGGATGGTCATCAGCCACTGTGATAGTTCCTGCTGCACCGCCGCCAGGTCCTGCTCCAGGGCTTTCAGGCGATCAGGAATCGCCTGGGATTCCGCCAGCACGGCAGAGGCATCTTCACCCCGGAACTTCATCTGACCGATCTGCTTGGCCAGCGCATTGCGGCGTGCCTGCAGTTCCTCGGTCTGCACCTGGACAGCCTTGCGGCGGGCTTCCAGGGCATGGTAGCGATCCGTATCGAAAGTCAGGCCACGGCGGCCCAGTGCCCGCACGACGCGGTCCAGGTCCTTGCGCAGCAGATTGGTGTCTAGCATGGTGATGGGCGAATGATGAAGACCCACGGGAAAAAGATCCCGAAAAGGCCGTGACTGGGCCCGAACAGCGGACGGACCAAAACCGGCGCCACGAATGACGGCATCCGAAGCCCGGATATTGTATTAAATTAAATGATCGAACCCCGATTTCAACGAACACACTGACTCATGCAGGACATCATCCGCTTCATCGCCGCCCAAGAACTGCAACCCACCCCGTGGAAGAACGGGGGCGGCGTCACCCGCCAGATCGTCATCCACCCGGCTGATGCCAGCGCCGACGATTTCATCTGGCGCATCAGTGCCGCCGACGTGGCGTCGGCTGGCCCCTTTTCGTACTGGGAGGACATCGACCGCATCCTGGTTCTGACCGAAGGCGGGCCCATGCGCCTGATCCGCACGGATACCGGCCGGGAAACGCTGCTGGAAGCCGGCACACGGCTGTATTTCGCAGGCGAAACGCCCTACACCGCCGAACTGCCGGCCGGCCCCGTGCGGGATTTCAACCTGATGCTGCGCCGCAAACAGGCCCATGGCTGTGTGGACATGCGCAGCGGCCACCAGAAATTGCCCCTGCGTCCCGGCGACACCATCCTGCATTGCGTGCAGGGCCGGTATCAGGCCGATCTGCCGGCGCATCTGGGTGGACGGCGCATTCTGGACACCGGCGACACACTGCACATCACGCTGGACTACGTGCCGTTTTTCACCCTGGATCTGAGCCCGCTGACGCCGGATGCCCGGCTGGTGGATGCCCGGGTGAATCTGTATCCCTGATCCAACGAGATCGGTGCGACCCGGGCCGAAACTTCGTCGAGGACGACATGCGGGTCGGTCTCATCGAGCCAGCCGCATCAGCAACCCAGCGCAGTCTCCGCCGCCGCCCGTGCATGAATTGCCGTGGTATCGAACAGCGGGACGCCGGCATCTTTCTGCCCGACCAGCAGGGAAATTTCGGTACAGCCCAGGATGATGCCTTGGGCGCCGCGGTCGGCCAGGCGCTGCATCACCACGCGATAGGCTTGACGCGAGGCATCTTCGATGCGGCCTAGGCACAGTTCTTCGTAGATCACGCGGTGGACGAGCGCCCGATCCTCCGGAGTCGGCACCAGCACCTCGATGCCGTGGGCATCCTGCAGACGGTCACGGTAGAACGCCTGTTCCATGGTGAAAGCGGTACCCAGCAGCCCAATACGGCTCAAGCCAGCCTGGCGGATCACGGCTGCCGTCGGGTCGGCGATATGCAGCAGCGGGATCCGAACGGCCGTCTCGATGGCGGGCGCGACCTTGTGCATGGTGTTGGTGCACAGCACCAGGAAATCCGCACCGGCACGTTCCAGGGCACTGGCCGCATTCGCCAGGACGACGCCGGCGGCATCCCAGTCGCCCCGGTGCTGCAACTGCTCGATTTCAGCAAAATCAACACTATAGAGGACTATCCTGGCAGAATGGAGGCCGCCCAGCCGGGCCTTCACGGCTTCGTTGATCTGGCGGTAATACGGCACGGTGGATTCCCAGCTCATGCCGCCGATCAGGCCAATGGTTTTCATGGTTTCAGCCCCCTCCCGCTTCCTCATCCCACTTTCGCAGCTGTGACAGCTTCTCGCCGATCTTGATTTCCAGCCCGCGGGGCGCTGGCTGATACCAGCCTGGTTCAACCATGCCATCGGGCAGGTAGGTTTCGCCCGCCGCATAGGCATTGGGCTCGTCGTGGGCATACCGGTACTCATGCCCATAACCCAGTTCCTTCATCAGCTTGGTCGGGGCATTGCGCAGATGCACGGGTACCTCGCGGCTCTTGTCCTGCTTGACGAAGGCGCGGGCCTGGTTGTAGGCCATATAGCCGGCGTTGCTCTTGGCTGCGATAGCCAGGTAGATGACGGCCTGCCCCAGCGCCAGTTCGCCTTCCGGCGAACCCAGACGTTCATAGGTGGCCGCCGCATCGTTGGCGATCTGCAGGGCGCGGGGGTCGGCCAGGCCGATGTCTTCCCAGGCCATGCGAACAATGCGCCGCGCCAGGTAGCGCGGATCCGCGCCGCCATCCAGCATCCGGGTCAGCCAGTACAGGGCGGCATCGGGGTGGGATCCGCGCACGGATTTGTGCAGAGCGGAAATCTGATCGTAGAAGTTGTCGCCGCCCTTGTCGAAACGACGAGCATTCAGGGTCAGCGCGTTCTGAATGAAACCGGCATCGATCCGCGTGATGCCGCTGGCGCCGGCCGCGGTCTGGCACTGTTCCAGCAGATTCAGCAGGCGCCGGGCGTCGCCGTCGGCATAACCGACCAGCGTATCGACGGCCAAATCGTCGAATGCCAGGTCCCCCATGGCCTGCGTGCGCGCCCGTTGCGCGAGCAGCCGCAATTCGTCTTCTGTCAGGGACTTCAGGACATAGACCTGGGCGCGCGACAGCAGGGCCGAATTGACCTCGAAGGACGGGTTTTCCGTCGTCGCGCCGATAAACGTCACCAAGCCGCTTTCGACAAATGGCAACAGCGCATCCTGCTGGGATTTGTTGAAGCGGTGGATTTCATCCACGAACAGGATGGTGGGCTGGCCTCCGGCCCGATTCTGTTCGGCCTGGGCCATGGCGGCGCGAATGTCCTTGACGCCCGAGAACACGGCGGACAAGGCGATGAAGGCGCAATCGAAGGCGCTGGCGGTCAGCCGCGCCAGGGTGGTCTTGCCCACGCCCGGCGGCCCCCAGAAAATCATGGAATGCGGCTTGCCGGACTGGAAGGCCAGCCGCAGCGGCTTGCCCTCGCCCAGCAGGTGGGACTGGCCGATGACCTCGTCCAGGGACTTCGGACGTAATGCCTCGGCCAGCGGGGCATTGACGGCTGGCCCCGGCGGGGATGACGCGGCCGGCCCCCGGCCGGGAACGCCGCCTGGGGCACTTCCGGAAAATCCGGCGGCACCTGGGTCCGGCGCATCCCCCAGCAGGTCACCCTGTGTCGCCATCAGTTCATCTTCACCAGATCGGCGCCCTTGGGCACGGTGAACTGGAACTGGCCGGCGGGGATCGCGGGGTTGGCCTTCAGATCCGAAAACTGGATGCGCGACGTCTGGCCAAAGGCATCCAGCAGTTCCAGGCGACGCGGCAGGCCGTCCGTAAAGCCGATGTCGGCATGCACGAACCCGGCATCCGGTGTTTTCGGGACGGCGCGCAGCCACTGCAGGCCGTCCCGATCGGGTTGCAGTTGCAGATTGAAGGCCTCGTCCAGCGAACCGGAGCCGAACAGCAGGGCCGCGGGCGATGCGCCGATCGCCTGGCCTGCCTTGCGCTCGGTGACTTGTTCCAGGTCTGGATCATATTGATAGACGTGCTGCCCGTCGGACACGATCAGTTGGGCATAGGGCTTGAGCACCTGCCAGCGGAACTTTCCCGGGCGCTGAAAGGCAAAGGTGCCGTTCTGGACACGTTTGGTGCCGTCCGTTGCCGCCTGTTCCTGGCGGAACTGTCCGGTGGCGGACTTGACCTTTTCCACGAAGGACTGCAACTGGATCTGGGCACTGTCGACTGCCGCAGCCACCCCTGGCAGGCCCAGCAGCCCGGCCAGCAAGGCCCCCGCGCACAGCGCTCGGCAACGGCCTGACAGGGCCGGACCCGGCAGCCGGCGCCCGGCTTCGGAACCCATATGACGATTCAGGAAAAGCGATTTCATCTGACGTTCTTTCCGATTGAATGCTTCGATCTTCGACGCGCTACTCGTCTTCGCCGCCCGCCTGGGCCGGCACCAGAATGTCCCGGTTGCCGTTGGGCTGCTGCGGGCTCACCAGCCCGGAACGTTCCATCTGCTCCAGAATCCGGGCCGAACGGTTGTAGCCAATGCGCAGATTGCGCTGCACGAAGGAAATCGACGCCCGCCGGCTGCGCATCACGACCTCGACCGCCTGATCGTACAGGGGATCGTTTTCCTGGTCGACGAAACCGGTCACGGAACTGACACCATCGCCGGTTTCACCTTCCGCCGCGCCTTCCAGCAAACCCTCGACATAGTCCGGCTCGCCGGACTCCTTCAGGGTCTCGACGACGCGGTGGACCTCGTCATCATGCACGAAAGCCCCGTGCACACGGGTCGGCACGCTGGTGCCCGGCGGTTGATACAGCATGTCACCCTGACCCAGCAGTGCTTCGGCCCCCATCTGATCCAGGATGGTGCGCGAATCGATCTTGGACGACACCTGAAAGGCGATGCGCGTGGGGATGTTGGCCTTGATCAGGCCGGTGATCACATCCACGCTGGGACGCTGGGTAGCCAGGATCAGGTGAACCCCGGCCGCCCGCGCTTTTTGCGCCAGACGGGCGATGAGTTCTTCGACCTTCTTGCCCACCACCATCATCAGATCGGCCAATTCGTCGATCACCACCACGATCATGGGCAGCGTGCCCAGCGGTTCAGGCGCATCGGGCGTCAGCGAGAACGGATTGGGAATGGGCTGTTCCTGCTTTTGCGCCTCACGGATTTTGGCGTTGTAGCCAGACAGGTTGCGCACCCCGAGCTTGCTCATGAGCTTGTAGCGCCGTTCCATTTCAGCCACGCACCAGTTCAGCGCATTGGCCGCGTGCCGCATGTCGGTCACCACCGGTGCCAGCAGATGGGGGATGCCCTCGTAGACGGACATTTCCAGCATCTTCGGGTCGATCAGGATCAAGCGCACCTGACTCGCGTCCGCCTTATAGAGCAGCGACAGGATCATGGCGTTGATTCCGACGGATTTGCCGGAACCGGTGGTGCCCGCCACCAGCAAATGAGGCATTTTCGCCAGATCGACCACCACAGGATTACCGGCGATGTCCTTGCCCAGCGCCATGGTCAGCAGCGACGCGCTGCTGTGATAAACCTGGGAACCCAGGATTTCCGACAGGCGCACTATCTGGCGACGAGGGTTTGGGAGTTCAAGCCCCATCAGGTTCTTGCCCGGGATAGTTTCCACCACCCGGATGCGCACCAGGCTGAGTGCCCGGGCCAGGTCTTTTGCCAGATTGACGATCTGGCTGCCCTTTACGCCTGTGGCGGGTTCGATCTCGTAGCGCGTGATGACCGGGCCGGACTGAGCCGACACCACGATGACGCTGACCCCGAAATCCGACAATTTCTTTTCGATCAGGCGCGACGTGAATTCGATCGTTTCCGGCGATACGGTTTCCTGGGATGGTTCGACCGGATCGAGCAGCGACAGGGCCGGCAGGCTGCCCGCCAGCGATGGATCTTCCTTCACCGTGAATAGCGCTTGCTGCTTTTCCTGCTGCACGCGCGGCGATTTCGGCACCGTGGTGACCGTGGGTTCGATGCGCACCGGCTGTTCGTGCACCAGCTGCGTCTGCCGGGTTTCGACCATTTCCTGGCGTTCGGCCTGAGCCGTTGCGCCCACCCGACGGTCCTGCCAGGCGTTCTTCAGGTCCATCAGGCGGCGCAGGCCCAGTTCCAGGTACAGGCCGACACGTTCCGACACGTTCAGCCAGGAAAAACCGAAGAACAGGCTGGAGCCCATCACAATGAAAGCCAGCAGCAGCAAGGTACCACCGGCATTGCCGGCGAGCTCGGCCAGGATTTTGGCCAGCAGATGCCCCAGCTGGCCGCCGGCGCCGGCAGGCAGCGCCGCACCCCAGTCCTGCAACCGCAAGGCCTCGGTACCCATGCAGCCCAGGAACAGCAGAGTAAAGCCGATACCGACTTCCCAGCGCACGCGCGGCAGCAGTTCGGGAACTTTCGAGGGAAGAACGATGCGCGTCAGCCGATAGAACCCGACCGCGACATAGCGCAGCAGCCAAAGCACCCACAGCCAGGCCGATGCGCCAAACAGGTACAGCATCAGATCCGCCACATAGGCGCCAAAGGTGCCGCCCCAATTTCGGGTCGTACCGCTGTATAGGGAATGCGACCAGCCCGGATCCGATTTGTGCCACGTGGCCAGCACGAGGATCAGCCAGCCGGCCAGGGCCGCCAGCAGGATCCAGCGGGCCTCGCGCAGCAGACCGGTCAGGCGTGTCTGCAGGGGCGAAGGGCCATTGCGCACGTTGCGCGTGGAACGGGAAGAGGTCACCGGAATTCTAGCCATCACGACATTATAATTGCCGGGTCGATGATGAACGGATTTTCTGTGATGTCCACTGCAAAGCACGCGAAAGTGATGATTCTGGGCTCCGGCCCGGCCGGTTATACCGCTGCGGTCTATGCCGCGCGCGCCAATCTGTCCCCGGTGCTCGTCACCGGCCTGGAACAGGGCGGCCAACTGATGACCACGACCGAGGTCGACAACTGGCCCGCCGACGTGGCCGGTGTCCAGGGCCCGGATCTGATGCAGCGTTTCATGGAACACGCCCAGCGCTTCAACACCGAAATGCTGTTCGACCACATCGCCAGCGTCGATCTGGGCAAACGGCCCTTCGTGCTGAATGGCGACACCGGGGCGACCTATACCTGCGACGCCCTGATCATCGCCACGGGCGCTTCCGCGCAATACCTGGGCCTGGAATCCGAGACATCCTTCATGGGCCGCGGGGTATCGGCCTGCGCCACCTGCGACGGTTTCTTCTACAAAAACCAGGACGTGCTGGTGGTCGGCGGCGGCAACACCGCGGTCGAGGAAGCCCTGTACCTGTCGAACATCTGCCGGACGGTCACGCTGGTGCACCGGCGCGACAAGTTCCGCGCCGAACCCATCCTGATCGACAAGCTGATGGACAAGGTCGAAAACGGCAACATGCGTCTGAAGCTCTTCTGCGAACTGCAGGAAGTCCTGGGTGACGCGTCGGGTGTCACGGGCGCGCGACTGATCAACAAGCAGACCGGTCAGACCGAAGACCTGGCCGTGACGGGCACTTTCATCGCCATCGGCCACAAACCCAACACGGCCATCTTCGAAGGCCAGCTGGACATGGAAAACGGCTACATCATCACGCGCAACGGCCGCCAGGGGCTGGCCACGATGACGTCCGTTCCTGGGGTGTTCGCCGCCGGCGACGTGCAGGACCACGTCTACCGCCAGGCCATCACCAGCGCCGGCACCGGCTGCATGGCGGCCCTGGACGCACAGCGCTGGCTGGAGAATGAAGGACACTAAGCCCACCCTGGCCGACCTGCGCAAGCTGCGGGCGGCCGCGCAGGAGATCGCGGAACAGGCCCGGAAGACCACCGCGCGACAAAAGCATCCCGCGCGCGAGTCCCTGCCCGATACCGATGCGCCGGCGCGGGCGGCGGACAGCAACCGCACGCGCACGCCCGAGCCGCTGGACCCGGCCGACCAGGCCCTGTTTCGCCAAGCCATGCGCTTCGTCCAGCCCCTGCCGGATCACGGCCCCCGGGCCCGCATCCTGGCAGGCGCCGGGCGCGATCCGGAATTGCTGCTGCGGACCCGCCGCCTGCATGCCCAGGGCGCAACCCCCGACCTGGACGCAGGGAGGCCCCCATCCCTACCCCATCGATCCCGCGTCGACTTCGACCCCCAGGCCCAGGAATTCCTGCAGCCGGGCTGCGGGACGGATCTGGTGCGTGGCCTGCGCCGGGGTCGATGGATCCCTCAGGCCACGCTGGATCTGCACGGCAGCACGCTGGACCAGGCCCGCGAACGCCTGGACCGGTTCCTGGCATCCTGCCTGGAACACGGCATCCGCTGTGTCCGTGTGATCCATGGCAAGGGCATCGGTTCGCACCGGGGCGAACCGATCCTGAAGGACGCCATCCGCCTGCACCTGAGCCGCCAGGCCTGCGTCCAGGCCTGGGTCCAATGCGATGACGCCTCGGGCGGCGCGGGCGCCGTCCATGCGCTGCTGCGCTTGCCACAACAGGATTGACGCCCCAGTCGGGATCGCCTACGCCGTCTGGTCGGGCGCCGGCATCGTCGCCATTGCCATCATCGGCTACTTCGTCTTCGGACAAACGCTGGATGTGGCCGGCCTGATCGGCATCGGTCTGATCCTGGCGGGTGTGCTGGTGCTGAACGTGTTTTCAGCATCCGGCGGGCATTAGGAATACCCAAAAACGAACAGGGCCGGCGATCGTGTCGCCGGCCCTGCCGGATTTTCATTTTTATGGGTACCGCCTACAAATGAAAGCGCCATCTCCGTAGCGCCAGTGCCCAAGCGGGGCTGTCTCCTCACCTGCATGGGCTGCATTATGCAAGCTGGCACAATATATGACACTTAGGGAAGTCCCTAGGGATCCCTAGGGAAGTCCATCTGAACACTGCTCATATGGCGCCGCCGCAGGACCTCGCACAGAAATGCATGCGCGGGCGTACTATCTTCAGACGAGCAGGAACCCCGTGCATCCGTATCGGGGATCATGTGGCGGCCAGTCCGGAGTGCGCGCTAGCGGCCACAGGGATGTTCCGAAATGCGCACATAGGCAGAACAGAAAGGATGGAACCATCATGGCTAAAAATGTGGATGTCGCTGTCATCGTCGGGAGCCTGCGCAAGGACTCATTCAATCGCAAGATCGCCCAGAACCTCGCCGCGCTGGCGCCTGAACCGCTGGTGCTCACGATCGTGGAAATCGGTCAGCTTCCTCTCTACAACCAGGATTACGACGCCGCCAGCCCGGCGGAATACACGCCGTTTCGCGCCCGCATCAAACAGGCTGATGCCCTGCTGTTCGTGACGCCCGAACATGACCGTTCCATGCCAGCCGCGCTCAAAAACGCGCTGGACATTGGCGGGCGCCCCTGGGGCCAGAGCGTATGGGCCGGAAAGCCCGCCGGCATCGTATCCGCATCGATTGGCGCAACAGGCGCCTTTGGTGCCAACCATCATCTCCGGCAGACTCTGACCTATCTGGATACGCCCACCATGCTGCAGCCGGAAGCCTACATCGGCAAGGTGGACACGCTGCTGGATGAGAAGGGCGGGATCAACAACGACGGTACACGCGACTTCCTGCGCGGATACATGGCGGCGTACGCAAAATGGGTGAAGCATTTCGTCGCCGCATGATTGAATGACCGGCGCGGGAAATGGCCGATGCCTGCGGCTGGCAAAGGCCTGCCCCGCACAATGCGCGGCAGACGCCTGCCAGAATATGAAAAGCCCCGCTTCCGAATAGAAGCGGGGCCTGATCGAACCTCCGGCCGTCAGCGGCCGGGGCACGTTCTTTGGTGTTGGCATCAATACGAGCGCGAACATAGGTACCAAAAACGGAGGGCTTGGCACTTGTGTGCTGGAAGTCTCCCGAGACATGCCTGGGTGTCCGTGAGATACGGTATAACGAATCTGCTCCGTACTGCATCACCCCTATCACTCGTCATTCTCCTGAACCCTGCTGCCGCACAGGCGGGAATACGCCATGACCGAAGAACAACAACTGATCATCTTTGAAGCCGAAGCCGGGCAGGTGGAAGTACGACTGGAAGGCGAGAATATCTGGCTGACACAGAAGCAGATGTCGGAGGTTTTCGAGACCACCCCCGAAAATGTGCTGATGCACTTGAAAAATGTATATGCAGCCAAAGAGTTGGATGAATCCGCAACTGCTAAGGATTTCTTAGCAGTTCGCCAGGAGGGTCGCCGCCAGGTGCGACGAACGCTGAAGCACTACAACCTGGACGCCATCATTTCCGTCGGCTACCGCGTCAACTCCACCCGTGCCACTCGCTTTCGCCAATGGGCCACACAGGTTCTGCGCCAGCACCTGACCCAGGGCTATACCCTGAGCCAGCAGCGATTTGAACAAAACGCCGCTGAACTGGAAGCTGCCCTGACGCTGGTGAAAAAGGCCGCCGCAGGCGCAGCCCTGACGACCGACCAAGGGCGTGGCCTGGTCGATGTTATTGCCCGCTACACGCACACTTTTCTGTGGCTGCAACGCTATGACGAAGGCCTCTTGGCCGAACCTACCGGCAGCCCGGGCGGTGTGCTGCCCTCTCCTGAAGAGGCTCACACAGGCATCGCACGGCTGAAAGCCGACCTGATGGCCCGCCAGGAGGCCACCCATCTGTTCGGCAATGAACGCGACGACCACTTCATCGCGATCCTGGGCAACCTGGACCAAACCGTATTTGGGGAGCCCGCGTACCCGACCGTTGAAGCCAAGGCCGCCCATCTGCTGTACTTCGTCATCAAGAACCATCCATTTTTGGACGGCAACAAGCGCATCGGCTCCTATCTGTTCGTCGATTTCCTGGCCCGCAATGGCCGCCTGCTGCGCCACAACGAACCCGTGATCAACGATGTCGGCCTGGCCGCACTGGCCTTGCTGGTGGCGGAATCAGACCCGAAAGCCAAAGAAGTGATGATCCGCCTGATTGAAAACATGCTGGCACCCGCCCAGACCCGTCATCAGGCTTCTTCCAGACCTGACTGACACGCTGGCGTGTCACACCACCAATTCCAGGAAACCCCATGACTGCCCCCCCCTCTCCGAGGTCATCCGCATCCGGGTGACCCCATCCCATGCTGCGCGGTTGGGCGAAGCCGCAGCCCTATCCGGTCTGTCCCTACCATCAAGGCCGGATTGGATTCCGCCGCCAAGTTGCGAATCGCATAGCTAAAGACCCGCTGGATCAAGGCACGCACGCTTTCAGCCGTATTCGCCGTCTCGCGCAACGGCTCCACGACCCTCAGCACATCGCGAGGCGTGATGGCGTTCAGATTCTGCTGACCAATCACCGGAAACACATGGGCTTCCAGCCAGCGAAGCTGCTGGGCGCGGTACGCCGCAGACCGATAGAACAGGGTTTCTTCAACCCACTTTCGGGCATAGTGCTCGAAGCTGGTTTCGCCACTCGCCTTTGACCGGCCAGACGCCTTGATTTGCAACCCCGCCTTGGGATCCTGGCCCGCCGCGATCTTTTCCATCAGTTCGGCATACCGCTGCCGGGCATCCTTCAACGAAACAGCCGGGTTGCGGCCAATGGTGATCTTGTCGCGGCGACCGTTGTAGTGAAATTTGTAGCGCCAGACCTTGGTGCCAGTGGGCAGGATTTCCAGATACAGACCCCCGCCATCTGTCAGGGCGTAGGGCTTGTCCTTGGTTTTGGCCGCATTGATGACAACAGGCCGCAGGGCATACGAAAAAGTGACAGGCATGGGGCCACGGTTCCGGCAGTTTTGGGGCCATGATCATGATAGCAAAATGGCCCCAAATCATGGCCCCAAAATCATACGATGGCACTGGCTTGCATCGCACCCAACTGGACACTAAAAAGCCCCGAATCCCAATGGAGACGGGGCTTTTCTGAACCTTATTGGATCAGATCGAAAACCATTACATATTGTCGATCATCACCTGGCCGAAGCCCGAGCACGACACCTGGGTCGCACCTTCCATCAGGCGGGCGAAGTCATAAGTGACCTTTTTCGACAGGATGGATTTTTCCATGCTGCTGATGATCAGGTCGGCCGCTTCGGTCCAGCCCATATGGCGCAGCATCATCTCGGCGGACAGAATTTCCGAACCCGGGTTGACGTAGTCCTTGCCGGCATATTTCGGCGCCGTGCCGTGGGTGGCTTCGAACATGGCCACGGAATCCGACATGTTCGCGCCCGGGGCGATGCCGATCCCGCCGACCTGGGCCGCCAGGGCGTCGGAAATATAGTCGCCGTTCAGATTCAGCGTGGCGATGACGTCGTATTCGGCCGGGCGCAGCAGGATCTGCTGCAGGAAGGCGTCGGCGATGACGTCCTTGACCACGATGTCGCGACCCGTCTTGGGGCTCTTGAATTTGCACCACGGGCCGCCATCGATCAGCTGGGCGCCGAATTCGCGCTGCGCGAGGCCATAACCCCAATCGCGGAAGCCACCCTCGGTGAACTTCATGATGTTGCCCTTGTGCACCAGCGTGACGCTCGGGCGGTCGTTGTCGATGGCGTACTGGATGGCCTTGCGCACCAGGCGTTCGGTGCCCTCGCGCGACACAGGCTTGACGCCGATGCCCGAGGTCGCCGGAAAGCGGATCTTCTTCACGCCGAGTTTGTCCTGCAGGAACGCAATCAACTGGCGGGCCTTGTCGGATTCGGCTTCGAATTCGATGCCGGCATAAATGTCTTCCGAGTTTTCGCGGAAGATCACCATGTCGGTCTTTTCAGGTTCGCGCACCGGGGAAGGCACACCCTTGAAATAACGCACCGGGCGCAGGCAGACATACAGGTCCAGTTCCTGGCGCATGGCGACGTTCAGCGAGCGGATGCCGCCGCCGACCGGCGTGGTCAGCGGGCCCTTGATCGACACGACGTAGTCACGCACGGCTTCCAGGGTTTCCGCAGGCAGCCAGACGTCCGGGCCGTAGATTTTGGTGGACTTTTCGCCGGCGTAGACTTCCATCCAGTGGATCTTGCGCTTACCGGCATAGGCCTTCGCAACCGCGGCATCCACGACCTTCAACATCACCGGGGTGATGTCCTGGCCCGTGCCGTCACCCTCGATGTAGGGCAGGATCGGTTCATCGGGGATATTGAGGGAAAAATCCGCATTGACCGTGATTTTCTGACCACCGGCCGGGACCTTGATGTGTTGATAAGGCATGAGTGCTCCAGTGTTGCTGGGGTTGTTGTTCAAAAGAGGGAGTCTGTGCGAGAGTCTAAGTCTTATATAAGAGTTTAACGTAAACTTGCCGCGCGGTACGCCACCGATCCCACCGTGGCCGGATAAATCGGGCTACGCTGATGACCTCTGTCGCGGCGGCACTACCATTCTACCGGCCTGTTTCCCGAAGAAAAGCCCGTCATGACCCGCATGACCGGATCCTTGCGCCGGATCATCGGAACCAATCCCTGAATGGACCGCTAAAATGGGGGTCGAAGCCCTCTTGATCGCGAGCAATCGCCACACTCGATGTTCAACCCCTCTAAAGAGCAGGTCCGCGAATTCTTCACCGAAGCCTGGCGCAAACGGCGCGAAGGCGGCGTGCTGACGCCGCTGGAAACCATGGCCGCCGACCTGGTGGAACGCCACCCGGAATATCAGGACGATCTGCGGGATCCCGAAGCGGCCCAGCGTGAATACCCGGTCGAGGCTGGCCGCACCAATCCGTTCCTGCACCTGTCGATGCACCTGGCCATCCAGGAACAGCTGTCGATCGACCACCCGCCCGGCATCCGGGCAGCCTGGAACGGCCTGCTGCAAACACACGACGAGCACGAGGCCGCCCACATCATCATGGACGCATTGGGCGAAGTCGTCTGGGAGGCCCAGCGGCTGGGCAAGCCGCTGGACAATGATCACTACCTGGACCTGATCCGGCGCTACGCGACCCGGGGCCGGTAGCAAGTCACGCCGCACGGGCAACCGGCCCGGGCGGTAAAAAAGAACGCCCGGGGCCGGTCAGCGGTTCTACTTGAATTCCGACGGATGAACGGACAGCGGCGTGGGCAGGGTCGTCAACCACGCGGCGATGTTGTCGATATCCGTGGCCGACAGCTGGGACGCCATGGCACCCATGATGGGATGTTTGCGGACGTTGGCCGAGGCAGGCTCGCCCTTCTGGCCGCGCTGATAGGCCACCAGCGCGTGGGTCAGATAATCCCGATGCTGCCCGGCCAGGACCGGATAATCCGGCTGGATCGGCGATTTGGCATCCGCCCCGTGGCAGGATACGCAGGTGAATTTCTCGAAGGCCGCCTTGCCCGCGGCCAGATCGGCCGCCTGGGCGGTGGCCGTCGTCAAGCCCAACCCCAGCAGGGCAATCCAGAGTGTGCGCATGGTGTCTTCCTATTTGAGGCTGGAATAGTAGGCGGCGACGTCTGCCATGTCCTGCGGGGACAGGGACCGCGCGATGGCGTCCATGGTCGGGAACGTTCGCGCGCCACTGGCGTATTCCTTCAGCGCCGCCACGATGTAGCCCGCGTTCTGACCGGCGATCATGGGGACGTGGTACAACTCGGGATAGGCGGCCTTGTAGCCCTGGATGTCATGGCAACCAATGCACATGGAGACCTTTTGCGAGCCGGCCTTGGCGTTGCCCTGAACGGCCGGAGGATCTGCGGCGAAGGCCGACCCGGCGACCAGACAGGATGCCACCACCCCGGCGACTCCCAAACCATGCTTTGTCAATCCTTGTGACTTCATATGGCCTCTTGTCTCGTATTTCATTGTAGATGTCGGCATCAGCCTCTATCCTGCCGGGCCGATGAGGCACACTGATTGTACGATAGTTGTCTTCATACAAACAGTCATCGAATTTCGAACCCTATAACATTCCTGCCGCAGACAGCCTGCTTTCCCGAATCCGACCCCATGACCGCACAGCCATTTTCTTCCGCCTCCGAACGCTTCGAGGGAACCGAACGCTACGTCGCCACCGATGCCCTGAAGATGGCTGTCAACGCCGCCCTGGTCCTGCAGCGCCCACTGCTGGTAAAGGGCGAGCCGGGCACCGGCAAGACCCTGCTCGCCGAGGAAGTCGCCCAGGCACTGGGCCGCCCCTTGCTGCAATGGCATATCAAATCCACAACCAAGGCGCAGCAGGGCTTGTACGAATACGACGCGGTGTCGCGGCTGCGCGATTCGCAGCTGGGCGACGCCTCGGTGCGCGATATCCGCAACTACATCGTGCGCGGCGTGCTGTGGCAGGCCTTCGAGTCCGACACCCCCTGTGTGGTGCTGATCGATGAGATCGACAAGGCCGACATCGAATTCCCCAACGACCTGCTGCGCGAACTGGACCGGATGGAATTTCACGTCTACGAAACGCGGCAGACCATCCAGGCGCGGCACCGGCCGCTGATCATCATCACCTCGAACAACGAAAAGGACCTGCCGGACGCCTTTTTGCGACGCTGCTTTTTCCACTACATCGAATTCCCCGACCGCGCCACGCTGGGCGAGATCGTGGCGGTCCATTTCCCCGACCTGCGCGCCGATATCCTGGGCGCGGCGCTGGACGTCTTTTTCCGTCTGCGCGAAGTCCCGGGCCTGAAGAAGCGGCCTTCGACCTCGGAATTCCTGGACTGGCTGGGCCTGCTGCTGGCGGAATCCGTCCCCCCCGAGACCCTGTCCCAGGGTGACGTGCCGCCCCTGGCCGGCGCCCTGCTGAAGAACGAACAAGACCTGAACCTGCTGCGGCGGCTGGCGGCCCTGACGCAGCGCGGGGGACGTTGAACCCGGCAACCGCACAGCGGGGCCCGGATCCTTGATCGACACGCGGGAACCCACCCGATCGATGTTCACGCGGCCTTCTCGGCGCCGTCACGCACAGGACACTTACCGATGAGTACCAGCCAGTTCAAACAAGCACCGCAACCCACCACGCTGGAAGGCCACGGCGTGCGTCTGATTCCATTGACTCCAGACCATGCGGACGGCCTGCGCGCGGCCGCCGCCGACGGCGCGCTGTGGAATCTGCGCATTACCTCGGTCCCCGAGCCGGACCAGACCGAAGCCTATATCGCCACCGCCCTGAATGGGCGGACCGAAGGCCACATGCTGCCCTTCGCCGTGACCGATGCCGCCAGTGGCGCCATCCTGGGCACCACCCGCTACCACGACATCGTGCCCGTCGTTGCGCGGCTGGAGATCGGCTACACCTGGTACGGACGGTCGCACCAGCGTACGCACGTCAATACCGCCTGCAAGCTGATGCTGCTGGAACACGCCTTCGAGACCCTGGGCGCGGCTGTCGTGGGCTGGCGCACCGACAACTACAACCTGGCCTCGCAGCGCGCCATCGAACGCCTGGGCGCTCACCGCGACGGCATTATCCGCCACCATGTGCTGCGTCGTGACGGCACTGTGCGCGACACCGTCATGTACAGCCTGCTGGCCGGCGAATGGCCCGAGGTCCGCGCCCACCTGCGCTACCAGTTGCAACGCGGCCGCGCCTGACGGCCGCGTTGCGCTGCCCTGCCCCGCTGACCCGACCGCCATGCTGATCGATTTCTTCACCCAGCTGCGTGCCGCCGGCATTCCGGTGTCGATCCGGGAATATCTCAGTTTGCTGGAACTGCTGCGCAGCCCCGCGGCGCCGTCCAGCACGGAAGACTTCTATCACCTTGCGCGCATGGCGCTGGTCAAGGACGAGACCCGCTATGACCGATTCGACCGCGTTTTTGCGGCCTTCATCGGCCAGTTGCAGGCCCGCTCGGGCAGCACCGACATCCCCGCCGAATGGCTGGTGAAGGCCTTCCAGAAACACCTCAGCGACGAAGAAAAGGCCGCGCTGGAAAAGCACGGCTGGGACCGTCTGATGGAGATGTTCCACGAACGGCTGGCCGAACAGAAGGAACGCCACGCCGGCGGCAGCAAATGGATCGGCACCGGAGGCTCGTCGCCATTCGGCCACGGGGGCTATCACCCGGAAGGCATCCGCATTGGCGGCCCGTCAGCCGGCAACCGTACGGCGGTGAAAGTCTGGGAACAGCGCAATTACCGCGACTACGACGACCAGCAGACCCTGGGCACGCGCAATTTCAAGATGGCGCTGCGGCGCCTGCGCCGATTCGCGCGCCAGGGCGCCGACCTGGAACTGGACATGCCCGGCACCATCCGGGGCACGGCCGAACAGGCTGGCCTGCTGGATCTGCGCTGGGTGCCGGAGCGGCACAACACCGTCAAGGTCCTGATGCTGCTGGACGTGGGCGGCAGCATGGACGACCACATCGCCCGCATCGAATCCCTATTTTCGGCGGCACGCAGCGAATTCAAGCATCTGGAAGTCTTCTACTTCCACAACTGCCCCTACGAGTTCGTCTGGCGTCACAACGAACGCCGCCACGGCGAACGCATCGAGACCTGGGACCTGTTGCGCGGCTATGGCGAGGACTGGCGCCTGATCCTGGTGGGCGATGCGTCCATGAGTCCCTACGAATTGCTGTATCCCGGCGGCTCGATCGAGCACAACAACGCGGAAACCGGGGCCGCCTGGCTGCAGCGCATCCTGGGCCACTGGCCGCGCGCCGTCTGGCTGAATCCCGAACCCGCCGGATCCTGGCAATACCGCCAGTCGATCGCCCTCGTGCGCGAACTGATGCATGATCGCATGTACGGCATGACGATCGACGGCCTGGAACAGGCGATGCGGCTGCTGTCGAAGTAACCGTGCCCGTGCACGGCGACCGCGCGAAAGCTACGCGGGCGGCGCGCTAGCTGCCCCGCCCGTGCACCAATTGCTCAGAAATCGACCTGATCGCCCCCCTTGAGCTGCAGCATGGCGCGCGCATCGTCCGGGCTGGCCACATCCAGGTTCAGCGCTTCGAGAATGATACGGATCCGACTCACCTGCTCGGCATTGGACGACGCCAGCTGTCCCTGCCCGATCCACAGAGAATCTTCCAGCCCCACCCGTATGTTGGAGCCCATGGCCGCGCCCATAGTAGCCAGCGGAATCTGGTTGCGCCCTGCCCCCAGAATCGACCACTGGTAGTTGTCGCCAAACAGGCGGTCGGCCGTGCGGCGCATGTGCATCAGGTCTTCGGGGTCGGGGCCGATGCCGCCCAGGATGCCGAACACCGACTGGATGAAGGGCGGGCTTTGCACCAGCCCGCGATCCATGAAGTGGGCCAGATTGTAGAGGTGGCTGATGTCATAGCACTCAAACTCGAAGCGGGTGCCGTTTTCCGTGCCCTTGCGCAGAATCGTCTCGATATCCTTGTAGGTGTTCTTGAAGATCAGATCGCGGCTGTTTTCCAGATGCTCGCGCTCCCATTCGTGCTGAAACTCTTTGAAGCGATTGAGCATGGGAAACAGGCCGAAGTTCATCGAGCCCATGTTGAGCGACGCCACTTCGGGCTTGAACGTCATGGCTGGACGCATGCGCTCTTCCACCGTCATGTGCGGGCTGCCGCCCGTGGTGATGTTAACGACCGCATTCGTGGCGGCCTTGATCTTTTGCAGGAACGGACGGAAGTACGCGGGGTCTTGCGTGGGACGCCCGTCCTTGGGGTCGCGCGCGTGCAGGTGCAGGATGGCGGCGCCGGCACCGGCGGCGGCAATTGCCGCCTCGGCGATTTCATCCGCCGTGACCGGCAGGTGCGGCGACATGCTGGGGGTGTGGATGGCGCCCGTGACCGCGCAGGTGATGATGACTTTTCTCTTTGCTGCCATGATGTCTCTCCAGAAAAATTCAGGAATTCAGTGTTCTTGCTGCTGTCTGTGCAGCGCCAGGCCCATCAGGCGCTCGTCGCGCCACAGCCGTCGGGCCGCCAGCTGATCTTGCGGCAGCTGCGTGCGCCGCTGCGTCTCCAGGATATCGATGACGGACGCGGTCCAGGGCCGGGTGTCCGCCTGCTCTCGCGCAATCGATGCAAACAAAGCGCCATAGCGCTGGCAATAGTCGCGGATGCCGTCCGGCGCATTCAGGTCAATGGTCTCGAACGGCCCCATGAACGACCAGCGCAGGCCCAGGCCATCCTTGACGGTGACGTCCAGGTCTTCGGCGCTGATGCAGCCCTGCTCCACCAACCGGAAGGCCTCGCGCAGCAAGGCGCCCTGCAGGCGGTTGAGCACGAAGCCCTCGATCTCGTGGCGCACTTGCACGGGCTTCTGACCCATCTCGCGCATGAGCCGCGCGGTGGCATCGAGCGCAGCGGGCGCCGTCCATGGCGCCCCGCACACTTCGACCACGGGCACCAGATAGGGTGGATTGACCGGGTGCGCGATCAGGCAGCGCGCCCGGCCAGGCAAGGACTCGGTGAACTTCGAGGCCGGGATGCTGGAGCTGGAACTGGCCAGCACCGTGTCGGGTGCCGCCAGGGCATCCAGGCGCGTAAAAATCTGCTGCTTGACGTCCAGCCGCTCGGGGAGGTTTTCCTGCACGTAGGCGGCGCCGTCCAGCGCCGCTTCGAGCGAGGCCGCGGTGGTAATCCGCGCCTGCACGGCGGCCGCGTCGCCGATGAGCTGTCTGTCCTGCAGCAGACGGGCGAGCTCACCGATGAGCGGCGTGGCGCGCGCCAGGGCGGCGGGATCGCCATCCCACAGGCTGACGTCGCAGCCGCCCCGCGCAAAGACGATGGCCCAGGCCTGACCAATCAGCCCGGCCCCCACAATGGCTACTTTCATAGTGTGTCTCCTTGTGCCGCAAGGCATGTCCGGCGCAGCGCCGACGCCCCGTAGCTACACCAGCTGCTGGGTGTGACCGTCCACCACCAGCGTCTGGCCGCTGACGCTGGCCGCGGCCCCGCTGGCGGCGAACAGCGCCATATTGGCGATGTCGCGCGCCGTCACCATGCGCCCCAGCGAGGCCTGGTTTTCGTACTGTGCGGCCACGTCGGCCACGGGGCGCCCGAGGGTCTTGGCCTTGGCCTCGATGACGGCGCGGATGCGCGGGCCTTCGACCGCTCCCGGCAAAATGGCATTGACGCGAATGCCGTCTTTGCCCAGTTCGATGGCCAGGGTCTTAGTGAAGCCCACCACGGCCCATTTCGACGCCGAATACGCCGAGCGCCCGGCAAAGCCCAGATGCCCGGCGGCGGACGACAGGTTGAGGACGACCCCGGCCTGCGACTGGCGCAGCAGGGGAATGGCCTGGCGCGCGCATAGGAACTGGCCCGTGATGTTGACCGCCAGCGTGCGATCCCAGTCGGCCCTGCTGATCGTCTCGACCATGCCGGTGGGCCCGGCAATGCCCGCGTTGTTGATCAGCACGTCCAGCCCGCCCAGAAAGGCCTGGGCCTGCTCGAACAGGGCGGCGACGCTGGCCTCGTCCGAGACGTCGGCCTGCACGGCGCCCACGGCGGGCAGCTCGTGCTGCACGGCCGCCAGCGCCGCGGCATCGACGTCGCAGACGAACACCCGGGCGCCTTCGGCGGCAAACACGCGGGCCATCTCCAGCCCCAGGCCACTGGCGCCTGCCGTAATCAGAACTTTCTTGTCTTTCATGCTGATGTTGTCGAACATGGTTTTCCTCGGAAGAAAGAAATGTTTCCCTGGGCGCCTTCTGTCGGCAAGCCCCAAGGTTTGCGATTAGCGCTGGCGGGCGGCGGCCTGCAAAATGAGGTCGGCCCCCTTTTCCGCCACCATCATCACCACCCCTTGCGTATTGCCGGACACCATGGCCGGGACGACGGAGGCATCGACGACGCGCAGGCCATCGAGCCCGCGCACGCGCAGCTCGGTGTCCACCACGCTGGCGGCATCCGAACCCATGCGGCACGTGCCGATGGGGTGGTAAATGGTCTGGCCGTTTTCGCGGGCAAAGCGCAGCCAGTCGTCACGCGACTGCGTCTGTGCGCCCGGGTTGAGTTCCTGCTCGACGTAGCGGGCCATGGCGGGCTGACCCATGATGCGACGCGCCAGCTGCATGCCGCCGATGAGGCTGTCCTGGTCTCCGGTGCAATCGAGAAAATTGGGCCGGATGACCGGGCCGACGGCAGGGTCGGCGCTGCGCGCGTGGATGCTGCCCACCGACTGCGGCCGCAGCTGGGCCACGCCCAGCGTCATGCCGGGCCGGTGATCGAGCTTGCGCTCGGCGGCGTTGGCGTAGCTGGCATGCATGAAAAAATATTGCACGTCGGGCGCGGGCAGATCGGAGCGGTTTTTCACGAAGCCGAAAACCAGGCCCGTGCCCAGCGTCAGGATGCCGGTATGCCGGGTGAAGTACTCGGACACCGCCCGCCCCAGCCGCCAGCCGCGCGTGAGTTCATTGAGCGTCTGAGTGTGCCGCACGCGCCAGTTCATGCGCGTGCAGAAGTGATCGATGTAGTTCTCGCCCACGGCGGGCAGGGCGTGGCGCACAGGCACGCCGATGGACTGCAGCACGCCCGGGTCGCCGATGCCCGAGAGTTCGAGAATCTGCGGCGACTGCACCGTGCCGGCGGCCAGGATCACCTCGGTCCGGGCACGCACCTGCACGCGCTGCCCCTGCCGCAGATAGCTCACTCCCACGCAGCGGCGCCGGGACTCATCCAGATCGAGCCCCAGCACCTGGGCCTGGGTGTGCACCGTCAGATTGGCGCGGCTGCGCGCCGGGTCGAGGTAACCCTGGGTGACGCTCCAGCGCCGGCCCTGGCGCTGCAAGACCTGGTAGTAGCCGAAGCCCTCCTGCTCGCCCGCATTGTAGTCGGCGTTACGCGGCTGGCCCGCCTGGGCGGCGGCCTCCAGCAGTGCGTCGGCCAGTACGTGGCGCTCGCCCACCTCGCTCAGGTACATGGGCCCGTCGTGCCCGCGCGCGGCCCCGCCCTGTGCGTAGTTTTCGAGCTTGCGGAAGTAGGGTTCGACGTCCGCCCAGCCCCAACCCTGCGCGCCCAGCGCCTGCCAGTGGTCGTAGTCGGCAGGCTGGCCGCGCACGTAGATCATGCCGTTGATGAGCGACGAGCCGCCCAGGCCCTTGCCACGCGGCACGGCAATGACGCGATCGAGGGTGTTGGGCTCGGGCGCGGTCTCGAAGCGCCAGTTGAAACGCGGATCAACCAGCAGCTTGCTGAAGCCCGCGGGAATCGGAATCCAGAACCCGCGCCCCTCGCCGCCCGCCTCGAGCAAGAGCACGCGGTGCTTGCCGGACGCCGTCAGGCGGTTGGCCAGGATGCAGCCCGCGGTGCCGCCGCCGACAATGACGTAGTCATACTCTTGCATGTCCGCCCCGCTCGATGCCTCAATCTTGCAACATGAAACGCGCCATCAGCTGCACCTGCTCGTCGAGCATGTGGCGGCCAAAGTGCACCGGGCAGCCGCGCGCCTGCGCCTGGGCAAGCAAGGGGGTCAGTTCGGGCTTCATGATGATTTCCGCCACGAGGGTGCGCGGCTGCAGCCGGTCGATCACCAGCGGCAGGGGGTCGTCCGGCTTCATGCCCAGCGACGTGGCGTTGACGACCACGTCATAGCCCTGCGGATCGGCGTCTCCGGCCTGGATATCGGCTTGTGGAAAAGCCTGGCGCACGCGCTGCACAACGGCCTCGGCCTTGGCGCGCGTGCGGTTGGCGACGACCACTTGCGCGGCCCCCGCCTGCACCAGGGAAAAGGCGATGGCCCCGGCCGCGCCGCCCGCCCCCAGCAGCAAGCAGCGCTTGCCCGCCGGATCGTGGCCCTGGACGCGCAGGCCCTGGACGAACCCGGCACCATCGAACATGTCGCCGACGAGCCGGCCATCCGGCTCGCGGCGCACGGTGTTGACCGAGCCCGTGGCCTGGGCCGCCGGGCCCAGCGCATCGCACAAGGCCGCCACCGCCGTCTTGTGCGGCACCGTGACGATGAACCCGCCCATATTCCGGGTGCGGCGAAAGCCCTCGACCACGGCGGCCAAGCCCTCGGGCGCCACATGCACCGGCACCAGCACGGCATCGAGCGCATGCGCCTCGAAGTAGGCATTGAGCACCTGCGGCGTGCGCACCTGCGCAATGGGGTCGGCCACGATGGCAAAGAGTCTGGTGTTTCCGTTGATCATGGGAAGGTCACTCCATCAGTCTTGATTGGCCTGCGTCCGGCGGTTTGGCCCGGCGCGAAGGACGCTGCGCAGCCGCGCTCAGGTCATCAGCCAGCCGCCCGCCACGTCCACCACCTGCCCGGTGACGAACGCCGCCTCGCCCGACGTGAGAAAGGCACAGACGTTGGCCACTTCGCTGGGCTTACCCAGGCGCCGCAGCGCGGTCTCGCGGATGACAGCCTGATTGGCCGCATCGGCCACGGTGCTGAGCAGCGGCGTGCTGATGCGTCCCGGCGCCAGCGCGTTGACGGTGATGCCATGAGGCCCGAGCTCGGCGGCCGCATGGCGGGTGAAGCCGATGAGCGCCGCCTTGGTGGCGCTGTAGTGCGCGCCCACGATATTGCTGATAGCCACCTTGCCCGCCACCGACGACATGGACACGATGCGGCCAAACCCCCGGGCGATCATGCCCGGCGCAAGTAGGCGCGTGAGATAGAACGCGCTGTTCAGGTTGACCCCCACCACGCGATCCCACTCGAGCGCGTCCATGGACTGCACCGGCGACGGCGCCCCGTCGTGCTTGGGCGAAATACCCGCGTTGTTCACCAGGGTGTCGATCTCGCCCAGTTCGGCGCGGATGTGCTCGACGGCCGCCGCGCAAGCGGCGTACTGGCTGACGTCCGCCGCTGCAAAGCTGACGACATGCCCCTGCTGGCGCCAGTCCTGCACCGCGGCCTGGCCGCGCGCATCATCCAGATCGACCAGCCCCACGCGCGCGCCCTCGCGCAAATAGCGCTCGACCAGGGCGCTGCCGATGCCGCCCGTTGCGCCCGTTACCAGAACGACCCGATTTTCATGCCGCATGTTGTTCTCCTGCGATTTCGAGCACCAGCTTGCCGATATGCTGGCTGCTTTCCATGAGGCGATGTGCCTCTTGTACCTGATCCATGGCAAACACCCGGTGGATGACGGGCAGGCACCGCCCTTGCTCCAGCAGGGGCCAGACGTGCTTGCGCACGTCGGCAGCCAAAGCCGATTTTTGCGCCACTGAGCGTGCCCGCAGGGTGGAGCCCGTGAGCGTGAGGCGGCGCAGCATCATGGGCATGAAGTCGAAATCGACCTGGCTGCCCTGCAGGAAGGCGATCTGCACCAGCCGCCCTTCAAGGGCCAGACAGCGTACGTTGCGAGGGATGTAGTCCCCCCCCACCATGTCGAGCACCATGTCCACGCCACACCCGCCGGTTTCTTGCGCCACCACGTCCACGAAATCCTGCTCGCGGTACTGAATGGCCACGTCGGCACCCAGCTCTTGGCAGGCCTGCGCCTTGGCGGCATTGCCCACCGTGGTGAGCACGCGCGCGCCGTGGGCCTTGGCCAGCTGGATGGCGGTGAGCCCGATGCCGCTGGAGCCGCCATGAATGAGGATGCTTTCGCCCTGTTGCAAGCGCCCGCGCTGAAAGACGTTGGTCCAGACCGTGAAATAGGTCTCCGGCAGGGCACAGGCCTGCGTCATCGTCAGGCCCTTGGGCACCGGCAGGCAATGCCCGGCGTCCACCACGCAGTATTCGGCATAACCGCCGCCCGACGTCAGCGCGCAAACAGCGTCGCCCGGCTGCCACTGGGTGACGCCCTCGCCCACCGCCGACACATAGCCCGACACTTCGAGCCCCAGATAGGGTGAAGCGTCGGCGGGCGGCGGATAAGAGCCCGAACGCTGCAGCACGTCGGGCCGGTTGACGCCGGCATACTGGACAGCAATCAGCACCTGCCCAGGGCCGGGCTGGGGCATGGGCGCCTCGACGAGCCGCAGACACGCCGCTTCGCCGCCCTTCCCATGATCGATCAATTTCATTGTCTTGCTCGCAAAATTGAAGCGTTTCAAATTTAGCACCGATTATGAAGCGCTTCAAATATGAAACCCTAAGTAGAATCCCTGGTGCCCCTTGCAACTATTCTGTGCCGTCAGGCTCAGACAGACGAAGCGGCCGGGCCCCCTTGAGTGAATCCAGCAGAACGCAGACGCTATGACTCATTCAAAAAGATCCCGGGGCGCTCTCAAATATGCAAGGCCCTGCCGTAAGCGGACAGCACGGCCTCATGCATGGCTTCGGATTGCGTCGGATGCGCAAAGATGGTCTGCATGAGTTCGGCCTCGGTGGTTTCCAGTCCCATGGCGACGCCATAGCCCTGGATCATCTCGGTCACTTCCGCCCCCACCATGTGCGCCCCCAGCAACTCGCCGCTGGCGTCATCGAAGATCACCTTGACGAAGCCCTCGGTGTCGCCCAAAGCGATGGCCTTGCCGTTGGCCACGAAGGGAAACTTGCCCACCTTGACGGCGCGCCCGTTGGCGCGCGCCTGCGCCTCGGTGAGGCCCACGTGGGCCACTTGCGGATGGCTGTAGGTGCATGCTGGAACACGCTCGGGAACCAAGGGGTGCGCATCCAGCCCGGCGATCTTTTCCACGCACAGCACGGCTTCGTGCGACGCCTTGTGAGCCAGCCAGGGGGCCCCGGCCACGTCGCCGATGGCATAGACGCCGGGCTCGCCGGTCTGGCACCAGGCATCCGTCAGGATGTGCGTCTTCTCGACGCGCACGGCAGTGTGCTCCAGCCCCAGCTGCTCGACATTGCCCTGGATGCCGGCCGCCACCAGGATCACGTCCACTTCGCAGGGCTGGTCGTGCCCATCGAGCGTCACCTGCCAGGCCCCGGCGACCCGGCGGGTGGCCGTGATGCGCGTGCCCAGGTGCAGGTGGAGGCCCTGCTTGCGCAGGGCAGCCTCCATGTGGGTGCTGACCTCGATGTCCTCGGCGGGCAGGACGTGCTCGGCCATCTCGGCCACCTGCACCTGCGCGCCCAGAGCGTGATAGAAGCTGGCGAACTCGATGCCGATGGCCCCCGCGCCCACCACCAGCAGCCGCCGGGGCAGAAACGTGGGCGCCAGGGCCTCGCGGTAGTACCAGACCGAGGCCGGGTCAGGTGCGAGCCCCGGCAGCTCACGAGCGCGCGCACCGGTCGCCAGGATGATGGACTTGGCCCGCAGCCGGGCGGGCACCTGGCCGCCCGCCACGGCAGCAAGGTTCAGGCAGCCGCGCCCGGCCAGGCTGGCCTGCGCGCGGATGACCTCCACACCGTGTTTTTTCATGAGGTGCGCCACGCCGCGCTGCAGCTGGCCCGCCACCTGACGCGAGCGGGCCACCATAGCGGCCAGGTCGGCTTGCGGCTCGGCCACCTGCACGCCAAACTGCGCCGCCGCGCGGGTGAGGCGCAATACATCCGCTGAGCGCAACAGCGCCTTAGTGGGGATGCAGCCCCAATTGAGGCAGATGCCACCCAGGTCGGCCTTTTCGATCAGGGCCGTGCGCAGCCCCACCTGTGCCGCGCGGATGGCCGCGACATAGCCGCCGGGCCCTGCGCCAACGACGGCGACGTCATATTCAGTTTGTGCCATGGCACCCTCAGATCAAAATGCTCATGGGCGCCTCAATGAGGCGCTTGAAGACCTTCAGCCAGCATGCCGCCAGCGCGCCGTCGATGGCGCGGTGATCGACCGACAGCGTGACCGTCATCATGGAGGCGACGAAAATCTGCTCTTCGGAATCGACGATGGCGCGCTTTTCGGTAGCGCCCACGGCCAGGATGGCGGCCTGCGGCGGGTTGATGATGGCGGCAAACTCGGTGACGCCGTGCATGCCCAGATTGCTGACCGTGAAGCTGCCGCCCTGATATTCATGCGGCTGCAGGCGGCCTTCGCGCGCGCGAGCTGCCAAATCGGCGATATCCGTGCTGATGGCCGACAGCGCCTTCTGGTCGGCCTGGCGCACGATGGGCGTGATGAGGCCGGACTCGGTGGCCACGGCCACCGACACGTCCACCGCCTCGTATTGCAGCAAGGCGTCGTCCGTCCAGCTGACGTTCATCTGCGGCAGCTCGGCCAACGCCACGGCAGCCGCCTTGACGATCAGGTCGTTGACCGAGATGCGCTGCGCCACGCTGGCGTTGATGCGCTGGCGCAAAGCCAGCAGCTCGTCCATGCGGCAGTCGGCGCGCAGGTAAAAGTGCGGCACCGTGGTCTTGCTCTCCAGCAGGCGGCGGGCAATGGTGCGGCGCATGGCCGTGTGCGGAATGCGCGTCACGCCAGTCTGACCGGTTCCCATCGCCGGGGCGGCAGCGCTGGCAACCGCTGCGGGCGCAACAGGCACCTGCGGCTGCCGCAAGGCGGCCTGCACATCGCACCGCACGATACGGCCATGCGGCCCGCTGCCCGGCAAGCCCTGCAGCGCCAGGCCAGCCTCGGCTGCCAGGCGGCGCGCCAGAGGACTGGCGAACACGCGGCCTTGGGGGGCATCAGCCACAGCCAGCGGCGCAACCAATGCGCCCGGGGCGGGGGCGGGGGCCGCGCCCAGCGACGAGGCCGCCGAAGCAGCTAGCCCCGCAGCGGACGCCCCCGAAACGGAGGCTGCCGCGCCAGCGGCAGGCGGCGTACCGGCACCCACGGCCTGGGCCGGCGGCTGCGCAGCCGCAGCGTCGCGCGCCTGCCCCACCAGGGCCGCCGCATCCGCGGCCGTCTCGCCGGGGGCCAGCAGCAACGCGATGGGCGCGGCCACGGCGGCGGCCTGGCCCGCGGGCACCAGAATCTTGCCCAGCACTCCGTCGGACTCAGCGTTGAACTCGATGACGGCCTTGTCGGTCTCGATCTCCGCCAGGCAGTCGCCGACGGCCACCGGGTCGCCCTCGGCCTTGCTCCAGGCCACGATGGTGGCGGACTCCATATTGGCGGCCACCTCGGGCATCTGTAATAGAACGGCCATGTCACCGCCCTCCTTGTTCAAGATTGATCATGATTGCCCTTGCCTGACGTACGCAAGAGCGTCCCATAGGGGATACAAACCGTGGCGGCCTCACGCGCGCAGCGGCGCGCCCTGCTCGCGCATCACCCGCTCAAGCCCCTCGACCACCTCTTCGGTGCGGGCGCAGGCAGCGCGCTCCAGCACCTTGGAAATGCTGGGCGACGCCTCGCCGCCGGTCACCCGCTGGATCGGCTGGTCGAGCCAGTCGAAGAATCGGCGCTGAATCTCGTCGGCCAGCCAGGCGCCATACGACGTGCCGCGCGCGCCCTGCTCGACAATGAGCACGTTGTTGGTCTTGCGGATGCTGGCGCCGATCGTCTCCCAGTCGAGGCTGGCGCGATCCAGCCAACGCAGATCGATAACCTCGGCGTCCACGCCGGTCTGCTCGACCGCTTCGAGCGAGTGGCGCACCATGGACAGATAGGTCAGCACGGTGAGCGCCGAACCCTCGCGCCGGACGGCGGCCTTGCCAAAGGAGGTCTGGTAGTCGAAATCGTCCACCGGCGCCAGGCCGCTGCTGGCGTACAGATCGACGTGCTCGATGACCAGCACGGGGTCTTCCAGCTGCAGCGCGGCATGCATGAGGCCCACGTAGTCGAAGGGCGTAGAAGGCGCCACGATGCGCCAGCCCGGGCTCGTGGCGAAGATGCCGGCGGGGTCCATCGAGTGCTGCGAGCCATAGCCCGTGCCCATGGCCACCTTCGAGCGCAGCACGAGCGGCATCTTGCTGTCGCCGCCAAACATGTGCCGCGCCTTGCCAATCTGGTTGAAGACCTGGTCGGCGGCCACCCAGAGAAAGTCGGGATACATGAACTCGACCACTGGCCGAAAGCGCCCATCCATCGCCATGCCGCCGCCCAGGCCCGCGAAGGCGTTTTCGCTGATGGGCGTGCCCAGCACGCGCGTGGGGTACTTCTCTTTCAGGCCGCGCGTGGCGCCGTTGGTGCCGCCCTTCAGGCGGTGCACGTCCTCGCCCAGCACGACGATGCGCTCGTCGGCGGCCATGCGGCGATCGAGCGTATCGGCGATCACGTCGATGAACTTGCGCTCGTGCAGCGCGCCCTTGAAGCTGGACTCTTCCTCGCAGCGGGCGCCGTCGAGCTCGTGCAGGTCGCCGCGCAGGCCCACGTCGCGAAAGCCCGGATCGGGCCACAGCTCGAGGCGGATGCGCTTCTTACCCGCCTTGCCCGCAGGGTCGGCCTCGGTCAGCGCCTCCACGGCCTGCTGCATGGCGGCCTGCATGCGCGCGCGCAGGGCCTCGACCTCGGCGGCGGTGATCATGCCCAGTGCCTGCATGCGGGCGGCCAGATGATCGAGCGGATCACGCTGGCGCCAGGCGGCTTCTTCTTCCTTGCTGCGGTAGCCAAAGGCGCTGCCCGGAAAGCCGCCGTTCTGGTGCAGGTAGCGGTAGACGTCGGCCTCGATCACCACCGGGCCCTTGCCCTGGCGCATATGCGCCAGGGCGCGCTGCATGGTGAGGTGCACGGCGTAGACATCCATCCCGTCCACTTTCCAGCTGGGGATATTGAACGCCAGGCCGCGTGCCGACAGGCGCGGCTCAGCGGTGGCTTCCTCGACGTTGGTGGACACTGCATAGCGGTTATTCTCGATGAAAAAGCACAGCGGCAGCTTCCAGGCGGCGGCCAGGTTCATGGTTTCCAGTACCGAGCCAATGTTGACCGCGCCGTCGCCAAAGAACGTGACCGCCACGGCATCGCTGCCCGCATGGCGGTGCGCCCAGGCCGAACCCGCCGCCAGCGGCACGCCACCGCCCACGATGGCGTTGGTGCCGGTGACGCCGGCCTTTTCCCAGCGCAGGTGCATCGAGCCGCCACGGCCATGGCAAAAGCCTTGCGACAGACCCAGAATCTCGGCTAGCGTGCGCTGCAACAGGGCTTGCACAGGCTGGGTCAACGCGGCGCGGGGGTCCACACCGGACGGCATGAGGTAGGCCAGCGACTTGGACAGGAAATGATGGTGCCCGCGGTGCGAGCCATTGACCTGGTCGGCTGCCGTGAGCATCGCCAGCGCCCCGGCGGCACCGCCTTCCTGGCCGATGCTGGAGTGCGCCGGGCCGTGCACCAGACCATCCAGGGCCAGGCCCACCACGGTTTCTTCAAACGCGCGAATCAGGTGCATGTGCGACAGCAGGGTGCCCAGCACGGCCGGGTCAGCGGCCTTCCAGTCGGCCTCGGTGACGCGCAGTTCGGCCCACGGAGCGGCGGGAGACAGCGAAATAAGTTTAGACATGAGAGCTCTCCACGAGATGATCAGATATAGCTGTAGGCCGACCAACCGCCATCGGCCAGGGCCACGTGACCGTTGATGAAGGCGGCGTGATCCGAGGCCAGGAACAGGCCCAGGGCGGCGATTTCTTCGGGGGTGCCCAGGCGGCCGCTGGGCGTGCGGCGCACCAGGGCGTCGAGATCCATGCGGCCGCGCGCCACGAGGTCATCCACCAGCGCGGTGCGGATGTAGCCCGGCGCGATGGCGTTGACGCGCACTCCTTCGGGGCCCCATTCGATGGCCAGGGATTTCGTCAGCATGGCCACCGCCGCCTTGGTGGCGCAATACGCCGCCCGCTCGGGAGCGGCCACCACGCCGTACATGGATGCCATGTTGAGGATGACGCCCTCGCCGCGCGCCACCATGCAGCGGGCCGCCGCCTGCGCGCAATAGAACACGCCGTTGAGATTGACGTCCACCGCCTTGCGCCAGGCCTCGCCCGAGAGTTCGAGCGTGGGGCAGTTCATGGAAATGCCAGCATTGTTGAGCAGCACGTCCACCTGCCCCCACTGCCCGTCGATGGCGGCAAAGGCCCGCGCCACGGCGGCTTCGTCATCGACCGCAGCCACGTGACGGGCCAACTGCGCCTCGGGAACGGCTTGCTGCAGGCCCTGCGCGGCGGCCTTCAGGGCCGTGCCGTTCAGGTCGATGAGCGCCAGGCGCGCGCCGGCGGCGGCAAACGCATGGGCCATGGACAGCCCGATGCCGCTGGCTGCGCCCGTGATGACGACGACCTTGTCGCGCAGGCCCGCGAAACCTTGGCCGCGGGCCAGCCCCTGAAGGGCGTCGAGTGTGTAGGGAGTCGTCATACGGCCAGCCAGTCCTTGAGCAATTGAGGTTGATCGGTAAGTTCTTCGGGCGTGCCGCTGAACACGATGTGGCCGTGTCCCAGCAGACAGACGTCGGTGGAAATCTTCATGGCGATGGCGAGTTTCTGCTCGACCAGGATGACCGAGACGCCATGCTGGTGGATGTCTTCGATAGCCTCGCCCACCACCTCGACGATCTTGGGTGCCAGGCCCTCAGTGGGCTCGTCGATCATGATGAGCTGCGGGTTGCCCAGCAAAGAGCGGCAGATGGTCAGCATCTGCTGCTCGCCGCCCGACAGATTGCCCGCCAGGGTGTTGCGCCGCTCTTTGAGCCGCGGGAAATAAGTGAACATCTGCTCGATCGTCCACTGGGCCGCGCCCTTGCGTGGCGGCTGCATGCCCATCACCAGGTTTTCCTCGACGCTCAGATTGGCGAAGACGTCACGCTCTTCGGGCACGAACGCCATGCCGCGGCGGGCGATGGCGTAGGGCTGCATACCGGCCAGCTCGTGGCCGTCGAAACACACCTGCCCGGCGCTCGGGGGCACCATACCCATCAGCGCCTTCAGGGTGGTGGAGCGGCCCGCGCCATTGCGGCCCAGCAGGCTCAGCACCTTGCTGCGCCCCACCTCGAAATCGAGCCCCCGGAGGATATGGCTCTTGCCGTAATGCGCATGCAGGCCGCGCACCGACAGCAAGGGCTGCGCCGCGGGCGGCATCGTCTGACCGGCGCTCATACGCTCACCTCCGTGCCCAGATAGGCTTCCTGCACCTGCTGATTGTTGCGGATTTCATCGGGCGTGCCGGTGGCGATGATCTGGCCGTAGACCAGCACGCTCACGCGGTCGCTGAGCGAGAACACCACGTCCATGTCGTGCTCGACGATCATGAGCGTGCGCTTGGCCGTCAGCTCGCGGATCAGGCCCACGCTGTAGTCGGTTTCTTCGCGCGACATGCCGGCCATGGGCTCGTCGAGCAGCACCACCCGCGGGTCGGAGGCCAGCGCCATGCCGATCTCCAGCGAGCGCTGCTCGGAATACGACAGCTCGCCCGCCAGCACCTCGCGCGAGCGCAGCAGGCGCAGCTCTTCGAGCAACTGCTCGGTCTCCTGCGTGATCGCGCGCGCCTGATCGACGCGGCTCCAGAAGTTGTATTGCAGGCCGTAGCGGCGCAGCAGCCCGAAGCGCAGGTTCTCGAACACGCTGTGCCCGGGGAAGATGTTGGTGATCTGGAACGAGCGGGCCAGCCCCATCTGATTGATGGCGCGCGGCGTCTTGCCCTGAATCTCGCGCCCCTGCAGCGTGATCGTGCCGCTGGTGGGCTGCAGCTGCCCCGAAATCAGGTGAAACAACGTGGATTTTCCCGCGCCGTTGGGCCCGATGATGGCGTGACGCTCGCCCTCGATGATGGACAAATCCACCCCGCGGATGATCTGCGTCTCGCCAAACGATTTGTGTACCCCGGACAGCTGCAGGATCGGGGCCGAGGCCGCCCCTTGACGTACCTGACTCATGATGCATACTCCTCACGCAAGCGGGCCCAGCGGCGGCTGACACCCAGCACTCCCAGCACTCCGGCCACCATCAGGGCCAGCGGCACCAGCCACACCCACACCTGCCCCGGCAGCAGTGACAAGCCAAAGAGCTGGATGGCCGGCCACGGCTGCCCGGCCACGAGCAGCGATTGATAATCCTGGGCCAGGATCACGGCCAGCACTTCGACGACGAACACCAGCCCCACCGCGCCCAGCACGCAGGCAGTGCTCCAGCCCGCCAGCACCGCGCCCAGCTGGCGCACCGAGTGGTGGTCGCTGTGGCGGCGCCACCACTTGCCGATGCTGAACAGCCCGGCGGGCATGAACATCATCACGAGCACGAAGATCACGCCCTGATACAGCAGCCAGGTGCGCGTCAGGTCGGACACGGCATAGCCGAAGAACGTCATGACCGCCGCCCCCAGCGCCGGGCCGAAGAAGGCGCCGATGCCGCCGATGTAGGCATTGAGCACCACCTGCGCCGACAGGTTCATGTCGAAGAGCACGTAGTTGGCGGCCTCGTTGTTCATGGCCAGCAAGGCTCCTGCCAGCCCCGAGAAGGCCGCCGACACGGTGAACACCATGAGCCGCAGGCGGTGCACGTCGTAGCCCATGAAGCGCAGGCGATGCGTGTTCTCGCGCAGGCCTTCGCACAGGCGGCCCAGCGGCGTGCGCGTGAAGTAGTACAGCAAGGCCACCCCCAGCACCACCCAGAACAGCGTCAGGTAGTACACCTGGACGGAGGAGCCGAAATCCAGGCCCCAGGCCGGCATGCGCATGGCCGACACCCCGCCTTCACCGCCGAAGATGCCGCTCAGGTGCGGCGCGAGCGAATGCAGCAGCTCGGCCAGCGCCAGCGTCACCATGGCGAAGTAGACGCCGCTGCGCTGGGTGGAAAACCAGCCGGCCACCACGCCCAGCAGGCCGCCCCCGATCAGCCCGGCCAGCGGCAGCAGCGGCGTGGGAAAACCGGCGATCTCCTCGACGGCATTCATGGCGTGGATCGTGGCGAAGGTACCGATGGCGAAATAGGCCGAATGGCCGAACGACAGCATCCCGCCCTGCCCGGCCAGCACGTTGAAGGCCGTGGCGAACAGAGCGGCGATCAGCATCTGGATGCCGGCATTCACCAGGGCCATGGGCAGGTACAGGGGCGCCAGCACCAGCAGGGCCAGCAGCACCAGCAGCGTCAAAATACGACTTGACATCATTTTTCTACTCCCGATTGCCCATCAGCCCGGAGGGGCGCACCATCAGCACCAGCAACATCAGGGCGAAGGGGATGGTGCCCGCCAGGGAAGACACTTTCAGCGTCAGCAGGCCGCCCACGCGCTGGGCCCAGTCGCCCAGCCCCAGCAGCCCCAGGCCATCGGCCAGGCTGTAGTCCACGCCGACGGCAAACGAGGTGATGAGACCGATCAGCAGCGATGCCACCATGGCGCCCCCCAGCGACCCGAGGCCACCCACCACCACCACGACGAACACCATGACGCCCAGTTCGAGCGACATGTTCGGATTGGTCGTATAAAACGCCCCGGCCACGGCACCGGCCAGCCCGGCCAGCGCCGAGCCCACGGCGAAGACGCCCATGAAGACCATGGGCACGTTATGCCCCAGCGCCTCGGCCATGCGCGGCTTGAACACGGCCGAGCGCACCACGATGCCGACGCGGGTGCGCGTGAGCAGCAGGTAGATGAGGGCGAACATCAGCACCGAAGTGCCGCCGATCAGCAGGCGGTAGAAGGGGTAGTTGGCCCCGAAGATGCTGAAGGCGGAAAAATCGAGCGAGGCCGGCACCTGGTAGTCCACCGGGTAGTTGCCGTAGAACAGTTTGACCAGCTCGGTGATGATGAAGGACACGCCGAAGGTGAGCAGCAGCTGGTGCCCGTGGCCGTACTGGTGCACGCGGCGCAGCATGTAGCGCTCGACCAGGCCGCCGATGACCCCGACCAGCACGGGCGACAAGATGATGGCGGGCCAGAACCCCAGCACTTTCTGCAGGCTGTAGGCCAGATAGGCCCCCAGCATGTAGAAGGCGGCGTGCGCGAAGTTCAGAACCCCCATCATGCCGAAAATCAGTGTCAGGCCGGCCGACACCATGAACAGCAGCAATCCGTAGATCACGCCATTGAGCAAGGAGATGGTGAAAAATTCCATGCGGATTCCCCGTAGCGCAGCGCCGGGCCGAAGGCCGGTCTATGCGCGGTGAACGACGTTTTTTGGAGACGACGGCAGCCGGGACCGCCGTCAGCGGCGGCCCCTGCTGCCGGTTCAGGCGGGGCGCTTCATCTTGCAGGTGGATTCCACCGGATTGACCGCTTCTTCGCCGGTGAAGGTCTTCACGGCCAGAAAGCCCATGTCGGTGTCGTCGGCCTTGTACTTGGCCTCTTTGCTGACTTTGGACACCACGATGGGCAGCACCACCTGGTGATCCGCAGCGCGGATGGTCTGCTCGCCCATGGGGGTCTGGATCTTCACCTTTTCGAGGTTCAGGGCCAGCTGGCTGACCGGCATTCCGCCGTCCTTGGTCGGCGTGTTCTTCAGCGCCTGGCCCAGCATTTCCATGCCAAAGACCGTCTGCGGCTCGATGAAGGTCGGGTAGTGACCAGTCTTGGCCTTGTAGGCCTCGCCGAACTGCCCGGTCTTGTCGTTCAAGCCGAGGTTGAAGGCCGTGGACACGTAGTGTCCCAGCGCGGTTTCACCGGCGTTGGCGATATTGCCCGGCTGGTCGAGGAACACCGTGCCGAAGCGCACGTTCAGGCCCGCATTGCGCGCGCTCTTCATGAGCAGCAGCAGGTCGTTCGACCAGTTGCCGGTGATCACCGTCTGGGCGCCACTGGCGCGAATCTTGGAGGTGTACGGCGCGAAGTCCTGAATCTTGTTGACGTCATGCAGGACGGATTCGACCACGGTGTAGCCGCCCTCTTTAGCAAAGCTCTGAATGGCCTTTTGCATGTCCATGCCCCAGGAATAGTTCTGGTTCATGGAGAACACCTTGGTGCCCAGGTCGCCCGCGTCTTTCATGGCATGCACCAGCGTCTTCACGCGGATCGTGGCATTGGTGGTGAAGCGGAAATGATAGAAGTGGCACTTGTCGCCTGTGAGCTCGAGCGCCTCACCGCCCATGTTCAGGTAGAGCACTTCCTTGCCCGGGTTGCGCAGATTGTATTTGCGCACGTCTTCCGTGATCTGCCCCGACACCGCCGAGGACGAACCCTGGATGATGACGCGAGCGCCGCCGGCAATCGCCGCCTTCACCTTGTCGGACGCGCCTGCGGGCCCGCCCTGGTTGTCGTATTCAGCCAGCTCGACCGGCGCGCCGTCCCAGCCGCCCGCCTGGTTGATTTCTTCCAGTCCGTACTTGACCGCCGTGCGGTACAGAAGCCCGGTCGAGGCCTGCGGGCCGGACAAGGTTTCGACCAGGGCGATCTTCAGCGGTTCGGCCTGGACGGTGCCGACGGCCAGCAAGCCGCACACCGACATCATTGCTGCAATCTTTGTGTACTTCACTCCTGCCACTCCTATGTAGTTATCCATATTCGTACTTGTCTGATATGTTTGCTTAGCTTATCAGACAAGTTGTAGAATTCTAGTCAGGTCGAAAATTGCTTGTCAACGAAAGTCCATGGCGCGACTGGCAAATTCTCGATCAACAAGAATTATTCGTTTATTTTCAATAATTTGAACAGTATTAGGAATAACCCTAACAGGAGACTCGCATGATTTCTTTCACCGGCAAAACCGCACTCATCACCGGCGCCAGCGGCGGCATTGGCCGCGAGGTGGCCCGGCAGATGGCCCAGGCCGGGGCCAACGTCGCCCTGTGCGATCTCTCCACCCAGGCGCTCGATGCCCTGGCCTACGAACTGAAGACTTCACCCGGCAGCATCTCTACCCACACAGTGGACGTATCAGACGCCCAGGCCTGTCAGCAGTTGGCACAAACGGTTGCCAGTCACCACGGCGGCATCGACTATCTAGTGCATTCGGCAGGCATCTACCCCGAGCAGCGCATCGAGAGCATGAGCGATGAACAATGGCGAAAGCTGATAAGCATCAATCTGGATGGCACCTTCTATATGTGTCGCAGCGTCATCCCGCACCTGACCGACAACAGCGCCATCGTCACCCTGTCGTCTCTGGCTGGCCACCGCGGTAGCCTAGGCCACGCACACTACTCGGCATCCAAGGGTGCCGTCAGCAGCCTGAGCAAAAGTCTCGCGCTCGAACTGGCCCCCAAGACCCGGGTAAATATCGTAGCCCCTGGCATCATTGCCACCGCCATGACCGAACCCCTAGTGCGCCAAAAAGGCCAAGTGCTGCTCGACAGCACCCCCCTGAAGCGTTTTGGCTTGGCCGCCGAGGTGGCCAGCGTCATCGCCTTCCTATGCTCCGATCTGGCCAGTTTCATTACCGGCGAGACGGTGCACGTAAACGGTGGCCTGTATATCGTGTAATACTGACCGACGGCACGTACCTATGACTAAAAACATGGACACACCCTCACAGCCACTCACCACCGGCATCATCGACTGGCTGAAAGACGAAATACAACAAAGCCGTCTTGCCTCCGGCAGCAAGCTGCCTAGCGAAAAGCAGTTGTGCGAGCAGTTTGGCGTCAGCCGCTCGGTCGTGCGCGAAGCCATCTCACAGCTCAAGTCCGAGGGCCTGGTCAGCTCGCATCAGGGGCGCGGCGTCTTCGTCAACGAGCGCAGCGCCCGACAATCATTTCGGCTTTCCACCACAGCGCTCAACGATCACGATGCCATCGAGCACATCATCGAACTATTGGTGGCATTTGAGTCGGCTGCCGCCCGGCACGCTGCCGTGCGCCACACGACCGACGACCTGAAAGAAATCCGCCGGGCACTGGTGGGCATGGAATACGCCATTCTCAACGGTCAGCCCGGCGACAGCGAAGACTACGCCTTTCACCAGGCCATCTGCGACGCCACGCACAACCCACACTTCATCGCGCTCAATGAATACCTCGAACAGCACGTACGCGGGCTCATCCGCCGGGCCCGCACCAATACGGTCACCCACCACCAGGATCTGGTGATGGCCGTGCAGACCGAGCACCACCAGATTCTCGACGCCATCGAGGCGCACGACGGTACCACCGCCGCCCGCGCCGCCGAAACGCACCTACGCAATGCCGCGCAGCGCCTGGACATCTACCTGAAAGACTGAGGCGCCTAGCCCCCCAGATAGGCCTTCTTGATGTGGGGGTTGCCCAGCAATTCGGCGCCCGTACCCTCCAGCACGATGGTGCCGTTTTCCAGCACGTAGCCGCGGTCAGCCAGCTTCAGGGTCTGGAAGACGTTCTGCTCGACCAGCAGCACCGTCATGCCGCTGGCCGTGATGCGCTCGATGATGTCGAACATCTGCTGCACCAGCAGCGGCGACAGGCCCACCGAGGGCTCGTCGAAAATCAGCAGCCGGGGTCCGGCCATCAGGCCGCGGGCGATCGCCACCATCTGCTGCTCGCCGCCCGACAGCGAGCCCGCCAGCTGGTTCAGGCGCTCTTGTACGCGCGGAAAGATTTCCAGCACCTCGGCCATGCGCTGCGCCGCCTGCGCCCGGGCGGCGGGCTTGTAAGAGCCCATCAGCAGGTTGTCGCGCACGGTGAATCCCGGAAACAGCTGCCGCCCCTCGGGGATCATCGTGACCCCGGCGGCCACCACGTCGAACGCGTTGCGGTTGGCCAGATCGACTCCCTCGAACTCGACCACGCCCTGGGTGACGGGGATGACGCCGCAGATGGCCTTGAGCATGGTGGTCTTGCCCGCCCCGTTGGCGCCAATCAAGGTGACGACCTCGCCTGCCTGGACGTCGAAGCTGACATTGTCCAGCACCTGGGTCTTGCCATAGCCGGCGCAGAGATTGGACACTTTAAGCATGTTGCTGCTCCCGGCCCAGATAGGCCTCGATCACTTGCGGGTTCTCCACCACCTCGCGCGGCGAGCCGCTGGTGAGCACCTGCCCCTCGCTGATGACGATGATGCGGTCGGACAAGGCCATGACGGCCTGCATCATGTGCTCGATCATGACCACCGACACCCCCGACTCGCGCACGCGGCGGATCATCGCGATAGCCTTGTCGATGTCGGTGGGGTTCAGGCCCGCCATCACCTCGTCGAGCAGCAGGATCTTGGGCCGCGTGGCCAGGGCGCGGGCCACTTCTAGGCGCTTGACCCCGCCCACCGTCAGGTTGCGCGCCTCGACGCCGAGCAGCTCGGTGAGGTCGGTGAGTCCGGCCACCTCGAGCGCCACGGCCTCGGCCTCGCGGCGGTCGGTGGTGTTGATGAAGGCCCCCAGCATGATGTTCTCGAGCACCGTCAGGCTGGTGAAGGGCAAAGCCGTCTGGAAGGTGCGGCTCAGGCCTTGGTGCGCATATTCATACGGCGCATTGCAGCTTGCCCACTGGCCGTCGCGCGCGCGCAGGCGGATCGTGCCCTGGTCGGGCCGGATGAAGCCCGAGAGCTGGTTGAACACTGTGGTCTTGCCCGCCCCGTTGGCGCCGATGATGCCCAGGATCTCGTTTTCAAACAGCGTCAGCGACACGTCGTTGGTGGCGCGCAGGCCGCCGAAATTCTTGAACAGATTGCGCGCCTCAAGCACGGGCGTTTCCTGGCGCGCACAGCCCTGCGCCAGCTGGCCGGCCCGCGCCGGCGCCGCGGGGGCCCGGCCCAGATACGGCAGGCGCGACACCCAGCGGCCTACGCGGGCGCCGAACGACCCCACCAGCCCCTGCGGGATGGTCAGCACGACGACCACCAGCACGACGCCGTAGATGAGCCCGTGCAGCCCGTTGCTCACGCCGCTCAGCCAGGCGCGCGCCAGCTCGGCGATCGGCAGCACCAGAAACGTGCCGGCAACGGGGCCGGCCAGCGTGCCCATGCCGCCGATCAGCGCAAACATGGCGATCTGGATGGACAGTTCGAGCGAAAAGGCGGATTGCGGATCGACGAAGGTGAGATAGGTGATGTGAAAGGTGCCGACGATGCTGGTGAGCATGGCCGACAGCACGGCGGCCTGGGTCTTCTTGCTGGCGGTGTTCACCCCCACGGCCTGCGCCGCGTCCTCGCGCTCGCGGATGGCCAGCAGGTAGTGCCCCAGGCGCGACTTGCGGATCAGCCACGAAGCCCAGAAGACGAACATAAACAGGCCGAAGGCGATGATCAGGTAATTGGTCTTGTTACGGAAGATCATCCACTCCCAGCCGATGTTCAGCGGCAGGCTGATGCCGCTGGAGCCGCCCGTCCAGCTTTCCTCGTGGATCACCAGCAGGCGCACCACCTCCAGGATGGCGATGGTGGCCAGGGCGAAGAACGGGCCTTTCAGGCGCAAGGTGGGATAGCTGATGATGATGGCCACCACGCCGGAAATCACCGCCCCGGCCAGCATGCCGATCCAGGGGCTGATGCCGTATGCCTGCGTGAGCAGCGTGGCGGTGTATCCACCGATGCCGTAGAACACCGCGTGGCCCAGCGACAGCTGCCCGGCAAAGCCGCCGACGATGTTCCAGGCGATCGACAGCGCGGCAAAGACGAAGATGAGAACGAAGAGATTGGTCCAGAAGGCCGTGTCCAGCGCCAGGGGCACGAGAAACGCGAGGATCAGAACCGCCAGGCTGACATACGCTTTTGGATTGCGAAAATCGGGGAACATGAGGCGCTCCTGCTTATTCAGTGCCCAACCCGAACAGCCCGCTGGGGCGCAGGATCAGAATCAGCAAAAAAATACCGAAATAGACGACTTCCTTGAGATCAGGCGCGATGTAGAAGCCCGCCAGGGTGTCCACCACGCCGATGATGAGCGAACCCACCACCGCGCCGTAGAGGTCGCCCATGCCGCCCAGCACCACGATCACGAAAGCCGTCAGCACGAAATACGTGCCCACCGTGGGAAACACCGGATACTGCGGCGCCAGCAGGCCGGCGGCGACCCCCACGAAGGCCGAGCCCAGGCCAAAGGCAATGACATAGACGAACTTGACGTTGACCCCCATGAGCATGGCGGCGTAGCGTTGCTGGGCCACGGCCCGCAGCGCGCGCCCCAGATAGGTGCGGTGCATGAACAGATGCAGGCCCACGGCCAGGGCGATGGCGATCACGAACGTGACCACCTGCCCCGTCACCAGGGAAAATGGACCGACCTCGAACGAGCCAGTACCCACCGAGGTATGCGCCCGAAACACGTCCGCGCCGAAGATGACTAGGGCCAGGTTGAGCAAAATGGTGGAGACGCCCACCGTGGCGAAAATCTGGATTTCCTCGCCCGCGTCCAGCAGCGGCTCGATCACCACTTTCTGCACGAAGGCCCCCAGGGCGAACAGCACGATGGCCGCGGGCACTAGGCCGATGTAGGGGTGGATACCCAGATGCGCTGCCATCAGATAGACGAAGTACATGCCGATCATCAAAAACTCGCCGTGGGCGAAGTTGACGACACGCACGACCCCGAAGATGAGCGTCAGGCCCAGGCTGATGATCATGTAGGCCCCCCCCAGCAGGAGACCATTGATGATTAACTGGAAAAAAATATCCATGGTCAATCTCTTGGAAAAATGAAGGTTTCGTGCCGAGGGGACAAATCAGCCCGGGCGCCAGTCACGGCGACGACGGTGCCACGCTCACTGGTTGAACTTCGGCTTGCCCAGCGCAAGATTTTTGGGCTCAATGGTGACCAGTTCACCGTTTTGCCACTGCATCACATAGAAATTGGAGGCCTCATTCTGGCCCTCTTTGGCGAAATCGAAGCCCCAGCCATTGGCGCTTTCGCCGTCGGGCTTCTTGTATGCCAGCACGGCCTCACGAATTTTGTCTTTATCAAATGATTTGGCGTGTGCCATGATGTCAAGGAATGCCTTGGCCCCGACATAGTTAGCCAGACTGTGCCCGGACTGCGGCGTACTGCTATAAGCCGACTTATACTCGGCAAGAAATTTTTCCAACCCGGGAGCTCCCTTCGGGTTGATCGATGCTTGAGGAAAATCCAGATCGAACACACCGTCGATGTCCGCCCCTACAGCCTTAGCGGTATCCATCAGCGAATAGCCGCCCCCAGCACCAATCACGACCTTGGGATGAAAATTCGCTTCCTTAGCCTGGCGGAAGTACAAGATGGTGTCGTTCTGATATGAAGTCTGCAGCACCACATTGGCCTTGGCACCCTTCAGACGTAGGACCAAAGAAGACAGATCAACCGATTTGGCGGAATAAGGCAGCGTCTCAACCACCTGGTAGCCCAACTCCGCGGCACGCTTCTTCTCGGTTGCGGCCACATCAGTACCATAGGGGCCATCTTCATGAATGATGCCGATGCGGATATCCTTGGCACTCAACCCTATGCCAGGAGCAATCAGGCCATGCAGGGCATCAACCACAGCTACACCATACTTGGCGGTATTCGGGTTGGTGCGAAACAAATATTTGTACCCACGGGTGGTGATCTTATGCGCTGTAGCACCCAACTCAAAGTACGGAACACCAGCCAGTTCGGCGACTGGCGATGCGGCATAGGAGAGTCCGGATGCATAGCTGCCAAAAATGGCAACTACACCATCGGATACCAGACGCTTGGCACCGGACACCGCTTGGTTGGGGTCAACGGCATCTGCCTTGACGATCTCGATTTTGTCTCCATTAATGCCGCCGGCTGCATTCACCTCGTTGATGGCGAGCTCCACCCCTCGAAAGCTTTCCTGTCCCAGCAGTGCCAGGCCGCCGCTGAACGGAAACAAGGCGCCCACCTTGATTGTCGCCGCAGTGGCCGCGGTAGCCCCAAAGGCCATGACACCGACAGCAATGGCAAAAACAGTTTTTTTGAATTTCATGTCTACACTCCTTGATCCCTAGGGCTTCCGGGTGGAATCTCCTGTTGGGATTCACTTGATGTTTTAATGCCCCAGCCTGCTATTCAGGAAAGCCGAGCGAGGCACTGATCGACAACAGAGACATCAACAGCTCCTTCTATTTCAACATTTTTGAAGCGCTTCAACTCTAATTTTTTAAAAACAGCAATTACAATGCTGTTGGGAGGGGTGATTAATAAAATGAAACGTTTCAAATTTGTGTGAGGGCAGGTTACCATAGGCCGCTCAGACACTGTCAATGAGTAAACACCCGATGTTTTTAGGTACTCCATGACATACAGCAGACCCACTCTAGCCGATGTCGCTCGCCTGGCGGGTGTATCGCTGGGTAGCGCTTCCCGAGCACTTTCCGTGCCCGACCGCGTCAAACCCAAGACACTCGAAGCTGTGAACAATGCGGTTGCCCAACTGGGTTATATCCGCGATGGTGCGGCTCGCGCCCTGGCCTCGCGACGCAGCCAGACTATCGCTGCCGTATACCCCACACTCAACAACCCCATCTTCGCCCACTCGACCCACTCCATTCAGCAGGCACTTTGGGCCCAAGGCTACCAGCTGCTTATTGTCAGCCACGAATATCACATTGAAACCGAGGCCTCTCTCATCCGCGCCATCCTCGAAAAGGGCGTAGACGGCATCATCATGGTAGGGACAGACCATGAAGACGCAGTCTTCAGCCTGCTGCGCCAGTACAAACTACCCTATGTACTCACCTGGTCCGTGGATGGCAGCCAACACCCCTATTGCGTTGGCATCTCGAACTTCGACGCAGCCTACAAGCTTGCCAAGCTAGCACTGGAAAAAGGCCATACGCATCTGGGCATTTGCGGTGGCACGATCATCGGCAACGAACGCGCTCGCTACCGACGAGCAGGCATCCTGGCCGCCGTACACGAAGCCGGGCTCGCGATTCCCGAGGACTGGATCATCGAGTACCCCTTTTCTTACGAGGGGGGGCGCCAGGCCATCCGTCAAATCTGGCGGATGTCACCCCGTCCTACGGTTATTCTGTTCGGCACCGACCTGCAGGCCATGGGCGCCTTGCACGAGTGCCGCCGCTTGGGCATCAAAGTACCCGAAGAGATATCGCTCATCGGCTTTGACGGCCTCGAAGAGGCAGCCATGATGCAGCCCGAACTCACCACCATCCGCATTCCGGATAGCGATATTGGCGCTCGGGCTGCTCACATCATCGTGGATCTGCTGGCTGGCAGGCCCGTCCCGCCACAAGAGCCGCTACAACCTACCCTTGTCCCCGGCGCAAGCCTCGGGGCGCCGCCTGCCCCCCGCTGAAAAATCGACTGGCCCTCGCGCCTCCCTGCCGATCAGATGGAAAATTCAGTACCACGATCTTCCCGTGATTTCATCGACACCCGAGCTCGTCACAAAAATAGTGCCCAGCTTGCCCTCGTTACTCCACGGTCTTCAGCACTGCGGCGATGGTTTCGAAAATCCGTGCAATCTGTTCCTCGCTGATAATCAGCGGAGGCGAAACCGCGATGATGTCACCGGTATAGCGTACCAGCACACCTTGATCGAAGCACTTGCTGAAGACTTCCGCGGCGCGCGCCCCCGGCGCGCCTTCACGCGGGGTCAGCTCGATGCCGGCCACCAGCCCCAGATTGCGGACGTCGATCACATGGCGCGCGCCCTTCAGCCCGTGCGCTGCGTTTTCGAACGGCACGGAAAGGTCATGCGCCCGCTTGAAGAGCTGTTCGTCGCGGTAGATCCCCAGCGTGGCCCGGATGGCGGCCGTCGCCAGCGGATGCGCGGAATAGGTATAGCCATGGAAGAATTCAATACCGCTGGCGCTGGCGTCGATGATCGTGTCATGGACGGAACGGCGCACGGCCACGGCGCCCGCCGGCACCGCCGCGTTGCTGATACCCTTGGCCATAGTGATCAGGTCCGGCGTCACGCCGAAGAAGTCGCTGGCGGTCGCCGCCCCCAGCCGGCCGAAGCCGGTGATGACCTCGTCGAAAATCAGCAAAATGCCGTGTTTTTCGGTGATGGCACGCAGTTTTTCCAGATATCCCTTGGGTGGCAGCAGCACCCCGGTGGATCCCGCCAGGGGTTCGACGATGACGGCCGCGATCGTCGAGGCATCATGCAGCGCAATGATGCTTTCCAGGGCGTCGGCAAAATGCGCCCCCCAGGCGGGCTGGCCGCGAGACCAGGCATTGTGGGCCAGATCGTGCGTATGCGGCAGATGATCCACACCCGGCAGCAACACCCCGGAAAACGCCTTGCGGTTGGACGAGATCCCCCCCACCGAAATACCTCCGAATCCGACTCCGTGATAGCCGCGCTCGCGCCCGATCAGGCGGGTGCGCTGCCCTTCGCCGCGCGCCCGGTGATAGGCAACTGCGATCTTGAGCGCCGTATCGACGGATTCCGACCCGGAATTCGTGAAGAAGATGCGATCCAGCCCCTTGGGCATCAGGGCGGCGACTTCCGTGGCGGCGTGAAAGGAGTCCTCGTGGCCGATCTGGAAGCTGGGCGCATAGTCCAGCTGGGTGGCCTGGCGATGAATGGCATCGATGATGGGCTGGCGTGCATGCCCCGCATTGACGCACCACAGGCCGGACGTGCCATCCAGCACCGAATGGCCATCCGCCGCCGTGTAGTGCATGTCCTTGGCCCCGGTCAGCAGCCTGGGGTGCGCCTTGAACTGGCGGTTGGCGGTGAACGGCATCCACAAATTGGACAGATCCATCGTGTTCGTGACTTCGGTGTGCATGGCAGCCTCTCGATGCGGGGAAATGCGGTTGATTCATTCTGGGCTGCCCATTGCCCGAGATACATACACGGTGACAGGATGGCCGGATAACTGTATTGTTTAAATTCAAACAACTGTACTGACCGACAGAGGAATCGACGCATGCATCAAAGCCTCCTGCCAAGATCGACATGATCCTGTTCGAACCGGATCGCGATCGAAAGCGGGCGCCCAGCCTGGTGGATCAGGCCGTGGAGGCGCTGGAACACGCCATCCGCGACCGGGTGCTGCGCCCGGGGATGGCACTCCCCTCGGTTAGGCGATTTGCCCAGGACCACGGGCTCAGCACCTTCACTGTCATGGCCGCCTACAACCGGCTGGTGGCCCAGGGGGTGCTGCAATCCCGGCCCGGTGCGAATTTCCGTGTCGCCCGCCCCAGACAGGTTCCGGCGTCGTCCGTCCCGGACTGGGTGGTCCCGCGGATCGGCTCATCCTGGCTGCTGGCGGACGTCTTTGCCGATCATTCGATTTCCATCAAGGCCGGATGCGGCTGGCTGCCGCCCGACTGGCATGACGAGACCGGCCTGCCGCATGCCTTGCGCCAGATGAGCCGTGTGCCGGTCAGCCAGATGTCATCCTACGGACATCCACTCGGCTATTACCCCTTGCGCGAGCATATTGCCCACCACCTGCTGGAATACGGGCTGGAGGTCGAGCCGAATCAGGTCCTGCTGACCCATGGCGCAACCCAGGCGCTGGACATCGTGGTGCGAACCATTCTGCGCCCTGGCGACCACGTCGCCGTCGAAGCCCCCTGCTACGCCAATCTGCTGCAGATCCTGGCCCTGAACCACATCGTCGTGCATGCCGTGCCCCGCACGCGCGAAGGCATCTGCGAGCAGACCCTGGAAGACCTGGCCAGCCGGCACCCTATCCGGGCCATGTTCGTCACCACCGTCCTGCAGAACCCCACGGGCGCCACATTCACCATGGCTGGCGCATTCCGCCTGCTGCAACTGGCCGAGCGCCATTCCATCCTTGTTGTCGAGGACGACGTATCGCGCGACCTGCTGTCGGAACCGGCCCCGCTGCTGGCGGCCCTGGCCGGCACGAGCCGCGTGATCTACGTGTCGGGCTTCGCCAAAAGCGTCATGCCCTCCACCCGCGTCGGCTACCTGACCTGCGCCAAGGCACTGTTGGAGCAATGCGCCCGCACCAAGATGTCGTTGGGCCTGACCTCGGCCGAAGTGATGGAACGCATCGTCCATCACGTCCTGCGCGACGGCCGCCATGCGACCTATCTGCGCGGTATCCGCGAACGCCTGCATCGGGCCCACGATCAGGTCACTGCCGCCATGCACGAGCACGGATTCGAAATCTGGGACGAGCCCGGCGCAGGCCTGTTCCTGTGGGCCCGGCCCCGACAGCCCTTCCCGGGCACGGACGGCATGATCGGCCTGGCGGCGCGGGCGCTGAAAGCCGGCATCTGGCTAGCGCCCGGCAGCTACTTCGATCCGGCGGGACACGAGGACGGCTGGCTGCGCTTCAATGTGACCTACTCGGGGCACCCGCGCCTATGGCGTTTCTTCGAATCAGAGCGCACGCCCGGGCCTGTGGTCGAACCCCTGTGAAAAGACTTCCAGCAGGTAATCCAGCAGGACCCGCACGTTTCTCGGCGCCTGGCTGGCATACGGCCGCAGGGCGAAAATCGTGCGCCCGAACGTGCTGACCGGACACCACTGAGGCAGGATTTCAACCAATTCCCCATCCTGGACCGCACGTTGCGCGGAAAAGTCGGGTAGCAGCGCCACCCCAGCCCCCGCGCAGGCCATGTCGCGCAGCACCTCGCTATTGTTCGCCACGAAACAGGGCTGGACCCGAACCGTCACCTGACTGTCCAACGATCCGGCATCCATGCGTTCAAAGACCCAGTTCGCCACGCCATGCTGACGCGGGTAATGCAGATGCCGATGATCCCCGAGCTGCCAGGGATCCTGGGGCGTGCCGTACTGCGCCAGATAGCCGGGACTGGCCACCAGCAGGGTGCGCGTCTGGCACAGGACCCGCGCCACGTAGGTATCCGGGGGAACTTCGACGTGGCGCAGGGCCAGGTCGAAGCCCTCGGAAGCCAGGGATACCAGCCCATCGCGCATGTCGAGTTCAAGCCGGATCTTCGGGTAGCGCCGCAGGAATTCCGGCAGGCAGGCGACGAGCTGCTGGCGGGCAAAGGCCACGGGCGCCGTGATGCGCAACAAGCCACTGGGCACTACCGAAAGATCCTGGACATCGGCAAAGCTGGACGCGATGTGCGCGTAGGCATCCCGCGTATCGTCGACCAGGCGCTGGCCGGCCTCGGTCAGGCGGACGGAGCGTGTCGTGCGCTGAATCAACGGCACACCGGCCGCCAGCTCCAGTTCGGCCATACGCTGGCTCATGGCGGCCTTGCTGACCGACAACCGCCGGGCCGCCGCCGTAAAACTGCCTTGCTGAGCCAGCACGGTCAACCAGTGAATATGCGGCCAGAGCCGATCGACATTTTTTGGATCCATCCGGTCATTGTTCACGAAATCAAACAATGATTCCAGCTTTTCGATCTATGCGAGCCGCAATGCCGTTCCTACACTGAGCCGACATCGCATTTCACTCACCCCATCACTTTCTCCGGAGATTCTCATGCAAGCCTACACGGACACGGCGGACGTCGGTCACTTCATCAATGGGCGCCGCACACCGGGCCTGGGCACCCACACCCAAGCCATCCACAATCCGGCCACCGGAGAAATCACGCGCCAGTTGCGACTGGCCAGCCCGGAGGACCTGGAAGCCGCCGTGCGCTCCGCGGCCGCCGCCTTTCCCGCCTGGTCCAATACCCCAGCATCGCGCCGGGCCCGAGTCATGTTCCGGTTTCTGGAGCTGATGAACACCCATAGTGAAGAACTCGCGGCCATCATCACGGCGGAACACGGCAAGGTATTCAGCGACGCTATGGGTGAACTGGCCCGGGGCATCGACATCATCGAATTTGCCTGCGGCATCCCCCAATTGTTGAAAGGAGACTACACCGAGCAGGTCGCCACAGGTCTGGACAACTGGACCCTGCGCCAGCCCCTGGGTGTGGTGGCGGGCATCACGCCGTTCAACTTCCCGGCCATGGTGCCCTGCTGGATGTTTCCGCTGGCGATCGCGGCGGGCAACTGCTTTATCCTCAAGCCCAGCGAGCGCGACCCTTCCGTATCCCTGCGCATCGCCGAACTGTTGAGCGAGGCCGGTCTGCCCGACGGCGTCTTCAATGTGATCCAGGGCGACAAGCAAGCCGTCGAGGCGCTGCTGAGTCATCCCGAGGTCCAGGCGATCAGCTTCGTGGGTTCCACCCCGATCGCCCGCTCGATCTACGAACGGGGCGCGCACCACGGCAAGCGGGTACAGGCCCTGGGCGGCGCCAAGAATCACATGGTGATCATGCCCGACGCCGATCTGGATCAGGCCGTCAACGCCCTGATCGGCTCCGCCTACGGCGCTGCGGGCGAGCGCTGCATGGCGGTGTCGGTCGCCGTCCTGGTGGGCGACGCCGCCGACCGCATCATGCCCTTGCTGGCCGAACGCACCCGAAACTTGAAGATTTCCCACGGCATGGATGCCGAGGCCGAGATGGGTCCCGTGATTACCCGGGATGCCCTGCAGCGTATCCACAACTACCTGGACATCGGCGTCAGCGAAGGCGCTCAGCTTGTTCTCGACGGGCGTGGCCTCACGGTTCCCGGACACGAGGAAGGCTTCTTCGTCGGCGGCTGCCTGTTCGACCACGTCACGCCGTCGATGCGGATCTATCGGGAAGAAATCTTCGGCCCGGTGCTGTCCTGCGTGCGCGCGCCCGACATCGACTCGGCCATCCGCATCATCAATGAACACAGTTTCGGCAACGGCGTCGCCTGCTTCACGCGGGACGGCCACGCCGCCCGGGAATTCGCCCGCCGCATCCAGGTCGGCATGGTCGGCATCAACGTGCCCATCCCCGTGCCGATGGCCTGGCACGGTTTTGGCGGCTGGAAGAACAGCCTGTTCGGCGACATGAACGTCTATGGCGAGGAAGGCGTGCGGTTCTATACCCGCCAGAAATCCGTGATGCAGCGCTGGCCGGACAGCGAGGTCAAGGGGACGGAATTCGCCTTCCCGACACACGGCTGATCGGCATGCTGTAGGAGCCGCTGCAGCGCCCCATGCAGCGGAGTCCGCGCTACCATCCCGCTCCCAGGGGGGATCAACAAATCCGTCGTTCCGCCAGACGCCACCCTATTTGCAGTACTGTTATGGGCGATGACCCTTTACCCACGGGCTGCGACTCTACATGAAACGACTGAAATCCTTCCTTTCCCTGCTGGTACTGTTCCTGCCCCTGGCGATCGCTACGCCTTGCCTTGCACAGGCCAAGACACCCCCCGGCATCACGCCGGTGGTCATGATCGAAGGCATCGCGGAATACCACCTGGCCAACGGCCTGCAGGTGCTGCTCGCCCCTGATGATTCCCGCGCCCAGACGACCGTGAACATGAGCTACAAGGTCGGCTCACGCAACGAGGGCGCCGGCGAGACCGGCATGGCGCACCTGCTGGAACACCTGCTGTTCCGCGGCAGCCCGAAACACCCCGACGCGTTGGCCGAATTTTCCCGGCGCGGCCTGGCCGCCAACGGATCCACTTCGACCGACCTGACCAACTACTACGCCACGTTCTCCAGCAACCCGGACACCTTGCGCTGGTATCTGTCCTGGCAGGCCGATGCCATGCTGAATTCCCGCATCAGCCGCGCCGATCTGGATGCGGAAATGCCCGTGGTGCGCAATGAAATGGAGCGTGGCGAAAACAGCCCATTCAGCATGCTGCTGCAGCAGACCGACGCCGCCGCCTATGTCTGGCATCCCTATGGCCGCAGTGTCATCGGCGCGCGATCCGACGTGGAACACGTCGACGTGGCGCAGCTGCAGGCGTTCTACCACCGCTACTATCAGCCGGACAATGCCGTCCTGATCGTGACGGGCCGCTTCGACACGCAACAGGTGCTGCAGTGGATCGCCCAGGACTTTGGCCCCATGGTCAGGCCGACCCGCGTGCTGCCACCGGAATACACGGTCGAGCCGGTCCAGCAAGGCGCGCGCGCCACCACCCTGCGCCGCATCGGCGGCAGCCCGATCGCGATCGCGCAGTATCACTTCCCGGAAGCGACCAGCGACGTCTTCACGGCGCTGTCGATGGGCACCGACATGCTGGCGGATACGCCGGCCGGACCACTCTATCAGTCTTTGGTAAAAAGTGGCCAGGCCAGCAGCGTCTTCGGCTTTGCGCGGGCCATGCAGCAGCCCGGTTACGCGGTGTTTGGCGCCCAGCTGCAGCCGGATGCCGACCCTCAGGCAGCCCTGAAGATACTGGAACAGACCCTGGAATCCGGCGGGATCGATCAGCTGGATCAGACCGCCCTGGACCGCAACCGGACCGCCTGGCTGAACCAGTGGAAACAGATCTACAACCAGCCCGCCAGCCTGGCCGACGCCCTGTCCAACGCGGTATCCAGAGGCGACTGGCGGCTGTTGTTCATCGAACCATTGCGTGTGCGCGCCCTGACGCTCGATTCGATCCGTACGGAATTGAAAACCTGGCTGCTGCCCAGCAACCGCACCAGCGGCCTGTACCTGCCGACCCCCGATCCAAAGTATGCACCGGCCGCCCCCGCCGCGGACCTGAAGCCCTGGATCGAGCAACTGAAGACCGGGACGACCCGCCCCACCGTGGCGACCTTCGATACCGATCCCCAGGCGATCGACGCCACCACGCAGCGCAGCGCCCTGACGCTGCCCAACGGGACCGTGTCGATGGCATTGCTGCCCAAGGCGACCCCGGGCGACCAGGTGCATGGTTTCCTGCGCCTGCACTTCGGCTCGGTCGAGCAGATGAAAGGCCTCGGCCTGGTGCCGTCGATGACCGCCGCGATGCTGCTACGGGGCACCGACGATATGTCGCGCCAGCAGATCGAGGATCGGCTCAATGCCCTGGACTCCGAACTGGCCTTCAACGACGAAGGCAACACCTTGACCGTCTCGCTGCGCAGTTCCCGCGAACACCTGCCGGAACTGCTGAAGCTGGTCTTCCACCTGCTACGCCACCCGTCGTTCCCCGCGACGGAACTGGCGGAGATCCAGCGCAGTCTGACTACCAACATCGAAAACGAAGCCGTCAGCCCGTCGTATCTGGTGCGCAATGCGCTGCAACGCCACGGACAGCCCTGGAAACCGGAGGACATCCGCTATACGCCCACAGCCCAGGAAATGCTGGCACAGACGAAAACGCTGACGCGGGATCAGCTGCTGAAATTCCACGACCGCTTCTACGGCGCGGGCGGCATGACGGTTTCGCTGGTCGGCGACTTCGACCCGAAAGCACTCCAGGACACCCTGCGCGACGCGCTGTCAGGCTGGCACCAGGCGCCAGCCTACGTCCGGATTCCTGACCCCTGGTATGCGGTGGCGCCCAAGACCTTCGAGATTCCAGCCCCAGGCAAGGCCAACGCCAACTACCTGGCCACCCTGCCGCTGAAACTGCAGGATACGGACCCGCGCTGGCCCGCCCTGATGCTGGCCAATTACCTGCTGGGAGGGTCCGAGGATTCCCGCCTATGGCAAAGCATCCGCGTCAAGCAGGGCCTGTCCTATGGGGTCGGCAGCAATCTACGGGCATCGGCCTTCGAGCCGTCCGGCGCCTGGACGCTGTTTGCCACCATGGCATCGCAGAACGCCCAGACGCTGCAACAGGCGATGCGCGCCACCCTCGATGCCACGCTGAAATCCGGCTTCACACAGCAGGATGTCGATCAGGGCGTGACGTCCCTGGTGAATTACCTGCAGTTGGGCCGGTCCAGCGACACCTGGCTGGCCGACCGCTGGCTGGATTACCTGGAAACCGGGCGTAGCTTCGCCTGGCAGCAGCACATCATCGACCAGCTGAAGGCACTGAAGGCGGATCAGGTGAACGATGCCATGCGGACCTTGCTCAAGCCCGACGACCTGAGCATCGCGGTGGCGGCCGATTCGCATCCGAAACATTAGACGGAAAAGCCCCGCCACCGGGTCATCCGGAGGCGGGGCTTCCAAGAAAGCCGTTCAGCGAACGATTCAGGAAAAGAAGCTCTTCACCTTGTCCGTCCAGGACTCGCTTTTGGGCGAATGGCGGTCGCCGCCGCTGGTCAAGGATGTCTCGAACTGACGCAGCAGGGCTTTCTGTTCGTCATTCAGACGCACCGGCGTTTCCACGGCGACGTGACAGTACAGGTCGCCGGGATAGCTGGACCGGATCCCCTTGATGCCCTTGCCACGCAGGCGGAAGGTCTTGCCCGTCTGGGTGCCTTCGGGGATGGTGATCTCGCCGCGCCCTGAGAGCGTAGGCACTTCCAGGGTGCCGCCCAATGCCGCCTTGGTGAAGGGGATGGTCAGTTCGCAGTGCAGATCCTCGCCGTCGCGCTGGAAGATGCCATGCGGCTTGATGCGGATTTCGACGAACAGGTCGCCCGGAGGCCCACCGTTGACGCCAGGTTCACCGTTGCCGGACGACCGGATGCGCATGCCGTCGTCGATCCCCGCCGGGATCTTGACCTGCAGGGTCTTGTTCTTGCGGATGCGGCCCACCCCGTCGCATTCCGCGCAAGGGTTGGGAATTTCCTTGCCGCTGCCGTGACAGGTCGGGCAGGTCTGCTGCACGCTGAAAAAGCCCTGCTGCATGCGCACCGCGCCGCTGCCGCCGCAAGTGTGGCAGGTATGTGGAGTGGTGCCCGGCTTGGCCCCGGAACCATGACAGGTGTCGCAGGTTTCCCAACTGGGGATACGGATTTCCGTATCGAAGCCGCTGGCCGCCTGCTCCAGGCTGATTTCCAGGTTGTACTTCAGATCGGCGCCGCGATAGACCTGCGGCCCGCCACCGCCCCGACGGCCACCCGCGCCACCGAAGATCTCGCCAAAGATGTCGCCAAAGGCATCAGCAAAACCGCCCGCCCCGCCCATGCCGGCACCGGCCGCTGCATTGGGATCCACGCCCGCATGACCGAACCGGTCATAGGCCGCGCGCTTTTCGGCGTCGGACAGCATCTCGTAGGCTTCCTTCGCCTCTTTGAACTTGTCCTCCGCTTCCTTGCTGTCCGGGTTGCGGTCCGGATGGTATTTCATGGCCAGCTTGCGGTAGGCCTTGCGGATGTCGTCATCCGAGGCGTTCTTGGCGACCCCCAGGATTTCGTAAAAATCTCGTTTTGCCATAGATGTCGATTGCCTGCGCTATGCGCTGCTCATTGAAGGACACAAGCCCGGACCGGCGAAAACGCCAGGGCCGGGCATCTGCATGCGGGTGAACCGCCATGATCCGGACCGGCACGAGACCAGTCCGGACACAGGCGGATCCACGATCAGTCGCGCTTCACTTCCTTGAAGTCGGCATCGACGACATTGTCGTCGGCCGGCTTCGCGCCATCCGCCGCAGCGGCGCCTTCGGCAGCTGCCTTGGCCTGCATGTCGGCATACATCTTTTCGCCCAACTTCTGCGATGCCGTGGACAGGGCTTCGACCTTGGCGTCGATGGCGGCCTTGTCGTCGCCCTTGACGGCTTCTTCCAGGTCCTTGATCGCCGACTCGATGGCGTCCTTTTCGGCCGCCTCGAGCTTGTCGCCGTATTCCGTCAGGGACTTGCGCGTGGCATGGACCAGACCGTCGGCCTGGTTGCGCGATTGTGCCAGTTCGGCAACGCGGTGATCTTCCTCGGCATTGGCCTCGGCGTCCTTCACCATGCGCTCGATCTCGTCCTCGGTCAGCCCGGAGCTGGCCTTGATCGTGATCTTGTTTTCCTTGCCGGTGCCCTTGTCCTTGGCCGACACATGCAGGATGCCGTTGGCGTCGATGTCGAACGTGACCTCGATCTGCGGCAGGCCGCGCGGCGCGGGCGGGATACCTTCCAGGTTGAATTCGCCCAGCCCCTTGTTGCCGGCGGCCACTTCGCGCTCGCCCTGGAAGACCTTGATCGTCACGGCCGGCTGATTGTCATCGGCCGTCGAGAACACCTGCGAGAAACGCGTCGGAATCGTGGTGTTCTTCTTGATCATCTTGGTCATCACGCCGCCCATGGTTTCGATGCCCAGGGACAGCGGGGTCACGTCCAGCAACAGCACGTCCTTGCGGTCGCCCGACAGCACGGAACCCTGGATCGCGGCACCGGCGGCCACGGCCTCGTCGGGGTTCACGTCCTTGCGCGGATCACGGCCGAAGAATTCCTTGACCTTCTCCTGGACCTTGGGCATACGGGTCATGCCGCCGACCAGGATCACGTCGTCGATCTCGGAGACCTTGATGCCGGCGTCCTTGATGGCGGTGCGGCAGGGCTCGATCGTGCGTTCGATCAGGTCTTCGACCAGCGCCTCGAGCTTCGAGCGGGTGATCTTCAGATTCAGGTGCTTCGGACCGGACTGATCCGCCGTGATGTACGGCAGGTTGATTTCGGTCTGCTGCGTCGAGGAGAGTTCGATCTTGGCCTTCTCGGCGGCTTCCTTCAGGCGCTGCATGGCCAGCACGTCCTTGGACAGGTCGACGCCGGATTCCTTCTTGAATTCGTCGATGATGTAATTGATGATGCGCAGATCGAAGTCTTCGCCGCCCAGGAAGGTGTCACCGTTGGTGGACAGGACTTCGAACTGCTTTTCACCGTCCACGTCGGCGATTTCGATGATGGACACGTCGAACGTGCCGCCACCCAGGTCATACACCACGATCTTGCGGTCGCCGCGCTCGGACTTGTCCAGGCCGAAGGCCAGGGCGGCCGCGGTCGGTTCGTTGATGATGCGTTTGACTTCCAGACCCGCGATGCGGCCGGCGTCCTTGGTGGCTTGGCGTTGGCTGTCGTTGAAGTAGGCCGGCACCGTGATCACGGCTTCGGTGACTTCCTCGCCCAGGTAGTCTTCGGCGGTCTTTTTCATCTTGCGCAGGATGTCGGCCGACACCTGCGGCGGGGCGAGATTCTTGTCCTGCGCCTCGACCCAGGCGTCACCGTTGTCGGCCTTGAGGATCTTGTAGGGCATCAGATTGATGTCCTTTTGCACGGCCTTTTCGTCGAACTTGCGACCGATCAGACGCTTGACGGCGTAGATGGTGTTCTTGGGGTTGGTCACCGCCTGGCGTTTGGCCGGCGCGCCGACCAGGACCTCGCCGTCCTGCATGTAGGCCACGATGGACGGCGTGGTGCGGGCGCCTTCGGAGTTTTCAATGATCTGGACCTTGGCGCCGTCCAGCACAGCCACACAGCTGTTGGTCGTACCCAGGTCGATCCCGATGATCTTGCTCATGTTTGATCCTGTCGATATTTGAGGGAGGTGCGGGACTGACCCGCCAATGTTTCTGATGTGGGGCTGGCGGACCCGATTTCAAGACAAGGCCGGAAATTTTCCGGATGCCTGCCGACCGGGCCGCGCCATGCGGCGTCTGAGGACTCAGCCCTGCCCGGCCGATACCATCACCAGCGCCGGACGCAGCACGCGGTCCGCGATCAGATAGCCTTTTTGCAGGGTCTGGGCAACCAAGCCCTGGGCATGTTCCGAAGGTACCGTCGAAATTGCCTGATGACGATGCGGATCGAAAGTCTCGCCCGGCTGTGGTGCGATTTCCCGCATCTGGTTTCGTTCGAACGCCGTGTTGAGCTGGCGCAACGTGGCTTCGACGCCGTGCTTCCAGTCGTCCGCCGTCTGGCCTTCCTGAGCCAGCGCCGCTTCCAGGCTGTCACACACGGGAATCAGGCTTTCGGCGAAGGATTCGGTGCCGAACTTGCGGGCCTTGGCCACGTCTTCCTGGGCGCGGCGGCGTACGTTTTCGACTTCGGCGTGGGCGCGCAGCAATTGGTCGTGATATTCGGTGATCTTGGCCTGAGCCTCGGCCAGCAGCGCGGCGAGGTCCTCGCCGGATTGAGCAGCCGCGGACTCGGCGGATGCAGCGCCGGGGGCATCAGGGGTTTCGGCCGAACCCCGAGGCGCGGCGCCGGGCGCGGCTTTAGGGTCCAAGTCTTCCTGGGGTGCCGACATGGTGAATTCTCCAAAAACAGATGAATGCGAATGTTTTGTCATATGGGGGGGTGAAACGGTGATTTCAAGACCCCGATCCGAGGGCTGACTACGTCCACCCGGCCAGATTGCGGGCGATCAGGCCGGCGAATCCCCGCACCCAACCGGGATCCGCGTTCAGACAGGGGATGTAGTGGAATTCGCGCCCGCCCGCCGCCAGAAAAGCCCTGCGGCAGCCCAGATTGATCTCTTCCAGGGTTTCTAGGCAGTCCGCCAGAAACCCGGGGCAGAGCACGTCGACACGGGCCACGCCTTCGCGCCCCCAGGCTTCGAGCGTTGCCTGCGTATATGGCTGCAACCAGGGCGCGGCACCGAAGCGGCTCTGAAAACTGACGTACAGACGCTGGCCGTCAGCACCCAACCGTGTGCGCAGCGCGGCCGCCGTCCGCATGCAGTCGCGAAAATACGGGTCTCCGCGCTGCACACAGGACTGCGGCAGGCCATGGAAACTGAGCAGCAGGCGGTCCGCGGGCCCAACCTGTTCCCAATGCGTCCGGATGGACTGATGCAAGGCCTCGATGTAGGCGGAATCCTGAGGGAAGCGGTCCAGAACCCGCAGGGTCGGTTGATGGCGCAGATGCGCCAGATGGGCGTTGACCGCATCCACGGCGGTGGCCGTGGTGCTGGCGGCATACTGCGGATACAGGGGCGCCACCAGGATGCGGCCGCAGCCGGCGGCCATCAGGGCATCCAGCCGGCCGGCGATGGCGGGCTGGCCGTAGCGCATCGCCAGTTCGACCCGGACGTCCAAGCCCTGGTCCCGCAAGGTCTGCGCGACGCCCTCGGCCAGGTCCTGCCCATGCACCAGCAGCGGTGAGCCGCGTTCCAGCCAGATTTCGGCGTATTTCGGCGCGATCACCGCCGGTCTGCGGGTGAGCACGAACAGGCGCAAAATGATCTGCCACAACCAGGAGGGCAGCTCTACCACGCGCGGATCGGACAGGAATTCCGCCAGGTAGCGGCGCACAGCCGCCGGGGTGGGGGCGTCCGGCGTACCCAGGTTGACCAGCAGCACGCCCAACGGCCCGCGATCCGGCCCGGCGGCGTCGGGATCCAGAGCGCGCGGATCCGGTGTGTCGGAAATGAAACGTGTCATGAAATCAAATATCACAATGCTGCTTGGCCGAGCGCATTGGACAACATCCGCGCCGTGATGTCCACGATGGGGATGACCCGCTCGTAGGCCATGCGGCTGGGACCGATCACACCCAGCGTGCCGATGACCTGCCCGTCGACGCCATAAGGCGCCGTGATTACCGACACGTCTTCCAGCGGCACCAGGCGCGAATCGCCGCCGATGTAGATCTGCACGCCCTGCGCGTGGCTGGACACGTCCAGCAGGTGCAGCAGATCGGTCTTCTGTTCGAACAAGGCGAACAGCCGGCGCAAGCGGTCCATGTCGGCCGTCATTTCGGAGACTTCCAGCAGCTTGCCCTCGCCCGAGATCACGACCGACTCGTCCACCGTGTCCGGCGACCCGATGCCGGCGTCGACCGCCTGCTGCATCAGCCGGGTGATGTCGGATTTCAGGGAGGCCAGTTCGTCCGCCAGCGACAGACGGACCTCGTGGAAGGACTTGCCGGAGAAATGCCGGTTGAAAAAATTCGAGGCTTCCAGGAGTTCGATTTCGGTGTATTCACGTGGCACGAACAGGATGCGGTTCTGCACATCCCCGTTGGGCGTGACGATGATCAGCAGCACGCGCTTGTCCGACAGACGGATGAATTCGATGTGGCGAAACACCTGCGTGCGCTTGGGCGTGAGCACCACGCCGGCGAACTGCGACAGGTTCGACAGCAGCGAGGCCGCCGCCATCACGGCCCGCCCCGGCTCGGCCGCCGGCAGGCAGTCGGCGATCTGCAGGTTGGGGCTGAGTTCGTAGGGCCGCACGGTCAGCAGGCTATCGACGAACATGCGGTAACCACGCGGCGTGGGGATGCGCCCCGCCGACGTATGCGGGCTGTGAATCAGGCCCAGGTCTTCCAGGTCGGCCATGACGTTGCGGATCGTTGCCGGCGACAGGTCGAAGACCTTGGACAAGGTACGCGACCCTACGGGCTGGCCGTCCGCGATGTAGCGTTCCACCAGCGTTTTCAGCAATGCTTTGGCTCGATCATCCATGTCCAGTTCATCCATCGTCCGGGACAACCACGACACACCGGCACCGGCGGGTGTGCTTTCATCCCCCTATAATCGGGTACTCCTTATTATTCCATTAATTGCGCGAGGCACTGGGTTCCATGCACTTCAACACCGTGGCCCTGGTCGGCCGCTACCAGGACAGCGGCCTGGATGCGCCCCTGCGGCGCCTGGGATCGGTCCTGCAGGCGGCGGGCTGCGCCGTCCTGGTCGAAGCCGAGACGGGCCGCAACAGCGGCGTGCACGATTTCCAGCTGGCTTCCTACGCAGACATCGGGACACGCGCCGATCTGGTCATCATCATGGGCGGCGACGGTACCATGCTGGCGGCAGCCCGGCAGCTGGCGACCTTCGACGTCCCCCTGATCGGCATCAACCACGGCCGCCTGGGCTTCATCACCGACATCCCGTTGGGCAACGCCGACGAGGCCATCACCGGCATCCTGAATGGCGCCTATGTGCAGGACGAACGCACGCTGCTCGAAGGCCGCGTCATGCGCGGCGACCAGGAAATGGTCGCGGGGCTAGCCCTGAACGACGTCATCATCAACCGCGCCGGGCGCGGCGGCATGATCGAACTACGGGTCGAGTGCAATGGCGTCTTCATGCACAGCCAGCGCGCCGACGGCCTGATCATCGCCACCCCCACGGGCTCGACGGCCTATGCCCTGTCGGCTGGGGGGCCCATCCTGCACCCTCAGGTCAATGCGCTGGTGCTGGTGCCCGTCGCGCCCCAGACCCTGTCGAACCGGCCCATCACCCTGCCGGAAGACTCGCTGTTGAACATCACCATCCGTGCGCTCGGCCGGGTGGAAACGGGCGCCAGCGTGCACTTCGACATGCAGACCCTGTCCAACTGCCAGGAAGGCGACCGCATCGATGTGCGGCGCAGCCCGCACCGGGTACGCTTCCTGCACCCGCAGGGCTACAGCTATTTTTCCACCCTGCGCAGCAAACTGAACTGGAACCGGATGCTGCATCCCTGGGACGACCCCGACGACAGCCCCCGCTAAGGCCCTATGCTGCGCGCTCTGCACATTCTCGATTTCGTCATCGTCGATCGCGCCGAGATCGCCTTCGAAGCCGGCTTCACCGTGTTTTCGGGTGAAACCGGCGCCGGGAAATCAATCCTGATCGATGCCCTGTCGCTCGCCCTGGGCGGCCGGGGCGATGCCACCCTGGTGCGCGAAGGCGCCAGCCGCGCCGACATCAGCGCGGTCTTCGACGCGCCGCCCGCCGCATCCGACTGGCTGAACGAACAGGCCATCGAAGGTCCCGAGCTGATCCTGCGCCGCGTGATCGATACCCAGGGGCGCAGCAAGGCCTATATCAATGGCCTGCCCACCACGCTGAACCAGCTGCGCGACTTGGGCGCCCTGCTGGTGGACATTCATGGCCAGCATGCCCACCAGAGCCTGCTGCAGGCGGCCAGCCAGCGCGACATTCTGGATACCCAGGGGGGCCACGCCGATCAGGCACGCGCCCTGTCGGACGCCTGGACCACCTGGCGCGCCGCCCAGTCCGCCCTGGATGCAGCCCGAAACGACGCCGCGGGCCAGGCCGCCGCGCTCGAACAGCTGCGGCAGGACGCCGCGTTTCTGGAAGATCTGGCGCCGCAACCCGGCGAATGGCCGGACTTATGCGCGCGGCAGTCCCGCCTGGCGCATGCCCAGGCCTTGCTGGCCGGCGCGGGTCAGGCGATAGAAGCCCTGGACGGCGAATCCGGATCGGTGGCGCAGGCCCTGCAAGCCGCCCTGCAGACGCTGCAGTCCCTGGTGCGTCACGATCCCCGCCTGGAAGAACACTGCCAGACCCTGGAATCGGCCCGCATCCTGTGCGCGGAAACCGTCCATGGCCTGAACGCCTACGCGGACCGCCTGGAACTGGATCCGGACGCGCTGGCGCAGGCCGACGCCCGCATGAGCCAAATGTTCGCCGCCGCCCGGCGTTTTCACGTCGAGCCCGAAGAACTGGCCGATCTGCGCGACACGCTGCTCACCCGGCTGCGACAGGCGGCCGCCGGCCAGGATCTGGACGCGCTCGCCCAGGCCTGCGCCACCGCCGAAGTCCGCTACCAGACGATCGCGCAGGCACTGAGCACCGCACGCCAGGCCACCGCGCAGCGCCTGGCCGGGCAGGTCACCGCCGCCATGCAGACGCTGTCCATGGAAGGCGGGTCGTTTCGGGTTGAACTACCGGCCAGCAAGCCCTCGGCTCACGGCCTGGAAACGGTGGAATTCGCGGTGGCCGGACATGCCGGGGTGGCACCCAGGCCGCTGTCGCGGGTCGCCTCGGGCGGCGAGCTGGCACGGATTTCCCTGGCACTGTCTGTCATCGCCAGCCAGGCGGCCCGCGTCCCCACCCTGATTTTCGACGAAGTGGACACCGGCATCGGTGGCGGTGTGGCGGAAGTCGTGGGCCGGTTGCTGCACGAACTGGGCTTGCGCCATCAGGTGCTGTGTGTCACCCATCTACCCCAGGTGGCGGCCTGCGCGGTCCACCATTTCCAGGTCAGCAAGACGACGCACGCCCACCGGACGTCTTCATCCATTCGGCCGCTGGATGCCGATGCACGGATCCAGGAAGTCGCCCGCATGCTGGGCGGACTGAAGATCACGGAAGCGACCCGGGACCATGCCCGGGAAATGCTGCGGCTATCGGCCGGCTGAAGCCGGCCCGATCACGCCTTACCCGGTCTTTTTGGACTCCAGGCATTTTGGGCAGACACCGTAGAGCATCATGTGGTGGCTTTCCAGTGAAAACCCGTTTTCCTTGGCGATGCGGTGCTGGCGCTTTTCGATTTCCGCATCGGAAAATTCGACGACACGCCCGCAGTTGGTGCAGATCAAGTGATCGTGATGATCCCCGTCGTTCAATTCGAAGACGGCCTTGCCGCCATCGAACTGGCTGCGCAACAGGATACCGGCCTGCTCGAACTGAGTCAGGACCCGATAGACCGTGGCCAGGCCGATGTCGACGTCTTCCGCGATCAAGGCGCGATAGACGTCTTCGGCGCTGTGATGGCGGGTTTCCGCCTTACGGAATATATCGAGGATCTTCAGGCGCGGAAACGTCGCCTTCAGACCCATGTTTTTAAGCTCGAGCTGATCATTCATGGTTCAAGTATCCTGGGTCTGGCGGGGGAAAGCAAGCCGGGCGGACAAGCCCCGATCCCAGCCCCGCGCATGCGCAATTCCGAATTCCCTTTATGATAGCGGTTTTAGCGGCCGCAATCCGCCGGCCAGCCATCGATCACGGGGGCTTTCGTGCGCATCCGAGCTAGTCATTTTTCCCGCAGGGCAACCCTCTGTCTGGCCGCTGGTCTGCTGACCATCGGTCTGGCCGGCTGCGGTTCGACAAACTGGGGGTTCCCCTATCGGGCCACCGTCCAGCAAGGCAACTGGATCACGGCCGAGCAGGTGACGCAGCTCGAAGTCGGCATGACCCGTGATCAGGTGCGGTTCATTCTCGGCACGCCGACGCTCGAGGATATCTTCCACGCCGAACGCTGGGACTATCCGTATTACAACCAGCCTGGCTACGGCAAGGACGAACTGCGCAAATTCACCGTCTGGTTCCAGGACGACAAACTGGTCCGTTGGTCGGGTGACGAACAACCCGATCGCCAGCCCTTCCAGAAGACCGACAGCGGCAAGGAAGCCGTCGCCCCCGCCAACAAGACTCAGGCCGACGAAGCTGCCCAGCGGGCCGCCTCGCCCGGGCTGAACGATTCGGCCGCCCCCAACGCGGGCATCTCGACACAGACCCCGCAGGCCACGATCCACACCGAAACCCCCGCCAACACCACCAAAGGCCAATGATCATGCGTATCGCCATTGCCGGGGCCTCGGGCCGCATGGGGCGCATGTTGATCCAGGCCGTCCTGGATTCCGCCGACCTGACGCTGGCCGTCGCCCTCGATCGCACTGGCAGCGGCGCGCTTGGCCAGGACGCCGGCACTTTTCTGGGCATTGTGACAGGCGTTCCGATCACCGACGACCTGCAGGCGCTGGCGAATGCCGACTGCCTGATCGACTTCACCCGTCCCGAAGGCACCCTGGCCCATCTGGATGTCTGCGCGACGCACGGTGTGAAATGCGTCATCGGCACCACCGGCTTCGATACCCAGGGCAAGCAGGCCATCCGCGCCGCCGCCCAGAAAACCGCGATCGTGTTCTCCCCCAACATGAGCGTGGGGGTGAACGCCACGCTGAAACTGCTGGACATGGCCGCTCGCCTGCTCAACAGCGGCTACGACGTCGAAGTCTTCGAGGCGCACCACCGCAACAAAGTGGACGCGCCCTCCGGCACGGCGCTGGCGATGGGCGAAGCCGTCGCCCACGCCTGGGGCGTCCAGCTGGAAGATGTCGCCGATTGGGCACGCCATGGCCACACCGGCGTGCGCGAGACCGGCCACATCGGGTTTTCGGTCGTGCGTGGCGGCGATATTGTGGGGGATCACACCGTCTATTTCTGCGGCACCGGCGAACGCATCGAAATCACGCACCGATCCGGCAGCCGCGCCACCTATGCCCAGGGCAGCCTGCGCGCCGCACGCTACCTGGCGCGCAAGGAATTCGGCCTGTTCGACATGCAGGACGTGCTGGCCAGCTAAACCTGCTCTTTCCCCGCATGCCGGGCGGCGCGGGAAACCCGCCACGAAAGATCCGCCACTCGGCCCGGGCCGGTCGTGGTGTCGACGCCAAAGCGCTGTGCCCGTCAATCCAGGATGACGGGCTCCCGCTCCAGATCCACGCCAAACTGTCCGCGCACCGCATCGCCGACAGCCCGTGCCAGCGCCAACACGTCGGCCGCCTGGGCACCGCCATGATTGACCAGCACCAGCGCCTGGCGCTCGTGCATGCCCACCGGCCCCAGGCGCCGTCCCTTCCAGCCAGCCTGTTCGATCAACCAGCCTGCTGCCAGTTTTACCCGCCCATCGGGCTGGGGATAGGTCCGCAGATCCGGGAACCTCTGTTTCAGCGCGGCCGCCTGCGCCTCATCGATCACCGGATTCTTGAAGAAGCTGCCGGCATTGCCCAGCACGGCCGGATCGGGCAATTTGCGGCGGCGGATGTCGCAGACGGCATCGAAGATCCTGGACGGAGTCAGTCCGGCGTTCGGGGCCCGGCAGCCATTTTCGGATGCGGCATCCCGGTGTTGCGGGTCGGGCCTGTTCTGGTATGGCGGCTCGGGCGCAGCTTCCCGCAGCAGCGGATGCTCGCGCACGTCCGGATAATCCAGACGCGGCGTCCAGGCCTTGGGCAGCGCAAAGCGCACCCGCGCGATCAGCCAACGCCCCGCCCCATCATGCTTGAACAGGCTGTCGCGATACGCAAAACCGCAGTCAGCCGGTAAAAGCTCGCACCCCCGGCCGGCGCGCAGATCCCAGGCCACGACGGAGTGCAGGCGCTCGTCCAGTTCCAGGCCATAGGCCCCGATATTTTGTACAGGGGCGGCCCCGACCGTACCGGGGATCAGCGCCAGATTTTCCAGACCAGGCCAGCCCTGGGCCAGGCAATGGCCGACAAAACCGTGCCATGGCTCGCCCGCCGCCGCCTCGACGATCCAGTGATCCGCCGTCTCGCGCCATAGCCGGATACCGCGCAACCCCACCCGCAGGACACGGTGGCGCGGTCGCGCCTGAACCACGATGTTGCTGCCACCCCCCAGAACGAACACCGGATGGTCCTTCGACCGGGGGCCCGCCAGCATCGCGCACAGCGCCGGAATGTCCGATTCATCGTCCAGCACGGCCACGGGGGCGCGTGCCGCCAGCCCCAGCGTATTGCGGGCCTGCAGGGATTGTTCGGAAAACACGAGGGACATAGGGCGGGCGTCGTGCGGATCGCACGGGGGGTGGGCGAAGGCGTAAGCATACCCCGACCGCATTCGACATGATCGGGTCTGCCGGACCGCGTACCGTCGCCTGGGGGGCCGATAGGCTCAGGCAGCGTGATCTGCGAACAACCCATCGCAAGACAGGAGCTACACCTTTTGCGTCACACCCGGCCGTCGCCGCACCACGAGATTTCCCGTGAATATCTGCACGGCTTTCCCGTCCTGATTCAGCGTGGTCGTCCGGACCTTGACCAGACCCTGTCCCGGCCGGGATTTCGATGGCCGCACTTCCAGCACTTCGCTTTCGACATGCAGTTCATCGCCTGGCCGCACTGGAAGCGGCCAGCGCAATTCGTCGAAACCAGCGCCGACGATACCGCCAGCCGGCTTGAACTCGCTGTCCACCAGCAATCGCATGGTGACCGAGGCGGTATGCCAGCCGCTTGCCGCGAGCCCCTGGAAGATCGAACTGCCCGCAGCCGCCTGATCCAGGTGGAAGGGCTGGGGATCGAACTCGGCGGCAAAGCTCTTGATGCGGCTTTCCTCGATGCGGATGCGCGTGCCGCCAGCAAAACGCCGTCCCGGCACCAGATCTTCCAGATAAAGCACGGTCATTTCCAGACTCCGTCAGATTGTTTCGATCATAACATTGCATATGCAATAATTGCAGGTACAATACTGACCATGAACACTTCCGTCAAACCGCAGGGGTGTACCAACCTGAAACTGCGTCAGCTTACCCGCATGGTGACGCGTCACTACGACCGCCATGTCAGCGAAACAGGGCTGAAGAACACGCAGTACGCGCTGCTGTCATACATCGTCGAGCTTGGGCCCATCCGCCCGGGCGACTTGGCCAGGCGCATGCACATGGACGCCTCGACGCTGACACGCAACATGCAGCCGCTGGTGGCTCATGGGTGGCTGAAAATTGGCGCCGGCAGCGATGCGCGCTGCCGCCTCGTGGAAGCGACCGCGGCCGGTCAAACGAAGCGATCTGAAACGCGGCACGTCTGGAAAGAGGCTCAGGTGGCCCTGAACGAGCGGCTCGGGGTCGAACGCATCGCTGCCCTGCACGATCTGCTCGACGCGTGCATCAAATGCCTCGATGACGATCCCGACAGCACCCCCTCCAATCACTCTGGAAGAATGAAGACATGACTCAAAAATCGCTGTTCGAACCCTATGCCCTCGGTCCCCTGACACTTTCCAACCGGATCGTCCTGGCACCATTGACGCGCAACCGAGCCGGCGCGGGCCTCGTGCCCAGCGAGCTCGCCGCCACCTATTACAGCCAGCGTGCCTCGGCCGGCCTGCTGATTTCCGAAGCCACACAGATCTCGCAACAGGCCCAGGGGTATCAGGACACCCCGGGCATCTATACGCAAGCGCAGATCGACGGCTGGCGGCCGGTCACCGATGCCGTCCACGCCAAGGGCGGGCGCATCTTCCTGCAGCTGTGGCACGTCGGGCGTGTATCGCATGTGGACCTTCAGGAAAACGGCGCCGCCCCGGTCGCGCCCTCGGCCATTCGCGCCGTCACCAAGACCTTCGTGCACGACGCTTTCACGGCCGTCTCCGAGCCGCGCGCGCTGAGACTCGACGAGATTCCGGGCATCGTCGATGACTTCCGCAAGGCCGCCGCCAACGCGATCGTCGCCGGCTTCGACGGTGTGGAAATCCATGCCGCCAACGGCTATCTGCTGGACCAGTTCCTCAAGGACGGCGCCAACGTACGCACCGACGCCTATGGCGGCTCCATCGAGAACCGCGCGCGGCTGACGCTGGAGGTCGCAGCCGCCGTGGTGAAGGAAATCGGCGCGGAGCGCACAGGCATCCGTATCTCGCCCGCGTCTCCGTCCAATGGCGTCTCCAGCAGCGATCCGCAGGCGCAGTTCAACTATCTGGTCGCGCAGCTCGACGCCCTGGGTCTGGTGTATCTGCATGTCATCGAAGGCACCACGGGTGGCCCGCGCGACGAGGCTCCGTTCGACTTCGACGCTTTGCGCCGGCTTTTCAAGCGCACTTACATCGCCAACAACGGCTACGACCTGGAACTGGCCAACGCGCGGCTCGCCGGCGGAAACGCGGACCTGTTCGCCTTTGGCCGTCCGTTCATCGCCAACCCGGACCTGGTGGAACGCCTGAAGACAGGCGCGCCGCTGGCCAACCCTGACCGGGCCACGATGTATGGCGGTGGTGCGGCGGGATACATCGATTACCCGACGCTGGCCACCGCCGACGCCAAATAAGCGCAAAAGCCAAAGGCCGCTTTTTAACTGTCGTAACGCAGGCTGGCCTGATGCGCCAAGGTGCCGTCCTGCTCGGCCCATAGCGTGGCCTCGCCATCCTGCTGAAGGCAGCCCCCGACCCGGAAAGGCTTGGGAGCAATCAGCGGCCGCACACCCCGATACGCCAGGGACCGAACCCTGGCGCCCGGATGCGCCCGCAGAAACGCATGCGTCATCCAGGTGGCAATCAGCGGGCCATGCACAACCAAACCGGGGTAGCCCTCTACGTCTCGCGCATAGGGTGCATCATAATGAATGCGATGGCCATTGAATGTTACGGCGGAATAGCGGAACAGCATGACGGAATCCAGTGACACGGTTTCCGACCACTGGGGCTCCGGGGCCGTCTGTGTGCCCACCAGGACGGGGGGCGAAGGTTGCCGATAGACGATATCCTGTTCTTCCGCGATACACAGCACATTGTCCTGGAAATAATGGTGCTCCACCGTGACGAACAGCAATTGCCCGGTGCGGCCGGTTTTTTCCATCACAGCTGCGATCCGGGAACGCCGCTCTCCCGGCACCCCCACCTGTAATGGGTGATGAAATTCCAGCCGACCGCCGGCCCACATGCGATTGCGATCCGCTGCCGGCGGCAGAAACCCGCCACGCTGGGGGTGACCGTCCTCTCCCAAACGGGCATACGGCTGGCCTTCGATAAAGAAGGCCCACTGCCACAGCAAGGGCAGATGTTCGCCAACTTGATCGGGGTCCGTGCTCAGGCTCAATGCCACCCGCCGGACATGTCCCGGATCCAAGGCGTCAACACAGGTTTCGGTGCGGCCGACCCAAGCAGCGGGATCATGATCAGACATTTTCATCTCCATTCAGACTGGGCTCTAGGCTCAGCTCCGTCAGAATGACCCAGGGCCTTCCACTGAGCAGACTGTCCGAATTTCCGCCGCCACCTCTCTCAAAACCCAGCTTGCGAGACACCCACGCGTGAAGCTGCACTTCACGCCCACGAGTGCCTCGTGGCTGAACGCTCTCGAGCGATGGCCCGCAAGCCTTGAGCGCCAGGCTTTGTATCGGGGTGTCTTTGGCTGCGTGCAGGAACGGCGCGAGGCCACCCGCCAGTCTATCGATGCTCATAATGCGCATAGCGCCAAGCCATTCCGATGAGCCAAGAGCGCCGAGGCCATCCTTGCAAAAATCACACGTGCAAGAACAGCCACAGCTTGATATGAATAATCATATTAATAAAAACACTATGCTAGGGATCCTTTGAACAACTTGAGGCCATGTGTGTCAAGGTATTCCGCTAAATGAATTCAGTGTGAAAAGTAGCGCTGCTGCAATTCGGCCACATCCACGTCATGCGCGGCTTGCGACAGCACCAGCTTACCGCTGCGCATGAGGTGAACCTGATCAGCCACCCGCACGGCTTTGTGGGTGTTCTGCTCGACCAACACAATGGTTCGGCCCTCCGCCTTAAGCCGCTGCAACGTATCGAACAGCTCATTGACGATGACTGGCGCCAACCCTAAGGATGGTTCGTCGATGAGCAGCACCTTAGGGTTCGACATCAGGCCGCGGCCCATGGCAAGCATCTGCGCCTCACCGCCCGACAATGTGCCGGCCATCTGCCGTCGACGTTCCTTGAGCCGCGGGAACATCTCGAAGGCCTGCTCACAATTAGCCGATACATCTCCCCGGCTCGCCTTGGGGAAAGCGCCGAGGATCAGGTTATCTTCAACCGACATGTCCTTGAAGATCATGCGCCCCTCGGGAATCATCGCGAGACCCCGACCTAACATTTCCCAGGTGGGCGTCTTTCCGAAAACCTGCCCCTGAAAGCGGATTTCACCCTGGCCCAAGGGCACCAGACCCATGATGGCGCGCAGCAGCGTGGTTTTGCCGGCCCCGTTCGGACCAATGATCGTAGTCAGTTGCCCCTCCGGGACCTGCATGGAGATGTCCCAGAGGATATTGATCACGCCATAACCAGCCCGCACATTCGAGATTTCAAGCATGATCGGCCCCTGTGTAGCTCTTGATCACCTCTGGATCACGAAACACTTCGTCAGGGATGCCGTCGGCAATCAGCTCCCCGTAATTCAGGACGGCGACCCGGTGACACAGATTGCTCACGGTTTCGATGTCGTGCTCGATGATGATGATGCTGAGTGAATAGCGTTGATGGAGATTTTGCAACATGACCATAAATCGTTGCTTGCCCGCGGTTTCGAGCCCCGCCAGCACCTCGTCGAGCATGAGCAGTTTGGGTTCCGTCACCAGCGCCTTGGCGACTTCCAGTGCCTTGAGCTCGGTTAGGGCGAGTTGCGTCGCCGCCTCAGAATCGGCCTTGTCGGCCAAATTCGTGAATGCCAGCACCTCGTCGAGCTTGTCGGCATCCATGTGTCCCGCCCCGAACCGCTGAGCCACCAGCAAGTTTTCACGCACGGTCAACGCTTGCATGGGTTGCGGCACCTGGAAGGTGCGCCCCACACCCAGCCGGGCACGGCGGTGCAGCGGCATATGCTCGATGCGTTCGGAATCGAACAGAATGTGCCCGCTCGTGGGCCGTACCAGTCCGGAGATGGCATTGAACAGGGTGGTCTTACCCGCGCCGTTCGGGCCCACGAGCCCCAGAATTTCGTGCGTATTGACCGACAGGCTCACCGAATTGACGGCGATCAGGCCCCCGAAGCGCACTGTGAGGTTTTCAAGTTTAAGCATAAATGTCCACTCTCATTGCTTATCAGGGCAAGGCACGCGCCTGAAACCGCCGTCCCACCAGGGGCACTAGACCGCTGGGGCTACCAATGATCATGACCACCAGCAAAGCCCCCAGCAGCAGTTGATGACCCACCGGGATGAAGTCCTTGAAAATCAACTGGTCCACCAGATAAACCACCAGAGCTCCGACGATCGGCCCGCTGATAGTTCGATAGCCGCCAAAAATGGCAGCCACCACGGGCAGAATGACCCAGGTCCCGCTGAAGGCGTAGTCCGGCTCCAGAAAATTGATGTAATGCGCATTGAAGGCACCGATCACACCCGTCATGAAGGCCGAGACGAACAGCATCATCGCCTTGAGCAGAACGCTGTTGACGCCCACCACACGGGTGGCGTCCTCGCTGCCGTGTATGGCGCGCAACGCCATACCATAGTGGCTTGCCCAGATGAGCCGGTAGACCACGGCAAACACGACCAGCAGCGTGAGAATCACCAAGTAGCTGCCGTCCCGGGTGGAGAGATCCACCCCCCACACCACGGGTAGGTGCGGCACACTGGACAAACCCGCCGAACCGCCCGTCATGGATTCCCACTGAGTGGCAATCACGCGAAAGATGGTAGCGTACGCCAGAATTGCCAGCGCAAAATAGACCCCTCGCAAACGCAGTACGGGCAACATCGCCACCGAGGCCACCACGGCGCCCACCCCTCCGATCAGCATGGCGGGCATCACACCCACCCCTGCCTTCATGGTGAGCAGGGCTGACACATAGGCCCCCACCCCAAAGAACGCGGAATGGCCGAAACTGAGCATGCCGCCCAGATTGCTCAGCAACGCCCAAGCCAACGCAATACCGCCAATGATCAGGGCTGCTACAAGAAGGCTCATGACGTAGCTGTCGCCCAGCACCCACGGAATGACGACATACGCCACCAGCAGCAGCAGCGCCCAGAGCCCGACTCTTTTTGAATTCGACACAGTCAACCCCTTCTCGCCCGGAGACCAAACAGCCCATTGGGCATGAAGAACAGCACCAGCAGAAACAGCACCATCGCCACCAGTTCCTGCAGCGCCGAGCTATACAGCGTGGCCGTCATCGCCTCGACCAACCCGAGCAGAATCCCGCCAATCAGCACGCCGGGGATAGACCCCAGACCGGCCAGTACAGTGATGATGAAGGCTTTGATGGTGAGCGACTCACCGATGGACGGCTGAATTACTTCATAGCTGAAGATGGCAACCCCCGCAAATGCCGCCAATATCCCAGCAATCAGGAAGGAAATGATTTCCGTGGCGTGCGGATTGATGCCCATGAGCGTGGCCGCTGCACGATTGCTGGCCACGGCCCGCACGGCCCGCCCATACCAGCTGCGCGACAACCACCACCAGAGCCCGACGAGCAAAATGGCGGCAATGACGAAGAACAGCACCTGCGCCTTCATGCTGAACAATGGCCCCACCACAACCGCATCCTGCAGCCAGGCTGAGCCCGTGGAATGAGGGTCAGCCTTCCAGATGAACAAGAAGGCGTTGGTCATGATCACGGCCACGCCATAACTGAGAATCAACGAATTGAGTTCGCGGTCCGCGCGGATCAGGCTGATCAGCCAATAAATAAGGACAGAGCACAGGCAGACCAGCACCAGCGCCACCGGAATCGCGAAGAGCGGGCTGATCCCCAGCTGGGTTTCAACCACGTAGGCCATGTACGCCGCCAGCAGGATCAGCTCGCCATGGGCAAAGTTGATGACGTTCATCGTCCCGAAAACAAGCGCGAGCCCCAGGCCGATGAGCGCGTAAAGGCCACCCTGCAAGATCCCGGAATAAACGGACTGTAGGATAAGATCAATCATGAAAAAACCCTTATTGGATATGCAGCTCGCGCCTGCGGGGGCCGGGGCAGACTGCTGCCTCGCATCCCGCAGACGGTCAAGCACCTACCACGGCAGACCCGGGTACACCATTTTTCCGGTCGCCTGATCATCTGGCCAGACGATCACGACTTTCTTGCCCTGAATCTGGCCGATATGCTGCATGTACTCAGTGTTCAGGCCACCCGCATCAAAGCGGATCTTGCCCAGCACTGTGTCCTCGTCCGTCTTGGCAATGATGTCGCGCAGGCTGTCCCGCGAGGCCTTTTGGCCACTAGCCGTCGCTTTCAAGAGCGCATCGAAGACCACCTTGGCGCCCGCATAGCCGTATTCTTCGATATAGCCGAAGTCTTCACCCGGAAAGATCTTGCGGTGAATGGCGGAAAACGTCTTGCCGTCCGGCGTCGGAAACTCGGCTGGGAAGCTCAGCAGCGACAGGCCAAAGACGTTCTGCACCAGATCCGGGTTTTCCGTGACCATCTCGGGGACCGCTACCTCGTACGTGCCCACGATGGTCTTGACGGCCGGCTTGAGCAGCTTGGCCGCCCGAAGGATACCGATCTCATCATTCTGATACCCCACCATCAGCAAGACGTCTGGCTTATCCTGCAGGCGCACCTTGTTCAGGATGGGCGTGAAACTGGTCGTACTGGGTTCGTACTGGTGCATCATGACCTTCAACCCGGCCGCCTCCAGCCCTTTCTGGGCATCCCTGGCCAGCGCCGAGGTCGATTCGGCCGTGCTGTAGACCAGCGAAACCGACTTGACCTTGAATGTCTTGATCAGCTCGATCACCGGCCTGGAATAACCTTCGGTATTCAGAATTTGGAAGTAATACTTCAGGCCGCGCTTGGTGAGACTATCGGCAATGGCGCCGCTGGACACATACGGCACGCCCAGCTTGTTGGCTGCCTCGGAAGCCGGGCCCACCACGTTGGACCCATAGCCGCCCGTGATCGCAACCACGCCCTGGCTGGCCAGCTTTTCGACTGCGGCCACCGACTTGGCAGGCTGTGACTCGTTGTCGATGGTCACCAGCTTGATGCTGTCCTTGCCGCCCGATGCCTCTTTGAAGGCTTCGGCGGCGATCTTGATGCCGCGCATCTGGCCAATCCCCTGCTTGGCGAAGTGCCCGGTCAAGGGCAGGTCGACCCCGACGGTGAACTCTTCCGCGCTCGCGGGCCCGACCTGAAAGCAGAGCGCGACCGCCCCCAGCGCCAGCATGCTGCTCAATTTTCGAACCATTTTGTCTCTCCTTGATTTAACTGCCACAGACTTCGGTGGAAACTACATTCTGCTTAGCCACGCATTGAGCGCTGGCATGGCCCGCACGATGCCAGCCTCGCACTGGGCCAATACCAGCTCGGGATAGCTCACCGTAAACATGGGGGCTGCTACGACGGGCAATGCCGGGTTCCGCAGAATGGTTGGAACCGTCATACAGCCCCCCCAGTGCGCAGATGCGCAATGGCATCAGATGTGAAACCAAACTCGGCGAGAATGGCCTGCGTGTGTTCTCCCAGCGCGGGGATGGCGTCCATACGCACGTCGGCCGCGCCATCGATCCCCGGCGGCAGTAGGGCCGGCAGCTGGCCCACCGGGCTTGGTACGGAAACCCAGCGTTGGCGCGCCTGCAATTGCGGATGCTGCCACACGTCGGCCATGGTATTGAGGTGGCTGTTGGCAATGCGGGCCGCGTCCAGCCGCGTCACGACTTCATCGGCCGTCAGCGACTCGAAACAGCTCAGAATGATCGTGCGTAAGGCTTCGCTGGAAGCCGATCGCCGCGAATTCGAAGAGAAGCGCTCATCATCCGCCAATGCGGGTTGCTGCAGCACCTGCTCGCAGAAGACACGCCACTCGCGCTCATTTTGCAGACCCAACATCACTGTCTTGCCATCGCCCGCCGCGAACGGCCCATAAGGGTAGATAGTGGCATGCGACGCGCCATTACGCTGAGGCGGTGAGGCCCCGTCGAAGCCGTAATACATCGGGTACCCCATCCACTCGACCATGCTCTCGAGCATGGACACGTCGATCCGGCGCCCCTCCCCCGTCTGGCCGCGCTGCAACAACGCCGCCAGAATGTTCGAATATGCATACATGCCGGCGGCAATGTCGGCGATCGAGCATCCGGCCTTGGCCGGTTCGTCGCGAGAGCCCGTCACGGACAAGAAACCGGATTCGCTCTGGATGAGCAAATCGTAGGCTTTTTTATCCCGATAGGGACCTTGATTGCCGTAGCCTGAGATATTGCAGACGATGAGCCTGGGAAAGCGCTCATGCAGGGCCTCGAAGGACAGACCCAGACGATCCGCGGCGCCAGGAGCCAGGTTCTGCACCAAGACATCGGCCCGAGCCAGAAGGCGCTCGAGGATGTCGGCCGCCAACGCATGCTTCACGTCCAGGGTGAGGCTTTCCTTGGAGCGGTTGGTCCAGACGAAATGTGAGGACAAACCGCGCACGCGCTCGTCGTAGCCACGGGCGAAATCGCCACTGCCCGGGCGCTCGATCTTGATGACGCGGGCACCAAGATCGGCCAGCTGGCGCGTGCAAAACGGCGCTGCGATGGCCTGCTCGAGCGTCACGACTGTCATGCCATTCAAAGGCAACATACTGGGGCCCCTTTAGAACGAACGCGGCATACCAAGGACATGCTGGCCCACATAAGACAAAATCAGATTGGTGGAAATCGGTGCGACCTGATAAAGGCGCGTCTCGCGAAACTTGCGCTCTACGTCGTATTCGCAGGCAAAACCAAAGCCGCCGTGCGACTGCAGGCAGGCATTCGCCGCTTCCCAGGACGCATCGGCTGCCAAAAGCTTGGCCATATTGGCCTGGGCACCGCAATCCTGGTGCGCGTCAAAGAGTGCGCACGCCTGATAGCGCATCAGGCTGGCAGCCTCTACGTTGACGTAAGCACGGGCGATGGGGAACTGCACCCCCTGGTTCTGCCCGATCGGGCGCCCGAAGACCATGCGCTCACCCACGTATTTGCGGGCACGATCCACGAACCAGTAGCCATCGCCGATGCATTCGGCGGCAATCAGTGTGCGCTCGGCGTTGAGCCCGTCCAGAATGTACTTGAAGCCCTTGCCTTCCTCTCCGATCAGGTTTTCTTCGGGAATTTCCAGATTCTCGAAGAAGAGCTCGTTGGTCTCGTGATTGACCATGTTCAGGATAGGCCGCACGGTGAGACCATGGCCGATGGCGTGGTGCAAATCCACCATGAAGATCGACATGCCGTCGGATTTTCGTTTCACCTGATCCAGCGGTGTCGTACGCGCCAGCAAAACCATCAGATCGGAATGCTGTACCCGCGAAATCCAGACCTTCTGGCCGTTGACGACATAGCGCCCATCCTTGTGCACGGCTGTCGTCTTCAGGCGGGTAGTGTCAGTACCCGTGGTGGGTTCGGTCACGGCCATGGACTGCAAGCGCAACTCGCCATTGGCGATCTTGGGCAGCCACTGCTGCTTCTGCGCTTCGGAACCATGGCGCAAGACTGTGCCCATGTTGTACATCTGACCGTGGCATGCACCCGAGTTCCCCCCCGCATGGTTGATCTCTTCCATGATGACGGAGGCCTCGGTCAGGCCCAACCCCGAGCCGCCATATTCCTGTGGGATCAGCGCGGCCAGCCACCCTGCCTTTGTCAGTGCGTCGACAAACTCGGCCGGGTAGCCGCGCTGCTCGTCAATACGCCGGAAATAATCGTCACCGAATTGAGAACACAAATCGCGAATCGCATCGCGAATGTCCTGAAATTGCTCCTGCGCCTTGACCATTGATCCTCCATCCACGAAAGCCGGTGCAGACGTTCGTGTTGTGCACTCTTCTAGGAACTCGTCGGATACGTTCGCAAGGCTCGGCCATTCAGTGGCGTACGCTCGGGCTCAGAATCCGATTCGACTGGACGTTAGCGTGAAGGAATCTACCAGGCCTGACAATTCGGTTTTGACGAACGGAGGCTTTACACAATCTTAAGATCAGAGCTGTCATTGTGGCTTGCCTGCGCCGCATCCCGCATCAGCAAGTCCACCAGTTCTTGCGAGAATGCAGGCAATTCAGTCGCTGCAGGGATGCAGATGTGCAGCTGGCGCAACGCCCATTCGTCGGTGAGGTAGGTGATTTTCAGGGGCAACACCTGCACGTAACGCAGCGCAGCAGTTTCAGGGATAACCCCTATGCCGACCTGAGCCGCGATCAGGCGGCAGGCGGTTTCAAAGTTGCTGACTTCCACCCGCACGCGCAAGAACCGGCCACTGTCTTCGGCCGCCGTGAGAAGAAAGGAGTGGATGGCGCTGGACTCGGCCAGACTGATGAAGTCGTAATCCAACGTACCGGCAAAACTGTGGGGGCCTTGCGCGCGAGCCAGGGGATGGTCCCGGTGGGTCACCAGGACCAGGTGGTCGCTGCGGTAGGGCGTGAACTTGACCCCGGCTCCGCCGCTGCCCTGGGCTGTGATGCCGATGTCTGCGGCGCCCTCGGCCACCGCCTTCACGACCTGATAGCTGAGCCGCTCGCGCAACTCGATATTGACAGCGGGGTGACTGACCAGATAACGCTCCAGCGCCGCCGGGACGAATTCATTCATGGCCGTCGTATTAGCATACAGCCGCACGCGGCCCTTGACCCCTTGCGCATATTCCTGGATGTCGCCACGCAGATGCTGCAACTGATGCAGGACAATGCGCGCATGCCGCACGAAGGCCTCGCCCGCAGGCGTGAGAGTAACGCCCTGGCTATTGCGGTACAGCAGCGGGACGCCTAGGTAGCCTTCCAGGTTCTTCACCCGATTGCTGGCCGCGGGCAACGACAGAAAAGTGTGTTCCGCCGCCTTGGTCAGGCTCATGGCGCTGGCGACATTCACCAGCAACTGCATGTCGGTCAAATCGAAGTGTGAAGCCATGACGATGCGAGATCCTCTGTCCAGCTTAAGCGGTTCTTCAAGAAACAAAAATAGGCAAAGCAGACGCGAGAGTGCAAAGTCGCAAGCTAGAACCCCCTCAAGGAGCCAAGATGCGACACTTCAGCGCGGAACTCGCCCGATTCGCGGCCGAGCTGCAATTCAACGACATCCCTGAACCCGTTCTGCGGCGTACCGAAGATCTGCTGCTGGACTGTCTGGCATCTATTCTAGCGGGTTCCAGCGGCCGCCCCGTACTGGCGCTTCTGGCCTATGCCCTGGCCATGGGCCCTCGAGAGGGCGCTTCGGAAAATATCGTCAGCCGCCACACGACCAGCCCGGTGTTTGCCGCCATGGTGAATGCCGCTGCGGCACACATGGTGGAACAGGACGACGTGCACAACGGTGCCGTCTTTCATCCGGCCGCCGTGACTTTTCCGCCCGCCCTGGCCATCGCGCAGGCTCTGGGCAAATCTGGCCGGGATCTGCTGACTGCTTCTGTCGCAGGCTACGAAGTCGGGATCCGCGTGGGCGAATTCCTGGGCCGCTCTCATTACGCGGTGTTCCACACCACCGGGACGGCCGGCGCGCTGGCCTCGGCTGCGGCGGTGGGCCGCCTGCTGGACCTGGACACCCAGCAGATGCTGCACGCCCTGGGTTCCGCGGGGACACAGGCGGCCGGCCTCTGGGAATTCCTGCGCGACGGGGCGGATTCCAAACAGCTGCATACAGCCAAAGCGGCTGGCAATGGGCTCATGGCGGCCTGGCTCGCCCGCGACGGGTTCACGGGTGCCAGTCACATCCTGGAGGGCGCTCAAGGCATGGCAGCCGGCATGTCCAAGGGCGATGCGGATCCGACCCGGCTGGTGGACGGCCTAGGCAGCCGGTGGGCCGTGATGGAAACGTCCTTTAAATACTATGCGTCCTGCCGCCATACTCACCCGGCCGCCGACGCGTTGCTGCGGGTCGTGCAGCGCCATGAACTGCAAATCGACAACATTGCATCTGTCGTGGCGCACGTGCACCAGGGAGCCATTGACGTCCTGGGCCCTGTCGTGGATCCGACCACCGTTCACCAGTCCAAGTTCTCGATGGGTACCGTGCTGGGGCTCATTGCGAAGTATCAGCGCGCCGGTCTGCCGGAATTCGACCAGGCACTCGCCGATCCCGAAATCCGCGACTTCCGTCGTCGCGTCACGATGAAACTCGACCCCGAGGTCGACGCCGCCTACCCCAAACAGTGGATCGGCAAGGTCACGGTCACGACCCGACGCGGACTCACACTGGAGGGGCGCGTGGATTTCCCCAAGGGGGATCCCGAGAACACACTCACACGCCCTGAAATCGAAGACAAGGTACGGCGCCTGGGGGCCTACCAGAACGCGGCCACACCCGCCGAAGTCGACCGCCTGACCCAACGGATCTGGACGCTTGCCGACACGGCCGTGATTGGAAATCTTCTGCAGCCCTAGGGCTCACGGATCGCATGGGGAGGACGGGCCGTCGAACCGGCCTCCCGTGCGGGCTCAACCAGGTTCAGTGCGGCGCATCAACCTTCAAAACCGATCTCGGCCCAATGAGCCAGAGTGCCATCCTGGCCCGCCCACAACTGAGCGACCTGCGGGGCATCAGAGCGGCCCGCCACCTGAAACGTCCTGGGCGCGATGAGCGGACGCATGCCGCGATACGATAGCGTCGTCACCCGCTGGCCAGGATGCGTACGCGTAAACGCCCGCATCATCAGGGTGGCGATCAACGGCCCATGCACGACCAGCCCGGGATACCCTTCGACCTCGCGCACATACGGCGCATCATAGTGAATTCGATGGCCATTAAAAGTCACGGCGGAATACCGAAACAGACGGACAGGGCTGGGCTCTATCGACTCGGACCATTGGGCTTGCGGCACAGGCCGGGTGCCCTCCAGCCTGGGTGGTGACGGCTCACGATAGACGATGTCCTGTTCTTCCGATATGCACAGGGTGCCGCCCTGCAGGTACTCATGCGCCACCGTGACGAATAGCAGCTTGCCCGTGCGGCCCTCTTTCTCAACCACCCCACGAACCTCGGATCGGCGCTCGGCGGGCGCCCCGACACGCAACGGCTGCAGGAACTTGATGCGCCCCCCGGCCCACATGCGGTTGCGATGATCGGCCAGGGGCAGAAACCCGCCCCGGTGGGGGTGGCCATCCTCGCCCAACAGCTCATACGGCTGCGGCCGGACGAAAAAGGCCCAGTGCCACAGCAGCGGCAACGCATCGCCGACCACCGGGGCCGTGTCGTCCACACTCAGTGCCACCTGTTCGGCATGGCCCACGTCCAGGTTGTCGGGGCAACGCTCGGTGTGCCCCACCCAGTCTGTCGGATTGGAATTCGTCATTTTGCGCTCCTGTGCGATCAAGACGTCTTGCCCGGCCCGATCGCTGCCTCGCTCGCGTGCAACCCGAATTCGGCCAGGATTTCTTGCGTGTGCTGGCCCAGCAAAGGCGGCGCAGCCCGATACTGTATGGGTGTCTCGGAAAAACACATGGGGCTGGCTGTCGTGGGTGTCTGCCCCGCCAGCGGATGGGGCAAGGTGCGCCAGATCTGACGATGCTTCACCTGCTCGTTGTCAAACACCTGACTGAGGTCATTGATGGGGCCACATGGCACACCGACCTTCTGCAGCGCGGCCACCCACTCGGTACGCGGCCGCGTGTGTATGCTGGCCTCAAGCTCGGCAATGAGGGCCACGCGGTTCTTGAGCCGCTGGCCGTTGTGGATGTAATCCGGATGCGTTCCCAGATCCGGGCGCCCGATGACGCCGCACAGGGCGCGATACTGGCCATCCGTGCCGGTAGCAACGATGAACTCGCCGTCACTGGCCTCGAAGACCTGATACGGCACGACATTCTGGTGCGCATTGCCTGCCCGGCGCGGCGCCACGCCCGAAGTCATGTAGTTCAGGGTCTGGTTGGCAAGCATGGCCACGTGGCAATCCAGCAGGGCCAGGTCAATCTGCTGGCCCTTGCCGCTGCGATTGCGCTCGTGCAGGGCCCCCAGGATGGCGACCGTCGCGTACATGCCAGTGATGATGTCCGTCACGGCGACGCCCGCCTTCTGCGGGCCGCCGCCCGGGCGGTCATCGCGCTCGCCAGTGATGCTCATGAGCCCGCCCATGCCCTGGATCACGAAATCGTAGCCAGGTAACGGCGCCATGGGCCCAGTCTGCCCAAACCCGGTGATGGAGCAGTAAATGAGGGCCGGATTGAGCGCCTTCAGGGTGTCATAATCCAGGCCGTATTTCTTCAGGCTGCCCACCTTGAAGTTCTCGACCACCACATCGCACTGAGCCGCCATCTGTCGCACCAGCTCGGCGCCCTCGGGGTTGCCGATGTCGATTGTGATGGAGCGCTTGTTGCGGTTGGCGCTCAGATAATAGGCAGCCTCGCTAGTGTCCCGGCCTTCGGCGTCCTTCAGATAGGGCGGGCCCCACTTCCGCGTATCGTCACCGCCCGCCGGGCGCTCGACCTTGATCACGTCGGCCCCCAGGTCGGCCAGATTCTGTGTGCACCAAGGGCCAGCCAGCACTCTGGACAGATCCAGCACTTTGATCCCCGCAAGGGGCGCAATTCTTTCAGTCATTTCCTGCTCCTGCAGCCGCAAGCTCACGCAACGGCTGCTTCTTGATTTTTCCGCTGACGGTGGTCGGGATCACGTCAATCGGCACCAGGCGCGCCGGTACCTTATAGGGCGCGAGCTGTGTCCGCACGTGCGCCCGCAGCGCGTCTAGGTCCACGGTACCCGCCTGCAGCGGCTCAAAAAAGGCGATCACCTCTTCATTGCCGTCCGCCGTGTCGCGCCCCACGACCGCCGAAAGCTTGATTCCCGGGAAAGTATTGATGACGGCCTCGACTTCAAGCGGATACACATTGAAGCCCGACCGGATGATCATGTCTTTGGTGCGCCCCGTGATGAAGAGGGCGCCATCGGCACTCAGCCGCCCCAGATCACCCGTGCATAGCCACCCCCCCGGCAACAGCGCCTCGCGGGTGCGTTCAGGGTCTTTGTAATAACCCAGCATCACCCCAGGGCCCCGCACGTAGATGGCCCCTGACTCGCCCACTGGCACGGCGGGGGTGCCCGGAACCCCCAGGCGCAGCTCGACTCCCTCTAGCGGATACCCGGCACTGCAATCGCTGCGCGGCCTGTCCATGGGGGTGACGTAGAGCGACCCGGCATACTCTGTAATGCCATATCCATGGTGCATGGGCAGGTCAAAGTAATGCTCGACCTGCTGCTTGAGTGTCGGGTCCAGAGCCGAGCCGCCCGCATAGACATACCGCAGGCGCGGCGCCTTCACAGGCGCTGGGAAAGCAGCCAGAAGGCGACTGTACATAGTCGGCACCCCCTGCAGAATGCTCAGTCCGGGCGACTGAAGGGACTTGAGCAGATCCGCGGGATCGAAGCGTCGCCGCACGACCAGGCTGGCACCCGCCTGCACGGTGGCCATGAGCACGGTGGCGATGCCGAAGATGTGTGACAGCGGCAGGGCCGCATAGCTGACGTCAGCCGCCGTCAGGCCACGCGAAGCCGACGACATGCGCGCAAAATGCGCCAGCCCCTGATGGGGCACCATGACAGCCTTGGGCGCCCCGGTCGTCCCTGATGTGTAGATGAGGGTGGCCACCGCACCGGCCAACGGGCCGGTCTCGGCTTCTGGCTCGTCGGAGGCCGACGACCAGAGATTCCCCGCCCCCCAGACCGACGCATCCGCCGGACGCGCGGCGTACTGCGCCGCATGCTCGGCCGCCGTCGCCGACGTGCGGCTGAAGTACAGCGTCAGCACCGGCTGTGCATGCGCACGAACAGCCTCGATCTCGCGGTGGCTCAGGCGCGCATTCAGGCCAACTGCCCAGGCACCCAGCACACTGCAGGCAAATAGCACCTGGACCATCTCGGGGCAATTTTCGCCCACGATCATCACCCGATCGCCGAGCCTCGCCCCCTGCGCGGCCAGCCAGTCACTGGCCAGCTGCGCCCGCTGCCACATGTCGGCGTACGTCACGGTGCCGCCCTCTTCGAGATGCAGCAAGATGGCCCCGGGCCGATCCAATGCCTGGCGTCGCAGCAAGTGATGAATGCGCTCGGACTGATTCACTTCACCCACGATGTCTCCTTTTGATCCCAAGCCGGCCGCGCGCCTCAGCAAACCCGACAACCCTCGCGAGCCGACCGGCGGCCTTTGGCGCGCTGATCCGGCTACAAGGTGTCTTCTGTCCCCAGGATAGCCGTCGATTGGCTGGACAAGGTGCCGCCGTTGCCGTTGACCAGCGCCAGCTGGGCCCCCTGCACCTGCCGCTCGCCACACTGCCCGCGCAACTGCCGGACAGCCTCGATTGTGATGAAGATGCCATACATGCCCGGATGCAGACATGAGAGGCCGCCACCATTGGTGTTCACCGGAAAATGCCCGCCCGGCGCAATACCGCCGCCACTGACGAAGTCTCCCCCCTCACCCTTCTTGCAAAACCCCAGGTCTTCAAGAAACAACAGCGTATTGATGCTGAATGCGTCATAGAGCTCGGCCACGTCGATATCGGACGGCTTGACCCCTGCCATCTCGAAGGCGATGCGCCCGGACTGCTGGGCTGCCGTTACGGTCAGATCAGCCATGGAAGAAATCTGCCGGTTCCAGCAGGCCGTCGAGTTCCCCAACACATAGACCGGCTTTTGCCTGAGCGAGCGGGCCCGGTCAGCCCGTACCAGGACATAAGCGCCAGCGCCGTCGTTTACCAGGCAGCAATCGCGGATAGTGAGCGGATCGGACACCATTCGCGCGGACAATACCTCGTCGAGGGTGAGCGGGTCGCGCATCAGAGCCTCGGGGTTAAGCTGCGCCCAGCGGCGCGCGGCCACCGCAACTTCGGCCAACTGCTCGCGCGTGGTGCCGTACTGGTGCATATGGCGGGCGGCCGCCAGCGCATAAGAGCTGAGCGGATTCAAAGGGTTGTACGGTGTCTCGTAAGGCTGCGGGTCCAGCCAGCGGCGCACACGGCCCACTTCGGCCCGGCTCAGGCTGGACGTGCGCTGCGTGCTTCCATAACACACCAGCACCGCATTGCATTGGCCTGATTCCAGCGCCTGAATGGCGGGCATGAGATGCGCCACAAAGCTGGAGCCGCCCAGCATGGTGCTTTCAATAAAGGTAGGCCGGATGCCCAGATGTTCGATCACCGGCATCACCCACATGGTGGCCGCAACGCTAGCCGTGCAGATCCCGTCGATGTCCTGCATCGTAAGACCGGCATCGGTCACTGCGCGATGTGAAGCCTGGGCCAGGATTTCGAGTTCTGAGTAGCCCGTGGCGAAGCCCAGACCCGCGTGCCCGACGCCCACAATCGCTGTGGCGCCTCTCAATCGCTTGTCGATCATGACCGGCCCCCCGAAAGATTGAACACCACAAGTTTGCTGCCATCTGCATCCACCACCCGGGCCTTGACGGCCATGCCGATCTTCACATCGGCGGGGGCCAGCCCCTCGACGCGACTCATCATGCGCACCCCTTCTTTCAGGTCGATGAGCGCGACGTTGTAGTCCCCGCCCTGCTCTGCCTTGCGATGCACGACCGTCGTGGAATACACCACCCCTTCGCCCGAAGGGGAAAACCAGTCGAGACGGTCGCTGCCGCAGTGCGGGCAGATCATGCGCGGAAAAAATACGTTCCGCGAGCAGGCCGCGCAACGCTGGATCAGGAAATGCCCCTGGTCCAGCTGCGTCCTGTAATACAGGTCAGCGCCAACTTGCGAGGGCAACGGGTTGGCGGGAAGTTCAATTTTGTCAGACATGGGTCTCCTCGGTGAGCCTGGTCGGCTTGATGCGGGCGCCTTCAGCTTTACGAACAGAAGTGTTCTGCAAATCAAGACCTCTGTGAATTCCATTTTGCTTAAATGACTGTTTCAGCCTTGCAAACCACGGAGCCTCTGCATGGACCATACCTACCAACACATCCAATTCTCCTACGACGGCGGAGTAGGCCACATCGTGCTCAACCGCCCCGACAGCCTGAACAGCATGACGGAAGCCATGCATGCCGACATCCGCGCCGCGCTGGACTTCCTGGAAGCCCGAGACGACCTGCGCGGCCTGATCCTGACAGGATCGGGCCGCGGCTTCTGTGCCGGGCAGGACCTCGGCGAACGCAAACCCCTCCCTCCCGGTGAAAAGCGCGATCTGTCGCGCGGCCTGCGAGAAAACTATGCGCCTCTGGTTCTACGTCTACGCGCATTGCCCGCACCCGTCGTCTGCTTCGTCAACGGCGTAGCAGCCGGAGCAGGCGTCAGCCTGGCGCTGGCCTGCGACCTGGTCTACGCCGTGCACTCGGCCCGATTCATCCAAGCCTTCGCCCGCATCGGCTTGATGCCCGACGCGGGTGGCACGCACGCGTGGCTGCAACGGGTAGGCCTGCAACGCGCCCTGGGTGCCTCACTGTTCGCCGAACCCGTCTCCGCCACGCTGGCCGAGCAGTGGGGCCTGATCTGGAAATGCATCCCAGACGAAGTGCTGAGCGACACCCTGCAATCCGTCAAGGCGCGCCTGGCAGCAGGGCCTACCCGCGCTTACGCCGCCACCAAACAAGCCCTGTACGCCGCAGCAAACCACACGTTGGCCGAACAGATGGACCTGGAAACCACTTTGCAAAAGGCCTTGGGCCTGACCAACGATTACCTGGAAGGCATGGAGGCCTTCGCCGAAAAACGCGCGCCCCGGTTCACGGGGAGGTAGCATCCCGTTGAGTGCCAAACGAACAAAAGCCGGCTAGACATAATCATAATGGTCACTCGTTAAGCGCTGATTAATGCTTGCTTTTGCAATTCGAAGTTGAGGCAGCTCGGCTTTTTCTCTATCGTGGACCGACTGCAGATTCCACGATTCAGACGACAGAGGAGCATGACAATGAGCGAGTTGGTCAAGGGCAAGGTTGCTGTAGTGACCGGGTCAGGTGGCGGCATAGGCCGGGGAATTGCGTTGGCCATGGCGGCCAGCGGCGCTCAGGTCGTTGTCAACGACGTCAGCGCCGAGAACGCCCAGCATGTCGTCGACGAAATCAAGGTGGCTGGTGGTAGCGCCGTCGCGTGTACCGACAGTGTCTCGAGTGCCGCCAGTGCCGCAAAAATCATCCAGGCCGCGGTCGATTCCTTCGGCCATATCGACATCGTCGTGAACAATGCGGGCATTCTGCGCGACCGGCTGTTCCACAAGATGTCTGACGAAGAATGGTCGCAGGTGCTGGACGTGCACCTGAATGGCTCGTTCTTCGTGAGCCACGCGGCGGCGGCGTTCTTCCGCCAGCAAGAGTCGGGAGCCTACGTGCACATGACGTCCACATCGGGCCTGATCGGCAACTTCGGACAAGCCAATTACTCATCGGCCAAAATGGGGATCGTGGGCTTGTCCAAGTCCATTGCATTGGACATGTCGCGATTCCACGTGCGGTCGAACTGCATCGCACCCTTTGCCTGGACCAGCATGACGAGCTCCATTCCCGCCAACACCCCGGAAGAAAAAGACCGGGTGAAGAAGCTGCAAAAGATGGAAGCCGGCAAGGTCGCCCCTCTGGTGGTGTATCTGGGCAGCGATGCCGCGCACGAAGTCACCGGGCAAATCTTTTCGGTCCGTGCCAACGAGATCATGCTCTTCAGCCAGCCGCGGCCCGTCCGTTCCGTGCACATGTCCGAAGGCTGGACACCAGAGTCGATTGCGCAGATCGCCATTCCGGCCATGCAGGGCAGCTTCTACAAGCTAGAGCGATCACCCGACGTCATCAACTGGGACCCCATCTGATCATGGCGCTCGATTATTCGCTCATCAAGCACTGGCCCTTCAAAGACCTGCGCCATGCCTATACGCACAAAGACGTGATTCTGTATGCTCTGAGCATCGGGCTGGGACATAACCCCACCGACCCGCGCGAACTGCGATACGTCTACGAAGACGGGCTCAAGGTCTTTCCGTCCATGGCCGCCGTCATGGGATACCCAGGCTTCTGGATGAAAGACCCCAAGACCGGCGTCACCTGGACCAAGGTCGTGCATGGCGAACAACGCATGCATTTCCACGCGCCATTTCCGGCCCAGGGCGAGGTAATCGGGCGCAGCCGCATCACGCACGTGATCGACAAAGGCGCCGACAAGGGCGCGCTGGTCGTCACAGAGCGCAAAATCCACGATGCGGCGACCGACGCGCTGCTGGCCACCGTCGAGCAAGTCACCTTCTGCCGCGCCGACGGCGGGTTCGGCACCAGCGATGCCGCACTCGACCCCTTGCCCAAAGTGCCCGCCACACCGCCGGATGCCAGCTGCACGCTGACCACTCTGCCTCAGGCCGCACTGCTGTACCGCCTCAATGGCGACTACAACCCCTTGCACGCCGACCCGGCCGTGGCCGCCAAGGCGGGATTTCCGCGGCCCATTCTGCATGGCCTCTGCACTTACGGAGTGGTCGCGCGCGCCGTGGTCAACATGCTGTGCGATGGCGAGGGCGACCGTCTGGCCTACCTGCACGGGCGCTTTTCCGCGCCGGTATTCCCCGGCGAAACCCTGCAAATCGACATTTGGAAGTCCACCCACGGCACCGCACAGTTTCAGACCCGAGTGCCTGAGCGCGGCATCGTCGTCCTCGGCAACGGGGTGGCGGGTATCCGCGCCTGACACGTGTCTTTCCCGAGCGCCAACCAAGGCGCACCCCTGCCCGACGGGCACCGAATTTTTGACTGAGCCACCATGATCAGAGATCAAGAAACCCTGAACCTCCTGCTGGACAATATCTCACGCTTCGTACGCGAGCGCCTGGTCCCCAACGAAGAACAAGTCGCGGAGTCCGACGAAATCCCGGACGACATCGTCGAAGAAATGAAAGCCATCGGGCTGTTCGGGCTCACCATCCCGGAGCAATACGGCGGGCTTCAGCTGACAATGGAAGAAGAAGTGCTCGCCATGTTCGAGCTGGGCCACACGTCTCCGGCCTTTCGCTCCATCATTGGCACGACGGTCGGCATAGGTTCGCAAGGCATCGTGTTCGACGGCACCGACGAACAAAAGCAGCAATATCTGCCGCGCATGGCCACCGGGGACGTGATCGCATCCTTCGCGTTGACGGAGCCAGGCTCCGGGTCCGACGCCGGGTCTCTCAAGACGACAGCACGGCGCGAGGGGGACCACTATGTGGTCAACGGCACCAAGCGTTTCATCACCAACGCGCCGCACGCAGGTATCTTCACCTTGATGGCGCGCACCGACCCCAACATCAAAGGCTCCGCAGGCGTGTCAGCCTTCATCGTCGAAGCCAAGTCGCCTGGCATCACGCTGGGCAAGCGCGACCGCAAGATGGGGCAGCAAGGCGCCCATACCTGCGATGTGATCTTCGAGAACTGCAAAGTGCCAGCGGCCAACCTGATCGGCGGCATCGAAGGACGCGGCTTTAAGACCGCCATGAAAGTGCTCGACAAGGGCCGCATCCACATCGCCGCCATCTGCGTGGGCGTGGCCGAACGCATGCTGGCCGATGCCTTGAAATACGCCTCCGAACGCCATCAGTTCGGCAAGGCCATCGGCGAGTTCCAGCTCATCCAAGCCCTGCTGGCCGACAGCAAGGCTGAAATCTATGCCGCGCGCTGTATGGTGATCGATGCGGCCCGCAGGCGCGACGACGGCCTCCCCGTGAGCACCGAAGCATCCTGCGCCAAAATGTTTGCTTCCGAGATGTGCGGCCGCGTGGCCGACCGCGCGGTGCAGATTTTTGGTGGTGCTGGCTACATGAGCGAATACGGCATCGAGCGCTTCTACCGCGACGCGCGGCTGTTCCGTATCTACGAAGGTACGACCCAGATCCAGCAACTGATCATTGCGCGCAACATGCTGCGTGAATTGGCTTAATTCGTTCCAGGAAAACAAAATGAAGGTTTTGGTCCCGGTCAAGCGCGTAGTTGACTTCAACGTCAAGGTGCGCGTGAAATCCGATCAAACGGGGGTGGACGTGGGCAATGTGAAGATGTCCATGAATCCGTTTGATGAAATCGCGATGGAAGAAGCGGTGCGCCTCAAAGAGAAAGGCGTGGCCAGCGAGGTAGTGGCGATCTCCTGCGGGGTGGCGCAGTGCCAGGAGACATTGCGCACGGCGCTGGCCATCGGGGCCGACCGGGGAGTGCTGGTGCAAAGCGACGCCGAGCTGCAGCCGCTGGCGGTGGCCAAACTGCTTGCAGCGGTGGCAGGTCAGGAGTCGCCATCGCTGGTTATTTTGGGCAAGCAGGCGATCGACGACGATGCAAACCAGACAGGGCAGATGCTGGCGGCGCTGCTCGATTGGCCGCAGGCGACCAACGCAAGCAAGCTCGAGGTGCAAGGCGATCGGGTGCTGGTCACGCGTGAGGTCGATGGGGGACTCGAGACGGTAAGCCTCACGCTGCCTGCGGTGGTGACGACCGACCTGCGGCTCAACGAGCCGCGCTACGTGACGCTACCCAACATCATGAAGGCGAAGAAAAAGCCGCTCGAAACGGTGACACCCGAGGCGCTGGCCGTGGATGTGACCCCGCGCCTGAAGACGCTGAAGGTGACCGAGCCCGCGGCTCGCTCGGCGGGGGTGATCGTGCCTGATGTGGTGACGCTGGTCGATAAGCTGAAGAACGAAGCAAAGGTGGTGAAATGAGCGTACTGGTCGTTGCGGAACACAACAATGTGGTGCTGAGCATCGCGACGCGCAATGCGGTAGCGGCGGCCCTTGCAATCGATGCCAAGGTGCACGTGCTGGTGGCGGGCTGTGGGGCGCAGGCTGTCGCCGAGCAGGCCGCGCAGGTCGCGGACGTCACCAAGGTGCTGCTGGCCGATGCGCCCCACCTGGCCGAGGGGCTGGCCGAGAACGTTGCTGCGCAGGTGCTGGCGGTGGCGGTGGCGGGCGACTACAGCCACGTCGTCTTTCCGGCGACGGCCAGTGGCAAGAACGTGGCCCCGCGCGTAGCAGCCAAGCTCGATGTAGCGCAGGTCTCGGACATTGTGGCGGTGGTCTCGCCCGACACGTTCATACGGCCCATCTACGCAGGCAATGCGCTGGCGACGGTGCAAAGCGCCGAGGCGCGGCACGTGGTGACGGTGCGCACGACGGCCTTCGATGCGGTGCCAGCCATAGGCGGACAGGCGATGATCGAACCCGTGGCGGCGGTGGCCGATGCGGGTCGCTCGGTCTTCGTGGGGCGAGAGGTCGCCAAAAACGACCGGCCCGAGCTCACGGCGGCACGCGTGGTAGTCTCGGGCGGGCGAGGGCTGGGCAGTGCGGAGAACTTCAAACTGCTCGAGCCGCTGGCCGACAAGCTGGGGGCGGCGTTGGGGGCCTCGCGCGCGGCGGTCGATGCGGGCTACGCCCCGAATGACTGGCAGGTAGGGCAGACGGGCAAGATCGTGGCCCCGCAGATGTATGTCGCTGTCGGCATCTCGGGGGCGATCCAGCACCTGGCGGGGATGAAGGATTCCAAGGTGATCGTGGCAATCAACAAGGACGCCGAGGCGCCGATTTTCGGAGTGGCCGACTATGGTCTGGCGGCCGACCTCTTCGAGGCGGTACCCGAACTAGTCAAGGCTCTCTGACCCCACCCACGACACGGACCCCTTCGGGTCCGTTTTTGCATGAATCGCACCCTGAAAGAGGCCACCCAAAGTGATCAACAAAGTTTGTGCCACGCTGTCCGATGCCGTCTCGGACATTCAGGACGGGTCCACGCTTCTGATCGGTGGATTCGGACTAGCGGGAATGCCGGTCGAACTCATCGACGCTCTGCTGGAACAAGGCGCCAGCAATCTGACCCTGGTCAACAACAACGCAGGCAACGGCGACACCGGCGTGGCCGCGCTACTCAAGCACGGGCGAGTGCGCAAGGTCATCTGTTCCTTCCCGCGTCAGGTGGACTCTTACGTATTTGACGGCCTGTATCGGGCAGGCAAGATCGAACTCGAACTCGTGCCGCAAGGCACCCTGGCCGAGCGCATGCGCGCGGCGGGCGCCGGCATCGGCGGCTTTTTCACGCCCACCGCGTATGGAACACAGCTTGCACAGGGTAAAGAAACCCGCGAAATCGACGGCAAGCACTACGTGTTCGAGAAGGCGCTGCACGCCGACTATGCCCTCATCAAGGCCTATCGCGGCGACCGCTGGGGCAATCTGGTCTACCGCAAATCGGCGCGCAACTTCACCCCTGTCATGGCCTCGGCGGCCACCTGCACCATTGCCCAAGTCCAGGAACTGGTGCCGCTGGGAGCACTGGACCCAGAGGCCATTGTCACGCCCAGCATCTTCGTTCACCGCATTGTCGAATGCCACGCCAGCCAGGAGGCCGCATGAACCACCTCACCCGCGAACAGGTTGCCCGGCGCATGGCGCACGACATCCCCGATGGGGCTTTCGTCAACCTGGGCATCGGCGCACCCACGCTGATCTCGGACTTTCTGCTGCCTGACCGCGAAGTCATCCTGCAAAGTGAAAACGGTATCCTGGGGATGGGCCCAGCGCCGGCACCAGGCGAGGAAGACCCGGAGCTCATCAATGCCGGCAAGCAGCCCACTACGCTGCTGGCGGGCGGAGCCTACTTCCACTCGGCGGATTCCTTCGGCATGATCCGCGGTGGGCATCTGGACATCTGCGTCCTGGGCGCCTTTCAGGTCTCGGCACGAGGAGATCTGGCCAACTGGAGCACCGGCGCGCCCGATGCCATTCCCGCCGTGGGTGGGGCCATGGACCTCGCCATAGGCGCCAAGCAGGTCTTCGTCATGATGGACCATCTGACCAAGCACGGAGAAAGCAAGATCGTGCCCGACTGCACGTACCCGATCACGGGCGTGGCTTGCGTCAACCGCATCTATACCGATCTGGCCGTGCTCGACATCACCGCCCACGGAGTGGTGGTCCGTGAGATTCTGGCGGATATCTCCCTCGAGTCCCTGCAAGCCGCCACCGCAGTCCGGCTGCTTGGACCGTAAGCCGCGCCTCCTACCGCCCGCCGACACTTCCGCCGACAGGTCAACCCGAGCCCGCCCCGACAAAAACGGGCCATTCCAGGAGACTTTTCATGAAACTTCGCACTTTGACCGCTGCACTCCTCGCAGCGGGTGTGGGACTGGGCACCAGCGCTGCCACGCTGGCCGCCCAAGGCGTTTCAGACAACGTGGTCCGCATCGGCTTCATTGGGGACCTCTCCGGCCTGTATGCCGACGACGATGGGAACGCCGGCGCGGACATGATACGCCAGGCCATCCAGAACTTCGGGGGCCAGGTGGACGGCAAGAAGATCGAGCTGCTGGTCGCCGACCACCAGAACAAGGCCGACGTCGCCGCTTCCCAGGCACGCGAGTGGTTCGACCAAGAGCACCTGGACATGCTGATCGGCGGCACGAACTCCGCCACCGCGCTGGCCATGGCGGGCATCGCCGCCGAGCACAAAAAGCCCTTCTTCGTGGTGGGCGCGGGCACTTCAGCGCTCATCAACGGACAATGCACCCCCTATACCATCCAGTACGCCTACAACACAGTGGCTCTGGCGCGCGGCACGGGCTCGGCCGTCGTGGCCCAGGGCGGCAAGTCGTGGTTCTTCCTGACGGCGGACTATGCCTTTGGCAAATCACTGGAAGAAGACGCCGCAAAGGTCGTGGAGCGATCCGGCGGCAAAGTGCTGGGCAATGTCCGGGCGCCTCTGGCCACATCCGATTTTTCATCCTTCATGCTGCAGGCGCAGTCTTCCGGTGCCCAGGTCCTGGGCCTGGCCAACGCAGGGGGCGATTTCATCAACTCGGTCAAGGCTGCCAAAGAATTCGGCGTCTCCAAGACCATGAAGATCGCCGCGTTGCTGGCACTCATCAACAGCATCCATACCCTGGGCCCGGACAACACGGCAGGCATGTACCTGACCATCGCCTGGTACTGGAACCAGGATGACGCATCGCGCGTCTGGGCCAAACCCTTCTTCGACAAATACCATCGAGCGCCCTCCTTCCTTCAGGCGGGCGACTATTCGGCCACCATGGCCTACCTGAACGCCGTGAAGGCCGCTGGAACGGATGACGGCGACACCATCATGAAATACATGAAGTCGCACAAGATCAATGACATGTTCGTGAAAAACGGCTACGTGCGCCCGGATGGGCTGATGATGCACGACATGTTCCTCGCACAGGTGAAACAGTCCGGAGAATCCAGTATCCCCTGGGATTACTACACCATCCTGAAGCGCCTGCCCGCCCCATCCGTCTACGGCACGGAAGAGGAATCCACCTGCCAACTGGTGAAGCACGGCTAAGGCGCAAGCACGCCGCCCCGTCACTTGAGCAGCGCTCAGGTGGCGGCCGCCCGCAGCAGATCGCGGGCGATGATGAGTTGCTGTACCTCGGTGGCCCCTTCGTAAATGTGCAAGACTCGAACCTCGCAGTACAGCTTGTCGGCATTGATGTGGTTAGCCGCCAGATTCGCGCCTGTGCCAACAACCTGGCCATAGGCCGCATTGGGACCACTGAGCGGGAACAGCGACCCATGACCACGTTGACCGCCTATGTGGGCACCGAGGCCATAGCCAGCACAGGCACGACCATCCTTCAAATTCGTAAAGTCTGTCTTAAGGAAACAATAATAGTCAAACCCTGCCTGGATCAAGCACAGTAATGCCCGGATCCCAACACTGGCCGCGTCAAACGCGATGCTTGGCCAGCCTTGACCAGGAATGCCATGACACATCCTAGCGCCCTACTGTCCCAATTCGTCGCCGACCTGCGATATGAGGACATTCCCGCCCCCGTACTACGCCGCGCGGAAGACCTGCTGCTGGACTGCCTGGGGTCGATTCTAGCGGGCTCCAGCAGCCGGGCCGTCCAGATCCTGGTGAAGTATGCGCAGACCATGGGCCCCCTTGACGGCCCCGCCGAAAACATGGTCACCCGCGAAGGCACCAGCCCCTCATTTGCAGCCCTGTGCAATGCCGCCGCCGCGCATATGGTAGAGCAAGACGATGTCCATAACGGCTCGGTATTCCATCCCGGCGCCGTGGTGATCCCCCCTGTCCTCGCCACCGCGCAGGCGCGCGGTGCCTCTGGTAAGGACGTACTGACCGCAATCGTCGCCGGGTACGAGTCCGGCATCCGCATCGGTGAGTTTCTAGGGCGTTCGCACTACACCATTTTTCACACCACAGGCACCGCCGGGACACTGGCGGCCGCCATGGCAACCGGCAAGCTGCTGGGCCTGGACGCCACGCGAATGGGACATGCGCTCGGGTCCGCCGGTACCCAGGCTGCAGGCCTGTGGGAATTCCTGCGCGACGGCGCCGACTCTAAACAGTTGCACACCGCCCAGGCAGCCGCCAACGGCCTGATGGCGGCATGGCTGGCGGAAAGCGGCTTTACCGGCGCCTCGCACATCCTGGAAGGCCCCCAGGGAATGGCGGCCGGCATGTCAAGCGACGCCGACCCGAAACGGCTGACCGAGGGTCTAGGCACGCGCTGGGCGCTGTCGGAAACCTCGTTCAAATTCCATGCGTCCTGCCGCCACACGCATCCGGCGGCTGACGCCCTGCTCGGCCTCGTTCGCGAGCACCAATTATCGATCCACGACATCCAGTCCGTCACTGCCCATGTCCACCAGGGGGCCATCGACGTGCTGGGTCCCGTCGTCAATCCGACGACCGTACATCAATCGAAATTCTCCATGGGAACAGTCCTGGGACTGATCGCCAAACACCAACGGGCCGGCCTGCAGGAATTCGACGCTGCCCTGTCCGACTCGGACATCCGCGCCTTCCTGCCCCGCGTCGCGATGCAACTGGATGCGGAGGTCGATGCGGCTTATCCCAAACGCTGGATCGGCAAAGTCACGGTCACGACGCATCAAGGCCAGACACTGCATGGCCGCGTGGATACACCTAAAGGCGATCCGGACAATACACTGAGCCGTGCGGAGATCGAAGAAAAGGTCAGGCGCTTGGGCCGGTATCAGGATGCGGCATCCGACGCCCAGATCGACGCCTTGATCGCCCGAGTCTGGAGCCTGGCCGATATGCCATCCATCGAACGCCTTCTCGAAAGCCGGGGCACCCGATGACCCGGGACGCCACGCAGCCCCTGAACACGGCCCGCACCTTTCTGTTCGTCCCCGGCAACCGCCCGGACCGTTTCGACAAGGCAATGCGTAGCGGTGCGGATGCCGTCGTGCTCGATTTGGAAGACGCCGTTCCCCCGGCCGAAAAACAGACTGCCCGTGACGCCATCGCGGCCGCTTGGCAGCACCTGCGAACCATCCGCACCCCGATTGTCATCCGCATCAACTCACCTGAGCTGCCGGACGGAGCCACAGACCTGGCATGGCTGACGTGCCTGGACCATCCGCCTGCTGGCCTGATGATTCCCAAGGCAGAATCACCCACCGTCCTGGCAACCGTCCACGCCGCACAGCCCGGCATCGCTCTGCTGCCTCTGATCGAAAGCGCCGCGGGTTACGACGCCCTGGCGGACATCGCCGGCTGCGGTGGCGTCGCGCGCCTGGTGCTGGGACACATCGACTTCATGGCCGACACCGGCATCCAGTGTTCGGAAGACAAAACCGAGCTCGACCCCTTGCGATTCGCCCTCACGATAGCGGGCCGCCGCCATCACTTGGCGCCTGCGGTGGATGGCGTCACCGTTGAATTACAGGATGATGACCGCCTGCGACTGGATACGCTGCAGTCGCTGCGCTTCGGGTTCGGCGCCAAGTTGTGCATCCATCCGCGCCAGGTGCCTGTCATTCACCAGGCGCTTCACCCCAGCCCCGACGAGATATCCTGGGCGCAGCGAGTGCTGGATGCTGACGCTGCGGCGAACGGACAAGCAGTCCAGCTGGACGGCCGGATGATCGACCGTCCTGTGGTCCTGCATGCCCAACAGCTACTGGCGCGCGCCCGGCCCGGCGCACACTGACGAACCGCGCCATGCGAAGCCCGCCGATCGAGTCCTCAACGATCACGCTTGCTGCCACACTGACCATCCAGTCCCTGGCGTCGATGTCGCTGCTGACGCTGCCGGCCATTGCCCCCCTCATTTCCGACCTGCTCGGTATCCCGACGGCCTATGTCGGCACCTACGTCGCCATCGCCTACGTAGGCGCGATCATCACCAGTCTGCTGGCGGGGTCCACAATACGCCGCTTCGGTGCCATCCGCGCCAGCCAGGCCGGCCTGCTCACGTGCGCACTGGGTCTGGCGCTGTGCACCGTCGAATCGATCCCGGCGATGGCGGCCGGTGCGCTGCTGGTTGGCCTGGGCTATGGTCCTATCACCCCTGCCAGTTCTCATCTGCTTGCCCGGACCACACCCGCCCACCGCATGTCATTCGTCTTCTCCATCAAACAGACTGGCGTACCGATGGGCGGTGTCCTGGCGGGACTGATCGTGCCCGGCCTGGCCCAATGGATAGGCTGGCGAGAGGCCTTTCTGGCCGTCGCCGCCGCGAATCTCTGCTGTGCCCTGGCCATCCAGCCGCTGTGCGCCCCCCTGGACGCCGACCGTGACCCAACTTGCAAGCTATCCGCCGGTAACGGGCTGATTGGACCACTCCGGCTGGTCTTCAGCCAGCGGAGCCTGGCCGTGCTCGCCGGGGTGTCATTCCTGTTTTCCATTGCCCAGTTGTCCTTGACCTCGTACCTGGTTGCCTTTCTACACCAGGATCTGAGCCTGGAGCTGGTCGCGGCCGGCTTCATGCTGGCTGCGTCCCAGGCGGCAGGGGTGTGCGGACGTCTGCTGTGGGGCTACGTGTCTGATCATTACTTGAACGCTGTCCGCACCCTGATGGGCTTGTCGCTGTTGATCGCGCTCTGCGCACTGGCAACGCCCCTGCTGTCAGTCATCGACTCCAGCCTCACGACCCTGATCGTGCTTTGCCTGTTCGGCGGCTGTGCCATCGGCTGGAATGGCGTGTACCTGGCGGAAGTTGCCCGTCAGGCGCCGCCTGGGCAAGCCAGCATCGCCACGGGCGGTACCTTGTCCATGACCTTTCTGGGTGTCGTCATCGGTCCGCCCATCTTCGGCTCCATCGCGTCATTTTCCGGCAGCTATGGCCTCGCCTACGCCACGCTGATCGTACCCGCCGGCCTCTGTCTGATTCTGCTGTGGCGGAATCGGGACGCGTTTACGCGCTAGGAGTGCGGGAGCGCTGTATTATGCCCTTTACACGGTCTTCGGGTCCTATGCCGCCCCACCCGCTTGCCGCTCGGCGCATTGGGTACTGGACCGCGCCAATTACAGGGTAATGACCTCACCCCGAAAAAGTGGTCAACTCAAAATCGAAAAGTCCGGCCCCTTTTTGAATCCGAAACGGAAAACGAAACTTGCACCGGACCGGCATCCGGGGCGCCTTCCCGGATGCGGCATGACCAGGAACACTGCATGGCAACCCAGCACATCGACTTCCTTCTGATCGGCGGCGGCCTGGCCAGTGCCCAGGCTGCCCAAACCTTGCGGCAGGAAGGCACCACAGGCTCGATCCTGATCCTCTCGGCCGAACCGAATCTTCCCTACCATCGGCCGTTCCTGTCGAAAGCTCGCCTGCTGGGCACGGCGGATGAGGCACGCACCCTGGTCCACCCGGAATCGTTCTACCGGGACCAGCGGATCGACGTGGCGCTGGACACCAGGGCCGTCGCGGTCGATACCGCGGAACAGTGGGTCGAGACATCGGCGGGGTCGCGGATCCACTACGGCAAGCTGCTGATCGCTACCGGAGCCTGCGCCCGGCAATTGGACGTTCCGGGGGCATCGCTCGGCGGCATCCATGTGCTGAGGACCCAGGCCGACGCCGACGTGATCCGGCAGGCGGCCGCCAAAGCCAGGCGGGTCGTGGTCGTCGGCGGCAGCTTCCTCGGCATGGAAGTCGCCGTCACGCTGCGCCAGCTCGGGCTGGACGTCGCCGTCATCGAAATCGGAGACCGCATCCTCAGGCGCCTGGAATCGGCCATGCTCTCGGACTTCCTTCAGCGCCACGTCGAACAGGACAAGGGCATCGCCATCGTGCCCAACGCGTCGGTCGTCGCGTTCCATGGCCGGGGCAAGGTCAAAGAGGTGGAAATCTCCAGCGGCGCAAAGATCTCCTGCGACCTGGTCGTCGTATGCATCGGCATCGCACCCGCGACACAGTTCCTGAACGGGAGCGGGGTCAAGCTCGAAGACGGCTTCGTCGAGGTCGACGACCGGCTGCAGGCCAGCGCCCCGAACGTCTTTGCGGCAGGTGACGTGGCGAGCTTCCTCGATCCGGTGTTCTCGCGCCGACGGCACGTCGAGCACTGGGACAACGCGATCAAGCAGGGCCAACTCGCCGCACGCAACATGCTGGAGCGCCGGCGGCGCTACGACACCGTGTCCTACTTCTTCTGCGAGGTCGGCGACTTCGGGTTCAACTTCCTGGGCGATCCCACGGGCACCCACGAGCGCATTGCCCAGGGCTCGTTGCAGGAACGCGCTTTCTCCCTGCTCTACCTGAGCCAGGACATACTGCACGCCGTCTTCACCCTCGGCCGCACGGCCGACGAGGTGCGTGCCGCCGAAAGCCTGATCCGCTACCGCACCAGCCTGCGCAAAGACAAGCACCGGCTGAAGGACCCCACCTTCGCTCTGAACACACTGCCGATGCAGAACGTGCTGATTCTGCAGGGCGGCGGCGCGCTGGGGGCCTTCGAATGCGGCGTGATCAAAGCACTGGAGGAACGCGGCATCTTCCCCGATATCGTCGCCGGCATCTCGATCGGCGCCTTCAACGGCGCGATCGTCGCCAGCCACCCCGGACACGCGACGGAGGCACTGGAATCGTTCTGGGCAGACATCGAGGTCGCCACCCTGCCCGGCCCGAACGAGCCGGCACGGCGCGCGGCCACCGCCGCGCGGATCATGAGCTTTGGCGTCGAGAAGTTCTTCCGCCCGCGCTGGATCCCGTCATTCGACGCACCGTGGGAGCCGCCATGGAGCTGGACCGGCCTCTACGACACCTCGCCCATGCGCCGGCTGCTGGAGCAGTACGTGGACTTCCCGGCGCTCAAAAGCAGCCCGGTGCGCCTGCTCGTGAGCGCGGTCAACGTGCTGAGCGCGGAACTGGAGACCTTCGACAGCTACGTCGACGACTTCACGCCCGAGCACATCCTGGCCAGCGGCAGCCTGCCGCCCGGCTTCTCCTGGACCTGGGTGGATGGCAAACCGTACTGGGATGGCGGCGTCGTCAGCAATGCACCGCTGGACTTGGTGATCGACCGCTGCGGGCCGGACGGCAAGCGCGTCTTTATGGTGGACCTCTTCTCCAACCAGAAGGCGCTGCCGGGCAACATCACCGAAGTCATGGCGCGACGTGACGAGATCGTCTATGCCCAGCGTGTGCGCAGCGACCTGCACCTGCGCGAGCAGGCCGACGCCTACCGCGGCCTGATCGCCCACCTGATGCAGGAGATCGAGCCCGCCCTGCAGGACAAGATCAGGCGCCTGCCGCGCTACATCCAGCTCATGGGCAACGGCATTGGCACGCGGATCACCCGCTTTACGCGTAAGCCGCCTCCCGAGGAGCTGCCCTCACGCGACTACGACTTTTCCGACGTAGCCATCCGCGGCAACCAGGCGCAGGGCTACGCACTCGCGCAGGCCGTGCTGGCATCGTGCGATCCGGCTGGGGGAATCGGACCCGCGAGCCCCGCAGGATGAAGGTAAGCATCCGGCCTGGGCCGTGTTGAGGAAGCCATCGATGATGGGCAAGGCATGGTAGTCCTCCCGAGCACAACGATTGTCACAGGCCAAAATCGTCTCTGAATCGGTCAATCTGGTGCATCCGCGTGTGCAAGATCGTCACGATACCGATGTCGTTGCTCGATAGCCGGCGCCAGTAGACAAAGTGTTGTTCGTAGCGAAAGAAATAGCCGTCAATACCGAACTCGGCGGGGATGGGGCGTGATGGCGTCCGGCGACTCTCGATCCCGTCGAAAGCCTCGAACAAGCCGGTGATATAGCGGTCGGCCTGTTGCGTTCCCCAATGGTCCCGTGTGTACCGATAGATCTCGTCGAGCCGGAAAGAGGCTGCCTCCTGAACTCGGATTTGTATCTTCGCCACGCGATCAAGTCCGGTTGCGTGCAATCACGTCGGCCGCTGTTAATGGCAGGTACGAAGACTCCGGGGCTGCGTAAGCATGGGTCAGTTCCGTCTTCAACCGGTCGAATGCTTCCCGCTCGATACGCTCCTTGTCCCGGCGGATCAGGTCGCGTATGTACTCGCTGACGTTTTCGTAGGCACCGTGCTCTCCCACGTTGGCGGCAACGAAGTCGCTGAGGGTGCTGCTGAGACGGACCGTCATGGTCGTGGTGGTTGCTCTAGACATGGCTTGTTCCTGCTGATGGATGTATTCAATATAATTAAAGTTGAATACATCTGCAAGGCGCAAGAAGGTGCTTGGTTCAACTATTGCCTACCCAGTGACATGCATTTCTGCGTGGCCTGCCAATAGTAGCGAAAGTGCCACGACTTGCGGCCCTGCGCCGAGATCGCCAAAGACAAGCCGTCCGAATCGCCAAGCGTGTAAGGGCGGCCGGTGGCTTTTGCCTGCCGTACCGCGAAATCCGTAAGTCCCATGCATCCATCCAGAACAAAAGGCCTGGATTGAAACATCTATGCGGATCGACTGCTTGAAAGCCAGTCCATCAGTCCGCGAGTTCGGCTCAAAAATGGACTCAAAAATGGCCTTAAATCGCGTGGCTGTAGGCGGACGCCAGTAGACGACTCTGGACGAAAAAAAGGCCGAAAAACAAAGTTTCCGGCCTTTTTTCAATCATCTATGGACGTTGGTGGATGTCCATGGACGAAAATCTTGGAGCGGGAAACGAGTCTCGAACTCGCGACCTCAACCTTGGCAAGGTTGCGCTCTACCAACTGAGCTATTCCCGCGTTAGCTAGCAAACTAGCTAAGCCATGCATTGTATGCCGTATTTTTTTGTCCGTCAAATCGACAAGGATTTCAACTGACCTTCAAGGCGTCCCATTTGGTCCGCCCTGCCGATACGGAATCAAGCAGGAGCCGAACTATAAGGCACGAATCAGCGTCATGTCAAATGAAAGTCGCGGCCGATTCAGATCGTATGCCAGGACGCCGGGGGCGAACTTCGAGTCCCGCCACGCCACGGACCGACTGTCCATAAAAGCGAACTTGGGCATGTCATCAGGAGCCATCCTTGCACCCTCCAGGAGATTTCAGCCGTAGGCCCGCACAAAAAACGTGATCGTGATGAAAAGCGTCAGTGTCAGCGTGCCGAAACGGATGATCGGCGCCGGGATCCGCTTGCCCAGCAAGGCCCCCAGATAGCCGCCCAGGCTGGCCGTCAGCAGCATGACAACCGCCGCGCGCCACTGCACGGCGCCAGCGACGATGAAGATGACGACCGCCATGGTGTTGGCCACCGTCACCATCATGACACGCGGACCGGCCATGCGCTTGAGATCATGCGACCCCAGCAGCCCCCAGACGGCGACCATCATGATGCCGACTGCCCCGCCAAAATATCCGCCATAGATTCCCAGCCCGAACTGCAGGATCATCACCACGAACGGGCGGACGCGGCAATGCGCCCGCACCCATTCGCCGCCCTGTCGGCCGAACGCCAGGGCCAGCATGGCCACCAGCAGCAGCCAGGGCAGGACGAAATCGAACGCGCGCGACGAGGTAAACAACAGCAACAACGCCCCGATGCTGCCGCCCAGCAGGGTAACCAGAAAGAGCTTTTTCAGTGGAACATCGCCGACCCCGCCCAGGCTGTCACGATACGCCCAGGCGCTGGCCATGCTGCCCGGATACAGGGCCACCGTGCTGGACGTGTTGGCGAGCACCGGCGGGACGCCGGCGGCAATCAGCGCCGGCAGGCTGACGAACGAGCCGCCGCCCGCCAGGGCATTCATCGCGCCAGCCAGCACGCCCGCGCCGGCCACCAAAATCAGGGGGTCCATCGATACCACTCCTCATGATCGAGGCGCCATCATAATCCGCCTGAATGCTTTTCCCAGACAGGACTTATTTCAGGCACGGGACATGAGCCGCCAGCCCGTACGCCTCGCCGAGATTACTGCGCGCGCAGCACGATCTGTGCGATCTCCGAGGGCTTGCCCAAACGAATTGCCAGCCCGTTCCACAGGCCGGCGCAATGACTGACGTACAGGGTCATGGCCCCCACCTGATACAGCCCGGACACGAAACCGCCATTGGCCCATCGAGTCAGCAGATGCGGTCCCAGGATCTGTCCGCCATGGGTATGGCCGGACAACTGCAATGCCACACCCGACCGTGCATTGGCCACGGCGTTGCCGGGACGATGATCCAGCAAGATGACGGGCACGCCCGACGGCACGCCCTGCAAAGCCAGCTCCCGATCCGGCGCCGGCTGGCCGAACGACACCGCTTGCCGATCGGTCAGTCCGGCCACGGCCAGTGGCGATCCGTCCCGATGGATCAGGACATGGGCGTTTTCCAGCATGGTCAGACCCAGCGCCCGATATGCCTTCATCCAGCTCGCGTAATCCGCGTAGTACTCGTGATTGCCCGGGATCGCCAGCACGCCGTCGCGCGCGCGCAGATCCTTCAGCGGCCGGACGTCGTCCGCCCGCGCCTGGGTCGTGCCGTCGGCAAGATCCCCTGTGAGCACGATCAGATCCGGATCCAGCTGATTGGTTCGTGCGACCACGGCCGCCAGCCAGGACCCCGGGAGCAGCCTGCTGACATGCGTGTCCGTCAGTTGCGCGATGCGATACCCGTCGAAGGCGGCAGGCAGCCCCGGGATCGTGACCATCACCGTCTTCACGGGCGGCACCCGGATCGCCTGCCAGACCCCGATAGCCGACAGCACCAGGGCCAGGCCGCCGATCGACAGCAGCAAGACCTGACCCTGCAGGATCGCCCGGCCGGCGCTTCGCAGCGGCAGCCAGACCAGTACACCGATCACGTCGCGCACCAGCAGCAGCAAAGCCAGCAGCAGGACGACACCAAAGGCCCAGGCCAGAACGATCAGGACGGCCTGAGGCAATTCCGGCGAGGCCAGCGACCCAAAGAAACGGCTGGTGAACTGGTGGTACTGGCTTATCAGCAGCAGGACCACGGCCAGCGCGAGCCGGGTTCCGACCCCCCAGGGCAGAGGCCAGACAAAACGCCACAGCACATACAGCCAGATGACACCAGTCACGAACGGAAGCACGGTTCCCATAATGAAGCCCGAATCGATACCCGACCATGTTACCAAGCCATCGAACACAGGCGCCCGCACCGTGTCCCACCCGCTGGGTCTCCGGCGGACCGCCCGCATGAACCCCGGATGAACACCCACTTCACAAACGGTTCACGCAGCCCGGAACATACTGCCCTCCATCGCCGATCGAGATCGACCCGGCAGGGAGAAGCACAATGAAGATCCGCCATATCCTGATCACCTTCCTGGGCATCCTGACCCTGGCCTGGGCCTGGGACGTCTTCGTCCTGAATCCCATGCCCGGCGATGCCATCTGGGTCGCCCGCAAACAGGGCATCTACCTGACCGGCGTCTGGGCCATGGGCCTGATGTCCCTGACCATGATCCTGGCCACCCGCCCGGTCTGGCTGGAACCCGTCCTGGGCGGCATGGACCGCATCTACCACCTGCACAAGTGGGCCGGCATCCTGGCGGTCAGCGCGGGAATCACGCACTGGCTGCTGGAACTCGGCGGCGACACCCTGCGCAGCCTGATCGGCCGCGCCGTCAACAAGCCTCCCCGTGTGGCCGTGCTGGACATCCTGCAATCCAGCCGCGGACTGGCCGAAGACGTCGGCGAGTGGGCGATCTACGCGCTCATCGCCACTCTGCTCATCACCCTGTGGAAGGCCTTCCCCTATAAATCCTGGCGGATCCTGCACCGCGTCATGCCTGTCCTGTATCTGGCCCTGGTGTTCCACAGCGTCGCACTGACCCCGGCGGCCTGGCCCTGGTGCTGTCGGCTATCGGGGTCTGGCAGGCGATCCGGGTGCCGCCCGTGACCCCTTCATCGCCCGGCTGCGCACCCTGTGCGCCCCGCTGCCGGGCATCACCCTGCACGTGCACGACGCCAGCGCCGGGCAACGCCTGGACGCCGAGATCCTGCGACGGGAAAGCGGGGTTCAGGTCGGGGAAGCCATGGACGTCTGGTTCTGCGGCCCGGCCGGCCTGGCCCGGCAGCTGGAATCGGGCCTGCAGTCCCTGGGACTGAAGGACGTGCCAGTGCATCGGGAAGCGTTCGAAATGCGATAAAAAATTTATCGTATAATGCTGGACTTGGCCGGGTGATTCCGGCCATTGACATCACAGGCGCAATGACAGAGTGGTTATGTAGCGGACTGCAAATCCGTCAACGTCGGTTCGATTCCGGCTTGCGCCTCCAGATTGGAAAAGGGCCTCAGAGGCCCCGATGACCACGCTCGATCTGTTTGACGATGCGATGCCTGGCGAACGCCAGCGCATGGGCACGAATGCCCTCGTACTGCGCGGTTTTGCACTGCCCTGCGTGGATGCGCTGCTGTGTGCCATCGACGACATCGATACGCGTTCCCCTTTTCGCCATATGCTCACGCCAGGGGGCCTGACCATGTCGGTGGCCCTGACCAATTGTGGCACGCTCGGCTGGACGAGCGACCGGCACGGCTACCGCTACAGCCGGGTCGACCCCGGACACGGCCAGCCCTGGCCAGCCATGCCTGCCGTGTTCAGCCAACTGGCGCGCGAGGCAGCCGCAGCCGCCGGGTTCTCAGGTTTCGAACCGGATGCCTGCCTGATCAACCGCTATCTAACCGGCTCACGGCTGTCGCTGCACCAGGACAAGAACGAACGCGACTTCAGTGCGCCGGTCGTTTCCGTCTCGCTGGGCATGAGCGCCGTGTTTCTCTTTGGCGGACTGGCGCGCACGGACAAGGCCTTCCGGGTGCCGCTGCATCATGGGGACGTCGCCGTCTGGGGCGGCAAAGACCGCTTGCGATACCACGGCATCCTGCCGCTGGCAGGCCCGCCGCATGAACGGCTGGGCAGCCGGCGCATCAACGTCACGTTTCGCAAGGCCGGATAACCACGCCGGCCAATGTCAGGCCGGCATCGCCGCCAGCGTCTGCGCCACCGACGCCGTCAATCGCTTGGCGTAAGCAATGTGCAGGAATTCGTTGGGACCATGGGCATTGGATTGGGGCCCCAGCACCCCGCACACCATGAACTGCGCATCGGGAAACCCCTGCAGCAGCAGATTCATCAGCGGGATGGTGCCCCCTTGCCCGATATAGCCGCAGGCTGCGCCGAAATACTGCCGCGATGCGGCGTCCAGGGCTGCCAGCAGCCAAGGAGCGGATCGGGGCGCGTTCCAGCCGCTGGCTACCCCGGGATCCGGCTGGAACAGCACGCGGGCCTGATAAGGAGCGTCCTGTTCCAGCAGCGATTTCAGCGCCTGAGCCGCCGTCGCGCCGTCCACCAGAGGCGGAAGCCGCAGAGACAGCTTGAAGGCTGTGCGTGGCCGCAGGACGTTGCCGGCGCTGGCCAGGGGCGGCAACCCCTCGGCCCCGGTGACTGACAAGGCCGGCCGCCAGGTACGGTTCAGCAAGACCTGCTGAGGATCGCGCACCATCGGCAGGACGAAGCCGCCATCCTGACCGCAGGCCCAGGGAAAACGCTTCCAGACTTCGTCGCCCAGGGCGTGTGCTGCTTCGCGTACCTGCTCGAGGCGCTCCGCCGGCACGTCGCAATGAAAGATGTCCGGCAGCACGCGCCCCGAGCCGCTGTCCTCCAGACGGTCCAGCAGATGACGCAGAATCCGGAAACTGGACGGCACCACGCCGCTGGAGTCCCCGGAATGCACGCCCTCGTCCAGAACCTGGACTTCCAACGTGCCCGTGACCAGCCCGCGCAGCGAATTCGTCATCCAGAGCTGATCGTAATTGCCCGCCCCCGAATCCAGACACACCACCAGCGCCACGCGCCCCAGGCGATCCCGCAAGGCATCGACATAGGGCAGCAGGTCATAGCTGCCGGATTCTTCGCAGGTCTCGATCAGCCCCACGCAGCGCGGGCGCGGCACGCCCTGGCGGTCCAGCGCCTCGATGGCCGTCAGGGACGCATACACGGCATAGCCGTCATCGGCGCCCCCTCGGCCATAGAGCTTGCCATCCTGGATCACCGGTTGCCAGGGACCAAGGCCCGCGCGCCAGCCGGAAAACTCGGGCTGCTTGTCCAGATGGCCGTACATCAGCACGGCATCGCCGCCATCGGCCCGGGTGGCCGGCGCCTCGAAAAACAGCACCGGTGTGCGGCCCGGCAGGCGCAGGATCTCGACCTTCAGTCCAGCCACCGGGCGGGATTCCAGCCACTGCGCCGCATCGCGCACCACCTGATCGATATGGCCGTGTTGCACCCAGTCGGAATCGAACGCCGGACTTTTAGCCGGGATCGCGATGTATCGTTCCAGGGCGGGGATGATTTCCCGGTCCCACTGATCCTCGACGAAACCCCACAAGGCATGGGGATCAGGACTGACGGACGGGGTTTCATCGGTCAACGGCACATTCACGGCAACTCCTCGATCGGTTTCACGAGTCGATTCTACTGCTGGGGATGCGGCCCGACCGTTTTCATGCCATCCTTGCGGAACAACCCCTTGACCGGAGGACATCCCATGGCAGACACCTGGCTCACCACACTCATCACCGCGACGCCTCAGGAAGGCTTCGAGCTGGCCATCAAGCTGGCCCGCATGGGCGTCAAATACACGCAACCCTCCGCCGAGGTTCGCGACAAGCTGCGGCCCATCTACGGCGAGGATGCCAACGCGCTGATCGCCTCGTCCCAGGTGGTCGCGACCAATTTCCAGACCATCGCTGCCGCCAACAGCTACTGGAAGTAATGGACGATCAGGTTCTGGCGGCCATGGCCCGCTGGCCCAACGTGCCGGCGGTGCATGGCTGGCTGTCGCTGTCGGCGCGCGGGCAATGGCGCCTGCATCCCCACGGGCAAGGCTGGGGGGCCGCCCCCGAGGAGCCCGGCGAAGCCATCACCAACCCACAAATTCTGGCTTTCATCGGCCGCAATTATCTGCCCGACGGCGACGGTCGCTGGTTCTTCCAGAACGGCCCGCAGCGTGTCTACGTGCGCCTGGATGGCGCCCCGTGGATCCTGCGTACTGAACCGGATACCGACGGGCGGTCGCACCTGCTGACCCACACCGATCAACCCTACGGTCCGGTCACGCACTGGTGGCTGGATGCGGAAGGCCGCCTGTATACCCAATCCGCTTGCGGCGCCGGCCTAGTGACGGACCGGGATCTGGCCCAGATGGTCGACATGCTGCGCACGCCGGACGGTCAACCGCTGAGCGCCTGGCTCGAGCAGGCCGATCTGGCGAAAGCCGGCACCATCACGCATCTGACCGGCGGCACCACCAGAGCCCCCTTCAGCCTGCTGGGCACCGATGCGGTTGAAGCCACACTCGGATTCATCCGCAGGCCGTGAACGGCCCCAAACAGTACCCTACTGAAATCGAACCGAATACGTAAGTGTCCGCAGATCCAGTGCCCGCTCGATCGTCTCATGGGACAAGTCCGGCTGCTGTGCGAGCACCTCCTTCAAGGTCTTACCCGAAACCAGCGCCTCCTTGGCGAGTACGGCAGCGCGTCCATACCCGATGACCGGGGTCAACGCCGTTGCCCCCGCCATGCTAGATTCCAAATGCCCCTTGCAGACCTGAATATTGGCGGAGATGCCGGAAACGCACTTGGAGCTGAGCGTGGAAATCGCACTCGTGAGTAATCGCATCGACTGGAGAATATTGAACACGATGACAGGTTCCATTGCATTGAGCTGCAACTGCCCACTCTCCGCCGCAAGGGTCACGGTAAGATCATTGCCGATCACCTGGAATGCCACCTGATTCACCACCTCGGGGATCACAGGATTGACCTTACCCGGCATGATCGACGAGCCGGCCTGCATCGGCGGCAGATCAATCTCACCTAATCCGCCCCTCGGACCGCTGGACAGCAGCCGCAAGTCATTGCAGATCTTGGATAGCCTCACGGCAAACCGCTTCAACGCGCCGGATACCGTGACGAATGCGTCCGTATCCCAGCATGCCTCAACAAGATTATCGGCCGGTACGAAAGATATCCCGGTCACCTTGCGCAGTTCTTCAATAACCGCCTCTTGATAGTCTCTTGTGGCATTGATACCCGTCCCGATCGCGGTGCCGCCCAAGCAGACCTTGAAACAGGCGGACGCGACATCGCCTAGAGACAAGACGCTTTCCCGGATAGCCACCGAAAAAGCCATGAATTCCTGGCCCAGTGTCATCGGCACAGCATCCTGCAGCTGCGTTCGACCCAGCTTGATCACGTCGGCAAACCGCTCCGACCTTTCTTCAAACGCATCGGCGAGTTCCGCCATCGCGCGCGTGAGTTGCGGTACAGTCAACAAAATTGCCAGGCGTATCGCGGTCGGATACACATCATTGGTCGACTGCGACAGGTTGACATCGTTGTTCGGATGAAGCCGGTCATACTGTCCACGGGGTAGCCCCATGATCTCCAGACCGCGGTTCGCAATCACCTCATTGATGTTCATATTGGCCGAAGTGCCCGCGCCGCCCTGATAGACATCGATCGGAAATTCGCTCAGATGCTGGCCCGACAGGATCTCCCAGCACACCTTGTCGATGGCCGCAGCCTTGTTCTGATCCAGAATGCCCAGACGGGCATTCGCACGAGCGGCTGCCAGTTTCACATAGGCCAGGGCCTGAAGGAAGGCTGGAAACTGATTGATCTGGACATCGGATATCTGGAAATTCAAGACTGCTCGGGTCGTCTCGGCCCCATAGTATGCGCCCGCCGGAATGGCGACCACCCCCATCGAACTATCCTCGAGACGATCCTCCGCGGAAGGATTCTGCATGACGTTCCTGGTGGATACTGGTTCTGAGGCCATCGCTGGTCTCAATGATTGAGGATCTTGGACAGGAAGCATTTCGCGCGTTCGGAGGAGTTTCCCGAAAAAAAATCTGTGGATGGTGTGTCGTCGATGATTTCACCGCTTTCCATGAAGATCACACGATCGGATACCTTCCTCGCAAACCCCATTTCGTGGGTGACGACCATCATCGTCATACCCTCTTGCGCCAGCTCCGTCATGACTTCCAGCACCTCGCTGATCATTTCCGGATCGAGAGCCGATGTCGGTTCATCAAACAACATGATGTGCGGGTCCATGCACAAGGACCGCGCAATCGCTACCCGCTGCTTTTGCCCGCCGGACAATTCCGACGGGTATTTGTCGGCGTGATCCGACAGGCCCACACGCTTGAGCAACGCATAACCTTTGTCTTCTGCTTCCCGCTTCGATCGCCTCAATACCTTGGTTTGAGCAATCGTCAGATTCCTGATGATGCTCAGGTGCGGGAAAAGCTCGAAATGTTGAAACACCATGCCCACGCGGGAGCGCAGCTTCGCCAGATCCGTCCTGGGATTCTTGATCGATACCCCTTCGACACGTATATCACCTTCCTGGATCGTTTCCAGACCGTTGACTGTCTTGATGAAGGTTGACTTCCCGGATCCGGAAGGCCCGCACACCACGACAATGTCACCCTTGTTGATTTTCGCAGAACAGTTCTTGAGGGCATGGTAATCACCATACCACTTGTTGATTCCGGCAATCTCGATCATTGATGTCTCCATACCCATCTTCCTGAAAAGCAGATGGAAAATTGCTTCTGGCCAAAGGTCTTTCGTCAGCCGAAAGCCTTGCTCATGTTATTTATGATCAAAATACCCGGCTCGAATCGTCGAGCCGATCAGGTTGACGATGAACCTGCCCGCAGTAACGCACGTCAGCTGGCAGGCCAAGTCCTTTCCCGGCTGGATTTCGACGATGTCCATCCCAACCACACGACCTTTCTTCACAAGGCCATGAATGAGCTGACGCGCCTGAACATAGGTCACACCGCCGGGTGCGGGCCCCGCGACCGCGGGCATGATGCTCGGGTCGATACCGTCCGCGTCGATACTCAGGTAGTAGTTACCACCATCCGGGATACGATCCAGAATGGCCTTCATGCCGACCTCGTGCAGTTCGTAGGCACTCACGATCTGCGCCCCATAGGCTTTGGCCGCCTCGTACTCTTCGGTCCGTGCGCTGCCCTGTGCTCTCAGGCCAATCTGCACGATGTCCTTCACATGCGCCATCTCGGAGGCCCGGCGAATCGGGCTCGACAGACCTTCCTTGATCCCGTCGACCTCATCACGCCAATCCAGATGCGCATCGACATGCACCAGCGTAATGGGCGCCAGGCTGTCGAATGCCCGCAGGATCGGCGTCGTGATTCCGTGGTCCCCTCCCAGGACGATTGGCAGCGCCCCGGCTTTTAGAATCTGACGCACCGCCAACTCCGCCTTGCGATAATGGTCGCCTGGCTTGCCAAGGTCGGGCAGCACGTCTCCGCAGTCGACGAACCGAATGTCTTCGCGTCCCTGAAGCAAGGGTCCGTCAATATCAAAATCGTAATGATCGGGTTCACGAACGATGCGGTCACTGATGTCACGCATCGTCTGCGGCGTATGGCTTTGATCATTAGTGAATGATCGGGGGCTGTAAGCTGCGCCAAATGGCATACCCAGTATGGCAATGTCGGCCTCAAGGTTTTCCAGGTCGCGAGCAGGCTCGGAATACAGGAGCGTCTTGTGCGCGGCACGAGGGGGTACGGTCAGTTGTTCCATGGTGGTTCCTCGGGATTAATCCGTTCAATGGTCAAGTTCAGTTGATTGGGTATTCATTTCATGCTCCATTTCTCGACATGGCGCTCAAGATGATTACCGGTGACGTCGAGCACGAGACTGCAGAGCCAATACAGGAGCGCAGCCATGCCGAACACCTCGACATAAGCAAAAGTGGTGGATGACAGGAGATTGCTCTGGTAGGTCAATTCTTTCAGCGCCACCACCGAGAGAATGGATGTTTCCTTGAACATCATGATCACCAGGCTGGTGGTGGGCGGCAATAAAAATGACAGCAATTGCGGAATGACGATGTGCCACTGCACCGCCAGCGGACGCATCCCAAGCGAGACGGAAGCTTGCGTCTGTCCCTTCGGAACGCTGTGCAGGGCGGCCCGCATCACTTCACAAAAGTACCCCCCGGTATAAAACGCTACCGTGATCAGCCCAACGTGAAGATCCGACATCACGACGCCGATCTTTGGCAAGCCGAAATAGGACAGGTACACGATAATCAGAAATGGGATGTTCCTGACGACCTCCACATACGACTTGGAAAAAAGCCTGAGAAACGAAACCCGGCTTTCAGCCGCATAGGCCAGCAGCGCGCCGATGAAAATCCCCGTGGGTATCCCGATCACGCTGACCAGGGCCGTGATTTTCAAGCCGCTGAGCAGAATCGGCAGCGATTCGCGAATGGCATCGAGATCAACGAGCATTTGGCAACACCCTTGCAATCCGTCGCTCCACCAGACGCGAAATGGAAGATGCACAAAAGAGAATGATGAAATACACGGCAGCTGTCGCAATGAATACCTGCAAAGGAAGGTTGCTTTGCAAGTTCGCATCCCGTGCCAACGCGGACAACTCAGCCACTGAAATGATCGACAGCAAAGACGATGCTTTCAGCAGGATCGTGAACTCGTTGGTCAGCGGTGGAAGCGACCGGTGGAAAACCTGGGGCAACAGGATGTACAGCCAGGTCACCCCTTGCTTCATCCCCAGGGCGCTGGCGGCGGCACCTTGCCCACGTGGAATCGTGGTCAGAGCTCCACGCAGGATCTCGCTGATGTAAGCCGCCGTGTTGCATGACATGGCCAAGATGCCGGCCTCAATCGGGCTGAGCTCCAGGCCCAGCACCGAAGGAATCACGTAATACGCAATCAGCAGCTGGATCAGCAAAGGAGTGCCCCGCATGACGCTGACGTACAGCCGCGCCAGCATCCTGACGGGGGTCGCGGCCTTGACCCGCGCAAGCAGCAAGAGGGTGCCTAGGAGCAATCCGATGCAGAACGCCACGACACTCGCGAGAATCGTCGCCCCGGATGCCCGCAGGACCCCTGTGTAAAACGGATCGAGCGCCCCATGGACTGTCAGAAGGTCGATCATCGAACGACTCCTTCAGAAGAAAGGGCTAAAGAGCACCTGCAGGCAGGTAATCTTTGGTCGGCAGATCCATAGTCTGGCCAAACCATTTCTCCTGCAGCTTGGCAAGAGTGCCGTTGGCTCGCATCTCGTTCAGCGTGTCATTAATGAACGCGCGAATCTCCGGATCCTTAGGGTTGGTCACCCAGGCCAGCAAGCGGCGCTCACCCACCTCGCCCACGATACGGTAGGCATCCGGCTTTTGCTTCATTTCAAGCGTCAACACATTTGAGGGCAGGACGCCCACGTCGATCGTCCCGTTCAGCAAGGCCACGGAGACGTCTGGATAGGACTGAAAAAGCTTCAGATCCGCGTAACCTTTTTTCCCTTCCTTCTTCAGCTCCTTGTTGTAGTCCTCGATGGCAGGCTGGGCCAGGGACCCCATTTGCGTTCCGACGATCTTGCCGACGATATCGCTGTCATTCTTGATGGCGCCATTGTCTTTTTTGACGACCAGTACGGAGCGCACCTCACCGACAGGCTCGGTGAATGCCACTTTTGCGGCACGTGCCTTCGTGATGCCGACGCTAGTCGCCACAAAGTCGAATTTTCTGGCCAAGACTCCGGGTAAAAGGCCTTGAAACGGCTGGTTGAGCTGGTTCAACTTGACACCTAGCTTCTTCACCATATAGTCAAGGATATCCTTGCCGTAACCGACGATCTTGTCGTTTTGGACAAACTCGTAGGGTTCATAAGCCGCCTCGGTACCAACCGTCAGCTGGCCGCGGGCCTTGATATCGGCAATCGTTCCTCCTGCTGCCGCATACGCGACTCCACAGGAAAACACGCTCGCCGCGAGTGCAAGCCCGGTCAGGGCCTTTTTGCCGAAGGCATTCATTTGTCTCATCCTTGTTGTCATGTAAGGTGCGGATAGGCTATCGTGCATATCGTCTCCAAGAAAGCGATTTTTTCAGGACATGGTATTGGAAAACAAGACCTTTCCCGGAAGCGACCATCATAGGCCCCTGACCGAACGCGACCTCAAGTCCCTGCGTGTTTTCTGCGCAGCAGTTCAGGCCAGCGGCTTTACTGCCGCCGGGGACACGCTGCATATATCGAAGGCTTCAGTCAGTCGACACATCCGGGAAGTGGAAGATCGGCTCGGGGTAAAATTGTGCGAACGCGGACCAGGTGGCTTCAAGCTGACGTCCGCAGGGGCCGTTGCGCTCGATGTGACGACACGCGCCCTACGGGCACTGGACCGGATCCAGCCTGACATCGATGCGGTCAGGGGTGTGCTGAGCGGGCCGTTGACGATCGGCCTGGTCGAGCACATCCTAATCGATCCGGCTTGTACCCTACCTGCCGCACTCAATGAGCTGAGTCAGCGGGCGCCGAAGGTGCATCCGGAAATCATCGTCATGACGCACTCCCAGTTGAATCAGGCGCTGCGCGAACGGCGTGTGCAGATCGCAATACGAGGGCAATACCAGAAGGATCGGACTTTCAACTACCAACCCTTGTTCGAGGAATATCACAGACTCTACGTCGCCCGGCACGTGACACCCGAAGCGGCAAGGAAACTACCCCTGGTCTACCGATCTCATCCCTTCGTCGACAAGATCATGGCTACGGGAAAATTCAGACGTGGGCCAGACGCCGGCGGGCTCGAAGCCATCGCAACATTCATCGCTACAGGCAACTTCGTTGGCCTGCTGACGGAGCATTACGCCGACCTGATCAACGTACGCCATCCCCTCAGGCAACTGGATGGCAGCCCCGAATTCCGCAACCGGATTTGTGCGATTACTGAAGCTTCCCGGCCACTGCCGGCCAGCGCTGAGCTATTCCTGGAAATCCTGCGATCTCAATAGCGGTCGAAATAGTCCTGGATCCGGGTGCGATCGGTCGTTTGGGTCAGAGCCAGCATCAGCAGGATCCGGGCCTTTTGCGGATTGAGTGAGTTGCTGGCGATCAGACCGTGCGGCTCGTCGTGCTGGCTGCGCGTCACGATTCCGGTGGGGACCCGGCTGCTACGCACGCAGACGATGCCTTTACCCACCGCACGCGACAAGCCTTCTTCGGCATTCGGCGACAGGCTGCCATTGCCGCACGCTGCCACCACGATCCCCCCCACTCCGGCCTTGATCGAGGCCAGATAATGGTGCATTCCCGCGCTCTGGTGGTCGTAGACGATATCCACGGAAGGAAGGACACCCAGATCGTCCAGGCTGAAATCTGTCTTCTCGGTATGGACACAGGCCGGCGCCTGAAACAGGTGCACGCGACCCTGGCAGATCGCCCCCAGACTGCCCTGGTCCGGCGCATCGAAAGCCTCGACCCGAGTCGTATTCATCTTGGTGACGAACCGCGCGGCGAAGAAGCGGTCATTGAGCATGACCAGGACACCCAGGCCTCTGGCCTCCCGGCTGGCGGCCAGCAGAATGGCGTTATAGAGATTCAGTGCGCCATCCGCACTGATGGCCGATCCCGGGCGCATGGACCCTACGAACACCACAGGCTTGCGGCTCTTCAGCACCAGGTTCAGGAAGTAGGCGGATTCTTCCAGCGTATCCGTGCCGTGCGTGATCACCACCCCATCGACTTTCGGGTCGTCCAGCAGGTCCTGGACCTGAGTCGCCAGCCGAACCAGCATCCCGTTGGTGATTTCCCGGCTGTCCACGTTGAATACCTGCTGGTAACCGAGGCGGGCGACCTGCTCGATGCCGGGGATGCCCGCGAGCAGGGCGTCCACATTTTCGGTCACGGAATAATCGGACAGGGTTGTGGCGTCGGACGCGGTGGACGCAATCGTTCCACCGGTTCCAAGCAAGACGAGGCGAGGCAATCGTTTCATGCGCTCAGATTCTACCCGACTCAAAGTAAAATCAAGACATGAACCCGTCCGATCCTGCCTTCTACCATCCAGCCCCGCGCACCCAGCAGTTCTGCTCACAATGCGGCCATGCCCTCACGCGGGAAATCCCGCCCGACGATACCCGCATCCGCGATTTGTGCACACATTGCGGCGCGGTGCACTACCAGAATCCCCGCAATGTCGTGGGCGTGGTGCCGATCCTGGGCGACCAGGTGCTGCTGTGCCGGCGCGCGATCGAACCACGCCACGGCAAATGGACGCTGCCGGCCGGATTCATGGAACTGGGCGAGACCTCCGAACAGGGTGCGGCGCGCGAGAACCAGGAAGAATCCGGGGCGCGAATCCGCATCCAGTCGCTGCTGACGGTGATCGACGTGCCCTCTGTCAACCAGGTCCACCTGTACTACCTGGCCGAGGCCCTGGGGCCGCACCTGGCGCCGGGCCCGGAAACCCTGGAAGCCGCATTTTTCGATCTGGACGAGATCCCCTGGGGCGAACTGGCCTTCCGCACCGTCAGCACCACCCTGGAACACTACCTGCAAGACCGCCGCCAGGGCGTGTTTCCCACCCACCACTACGCGATCGATCTGCGGTTTCCCGATTAGTGTGAACAGGCCCTAACATGCCGATCGTCTGGGTCGAAACCGACACGCCGCTGCCCGACGCCGGTCAGGCGCTGCCGGGCGGCCTGGTCGCCGCCGGCATGGACCTGTCCCCCGCACGGCTGCACGAAGCCTATTCCAAAGGCCTGTTCCCCTGGTACAGCCCCGGCGACCCGGTCCTGTGGTGGAGCCCGGACCCCCGCATGGTGCTGCGCTGCGAGGATCTGCGCATCAGCCGGTCGCTGGCCAAACGCATCCGTCAGTTCGGGCGTGAACCAGTCGCCATCGGCGGGCTATGTGTCACCTTGAACAGGGCATTCCCTCAGGTCATCGCCCACTGCGCCGACCGGGGCACCCCCAGGATTTCCGTGGGTGCTGCACGATCCGGACAGCACTGGGCCGCCCCGGAATCCGCCGAGGGGCGCGACAGCACGTGGATCACGCCCGACATCATCCAGGTCTACACGGACTGGCATGCGCAGGGTCATGTACACAGTGTGGAAACCTGGATCGACGGCCGGTTGGCGGGTGGTCTGTACGGCGTCAGCCTGGGCCGCTGCTTTTTCGGCGAATCGATGTTCAGCCTGGCGGCGGACACCAGCAAGATCGCCCTGGCCTATCTGGTGCGTTACCTGCAGGCCCAGGGCGTTCCCTGGATCGACTGCCAGCAGGAAACCCCGCATCTGGCCAGCCTGGGTGCCCGCCCGATACCGCGCGGGCAATTTATGGCGTTGCTGGCGGCCGGGCGCAATGCCGGGGGCCCGCACTGGGGATGCGGCCGTCTGATGGCGGACGGCCAGCTCAGGCATTTCTGATCCGCCCCCGGGCGTCCAGGTCCGATCGGACCCGCACAGGATCCCTTACGACGAAACCACCGGCGTCAGCAGACGCCCCGTCTGTTGCCAGGCGATCAGGTTGTCCACCACCAGCTGGGACATTTTTCCGGCGGTTTCACGGGTGCCACTGGCCGCATGCGGCATGAGCACCGTGCGATCGATGGCCATCAACGCCTCCGGCGCGCCCGGTTCGTGTTCGAACACATCCAGCCCCGCGCCGCCCAGTTCTCCGGACTGCAACAGCGGAATCAGAGCCGACTCGTCGACCACGGAACCCCGCGCGATATTGATGAGCATGCCCTGCGGCCCCAACGCCCGCAATACCGGGGCATCGACCAGATGCCGGGTTGCCGCGCCGCCGGGGCAGGCCACGACCAGGAAGTCCGCCCATCGGGCCAGTTCGACCAGGGAAGGTTCATAACCATAGGCCGGCATATCGGTGCGCGCGTGCCGATTGTGATACCGCACCGTCATGCCGAACCCCTGGCCCCGCCGCGCGACGGCTTCGCCGATACGCCCCATGCCCAGAACCCCCAGGCGTTTGCCCCAGACCTGAGTGGACAACGGAAATTTGCCCTGCGCGACCCAGCGGCCGGAACGCACGTAGCGGTCGCCTTCCGGGATCTGCCGGGCGCAGGCCAGCAACAGCCCCCAGGCCATGTCGGCCACGCATTCGCTGAGCACGTCGGGCGTGTTGCTGACCGCGATCCCGCGTGTCCGGGCCGCCGCCAGCGGCAAGGCATCGCACCCCACCCCCCAACTGCAGATCGCCCGCACCTGCGGCAGCACCTGTAAAGTATCCGCATTCAGGCCCACCCGCGCCGAAGTGACGACCAGGCCGACGTCGGGCGCGAGCGACTTCAGACGGGCCTCGGGCTGATCTTCCCGATATAGCGGCAACACCCGCCAGCGGGCTGCCAACGCCGCATCGTAACTGGCCCCCAGGGATACCAGCTGAGCAAGTTCGAGGCCTGCGTCTTCCATGTCTTTCTCCAGTCTCATCATCGCCCGAATATCGATATTCAGGTCACTTGAATGACATCATACCTCGCATGGAATCCGCATCTTCCCGGACGCTGGTCTTCGTCCGCCACCGGTGTCACAATGAACCGACAGGATTTGGTGCCTTCCGGCCATGAGCAAACCCAGCGAATCGATCTTCCGCCGACTGCAGTTCTATACCACGGCCGCCTATCCGTGCAGCTACCTGCCCGGCCGCATGGCACGATCCGAGGTCGCGGCACCCGCCCATCTGGTGGATGACGCCGCCTATTCACGTCTGATCGAACAGGGTTTTCGCCGCAGCGGCCTGTTCACCTACCGTCCCGCCTGCGACGGCTGCCAGGCTTGCATCCCGCTGCGTGTCGATACGCGCAGATTCCAGCGCGACCGCACCCAGCAAAAACTGTGGCACCGCATGCAGGCCACCCTGAGCGCCGGAATCGCCCCCCTGCACTGGGACGCGCGGCATTTCGAACTCTATCTGCGCTACCAGCGCCAGCGCCATCCCGGCGCCGGGATGGATCAGGACGATCAGGCGCAATATACACAGTTTCTGCTGACCAGCCGGGTCCACACCGAAATGGCCGAATTCCACGACCCGGACGGTACCCTGCGCATGGTGTCCATCATGGACCGCATCGACCATGGCATCTCCGCCGTCTACACTTTCTACGATCCCGACTGGCACGGCAGCCTGGGGACGTACGGCATCCTGTGGCAACTGGACTACTGCCGGCGCCTGGGCCTGCCCTGGCTGTATCTGGGCTACTGGATCGAGGAAAGCCGTAAAATGGCATATAAATCGCGGTTTCGCCCGCACCAGATTCTGCGCGGCGGGGTCTGGATCGAACCTGCCAGCAACTGACCCGCGGCCTACGCCCCCTACGCCTTCATGTCCCTTCTGTTTCGCACCTACCCTCTGGCCCGTCAAGCCCTGTTTTCCATGGACCCCGAGCAGGCGCACGAATGGACGCTGCGCGCCCTGCAACGCAGCTACGACTGCGCGGTCACCCGGATGCTGACATCATCCCCCCAACCCACGCTGCCGCGCACGATCATGGGCCTGCCCCTGCGCAACCCGGTGGGCCTGGCGGCGGGGCTCGACAAGAACGGCGCCTACATCGATGCCCTGGCCACCCTGGGGTTCGGCTTCATCGAGGTCGGCACGGTCACCCCGCGCGCGCAGCCCGGCAATCCGAAACCCCGCATGTTTCGCCTGCCGCGCGCCCGCAGCCTGATCAACCGCATGGGCTTCAACAACGACGGCCTGGACACCTTCATCGCCAACGTCCAGCGCAGCCAATGGCGCCGCCAGGGCGGGATCCTGGGATTGAACATCGGCAAGAACGCCGCCACACCGATCGAGCACGCCGTGGACGACTATCTGCGCGGCCTGGAAGGCGTCTATCCCCACGCCGACTACATCACGGTGAACATCTCCTCGCCGAACACCCATAACCTGCGCAGTCTGCAAAGCTCCGACGCCCTGGATGCGCTGCTGTCGGCGCTGCAGGCGCGCCGCCAGGATCTGGCCGACCAGCATGGTCACCGCACTCCCCTGGTGGTCAAGATCGCGCCGGATCTCCAGCCCGAGGAAATCGACGCGGTGGCCGACCTGATCCCGCACCATGGCATCGATGGCATCATCGCCACCAACACCACACTGTCACGCGATGCCGTCCATGGCCTGCCCTACGAGGACGAGGCTGGCGGTCTGTCGGGCCCACCGGTGCACGAATTGTCGCTATCCGTGATCCGCCGGCTGCGCGAACGCCTGGGGCGCGACACCGCCATCATCGGCGTGGGCGGCATCGACTCCGGTCGCCAGGCCCTGGAAAAGATCCAGGCCGGTGCCGACGCGGTGCAGCTGTACACCGGGCTGATCTATCACGGGCCGGCACTGATCGGGGAATGCGTGCAGGCGCTGGAAGGCGCCTGAATCAGCGGCTCAGGAAGCACCGCATCGGGCATGTCCTGATTCGCCAATCCGCAGTTGGCCCACGACCCACATCACGCGTCAGCCGTCGCCAAAGCCTAAAAATCAATGGGCCAGCGATTGCTCGCGCACGGCCCGGATGAAAAGCTCGGCGACGGCCGTCGGCATACCCCCCTTGCGCGTGACGATCCCAAACGTATTGGCCGGAATTTTCAGCGCGACCGGCAGGATCCGGATCAGCCCCGCCTGGGCGAACATCCGTGCCACGTCGGTTGGTAGAAGCGCCACAACATCGATGCTTTTGTGCAGAATCGCAATGGTCGCGAAAGTCGAACCCGTCTCGATGACATTGACCGGCGACGGCAGGCCCGCCAGATCCATTTCCTTTTCCAGCAGGACGCGCAACGGCATTTTCTTTGGGTAGACGATCCAGCGATGATCCGCCAGCGACTCGAACGCCATGCCTTCCGCTGCGCCAGGATAATTCCGGCCTGCGACGACCGATATGGGTTCCTCGCCGATTGGAAAATAATTGTATTCATACGGTTCCGCGCTCACACCCGAACGGCCAATCACGAGATCGAGCTGCCCGTCATCCAGCAAATCCAGCAGATGCCGGCTCGTACCCTCGACGACTTCCACCGCCAGATGAGGGTGCGCGGTACGAATCCAATTCAGGGCGGAGATCAGGATTTCGGGAATCGCCCCCATGATCGTTCCAACCGCCAGCCGCCCACCCGCCCCTGATTGAATATCGGACACCTCGCGACAGAAATTACCCAGTTCGGTGGTAATGAGTTTGGCGTAGCGAATGGCGCAATGCCCCATGGCATTGGGCACCAATCCGACCTTGGTGCGGTCGAACAGAGTCACTTCCAGCATTCCCTCGATTTCCTGCAATGCCTTGCTGGCGGCCGACTGCGTGAGAAACATGACCGTCGCCGCCTTGTGCAGCGATTTATGCTCGCTGAGCGCGATCAATAACTGCAGCTGTTTGATCCGCAATTTACCAATCACCATCTTCACTGTTTGATCCGCAGGATTCATGATATTCATCACCACATGCAAATTATTCACTCACGATAATATCGCGACATCCCTACAATCTCTCTCGAGATTTAATCCCGGGGGAAAAATGCGCCTTATTCAATTCACCGACACGACAGGCCAGCGCCAGGTCGGCATGCTGGGCACGGATGACCAGCAAGTCAACATCATCCAGGGGGTCTCGTCCACCTACGACCTGGCCATGGCCGCCATCCGCGCCGGGCGCAGCCTGGCGGAAGAAGTGGCCCGTCATGATCTGACGCCCGCGCGTGAGTCCTGCGCCACCCTGCTGGCGGACCGCCGGGTGCTGGTACCTCTGGACCACGAAACCCCCGCGAACTGCCTCGTGACCGGCACGGGGCTGACCCATCTGGGCAGCGCCGCGACACGCGACAAGATGCACGCGGACCAATCCACCGTGGAAAGCATGACCGACTCGATGCGCATGTTCCGCTGGGGCCTGAAGGGCGGCCAACCCGAGCGCGGCGCGCCCGGTGTGCAGCCGGAATGGTTCTACAAAGGGGACGGCGATATTGTGGTGGCGCCCGGACATCCGATCCCATATCCCGAATTCGCGGAAGATGCCGGAGAAGAGCCGGAGATCGTCGGACTTTACCTGATCGGCGATGACCGTCACCCCTATCGCCTGGGGTTTGCCATCGGCAATGAATTCTCGGATCATGTCATGGAACGCAGAAATTATCTGTATCTCGCCCACTCCAAGCTGAGATTCTGTTCCTTCGGGCCCGAACTGCGGGTCGGAAAATTGCCCGACCACATCCAGGGCACGAGCCGCATCCTGCGCGATGGCAAGCCGCTTTGGGAAAAACCTTTCCTTTCGGGCGAAAAGAACATGAGCCATACGCTGGAAAACCTAGAATATCACCATTTCAAATATATGCAATTCCTGCGTCCAGGCAGTGTGCATATCCATTTCTTCGGAACGGCCACCCTGTCATTCGCTGACGGCATCCAGACGCGTCCGGGCGACGAGTTCGAGATTCAAGCGCCGGAATTCGGCGCCGCGCTGCGCAATCCGATCGCGCCAGCGCGCACACCCTATTCCCCCGGCAAAACCATTCAGCTCTGAGCCGGTTTTGTCCGCCTGACGCCGCAAGGCCCGGTCCCCGGTGTCCCGAAAAGCGCCCGATGATGATTATGGTTTTCCCTGATCCTCGTCGGGTGTTTTCTTTTCCTGCCCGCCATCCCCACTCGGAGGCAGCGCAGACATTCCAAAAACTGTTCGGTTGAACACAATTATTCAATAGACGCAAAAACAGGTGTCATGGACACTGTGCGCCAGCGAGGCAGACAAACGCAAACCAACAAAATCATTCAATATGGATTACGGATTCGATTTCAGCTTCATCGGCGAATTCTGGCCGAGCCTGCTCGAAGGCCTGTGGGTCTCGACCAGGATGGCGGCCGTTTCGTTGACCGGAGGCTTCATCCTGGGCGTGCTGCTGGCCGTCGCAAGAAGCCAAGACTCCGGTCTGATACGCCGCCTGGCGGGTGGCTTCGTCGATCTGACGCGCAACACGCCACTGATCGTACAAACCTTCTGGCTGTTCTTCGGCCTTTCCGCCCTGGAGATTCGCGTGCCGGCATTCTATGCCGCCGTCATCGCCCTGGCGATCAACACGTCCGGCTACACCTGCGAAATCGTGCGCGCCGGCATGGATTCGGTGCATCACGGCCAGAAAGAAGCGGCCGCCTGCCTGGGCCTGAGCAAGGCCCGAATCCTGCGCCACGTCGTGCTGCCCCAGGCCATCGAGAAGATGTATCCGTCGCTGATCAGTCAGTTTGTACTGATGATGCTGGCCACCTCGATCATGTCGGAGATTTCCGTCGAGGAATTGACAGCCATCGGCTACCAGATCCAGAGTCAGACCTTCCGCGGATTCGAAGCCTACCTCGTGATCGCAGCGATCTATCTGGCGATGTCCTGGCTGCTGAGAGTGGTCATGACACTCTGCTACAACGTCGCCTTTCCCAAGCAGCGCCATATTGACCAGGCCAGGTCCGCCGGATCCCGGCAGGCCCGCGACAAAGCCCTGTCCGGCACGGCCATGAACGGAGCCAAATCATGATGTTCGGAGTCTCCTACAGCCAATGGATGTTCATCCTGACGGGGGCCGGCTGGACCCTGATCCTCTCGGTCCTGGGTTTCCTGGGCGGCACGGTGGTCGGCCTGCCCGTTGCCATCGGGCGCGCGTCCAAAAGCCGTTTTCCCAGGTTCCTGACGGCCGCTTACGTCAAGCTGATCCAGGGCATCCCGCTGCCGGTGGTCATGTTCATCGTCTATTTCGGTATCAGCATCGCCGGCTATGAGCTGCCGGCGCTGGTTGCCGCCGGCATCGCCATGACGTTGTATTCCAGTGCCTTCCTGGGAGAGATCTGGCGTGGATGCATCGAGGCCATTCCCCCGACCCAATGGGAAGCCTCCGAATGCCTGGCCCTCAACAAGGTGCAGACACTGGCGCACGTGGTCCTGCCGCAGGCCTTCCGGATCGCCATCCCCCCCACCGTGGGCTTTCTGGTCCAGATCGTGAAGAACACGTCGTACGCGGTGGTGATCGGATTCTTCGATCTCACGTATTCCGCGCGCGTCATCAACAACTCGACCTTCAAGCCCTTCGTCGTGTTCACCGTCGCGGCGCTGATCTACTTCGCCATGTGCTATCCGCTTTCCATTCTGTCGTATCGACTGGAACGCAGGCTCAAGCGCCATTCCCGATAATGGAGAACCCCATGAATCCACGCGTCCGGTTCCGGAACGTCAGAAAATCCTATGGCGACACGGAAGTGCTGAAGGGCATTTCGTTCGATGTCTTCAAGGGCAACGTCGTCGCACTCATCGGCCAGAGCGGTTCGGGCAAGAGCACAGCGCTGCGGTGCATCAACGGTCTGGAGGAGATCAACGCCGGGGAACTCCACGTCTGCGGCCGCGAAGTGCACAAAAAGGGCTGTGACATCTCCGCGCTTCGGCTCCAGGTCGGGATCGTCTTCCAGAGCTACAACCTGTTCCCGCACCTGACGGTGGAGAAGAACATCACCCTGGCGCCCCGCAAGGTCAAGCACATCAGCCAGAAGGAAGCCCGGGAACAGGCGATGCACGTGCTGGGACAAGTCGGCCTGGCCGACAAGGCGCAATCCTACCCGGAGCAGCTGTCCGGCGGACAACAACAGCGCGTCGCAATCGCCCGGTCGCTGGCCATGCAGCCGGAACTGATGCTGTTCGACGAAGTGACGTCGGCGCTCGATCCGCAGATCACCGGCGAGGTCCTCAAGGTCATCGAGGGTCTGGCGCGCGACGGTATGACCATGGTTCTGGTCACTCACGAAATGGGATTCGCCACAGCGGTCGCCGACCAAATCCTCTATATGCGGGACGGCATCGTCTGGGAGACCGGCGACGGCAATCTGTTGAAGGATCCTCAAACCCCGGAGCTGCGGCAGTTCATCAGCAACGGGCTGTAATACGCAACCCACCCTCATCACCACACAACAAGCTGGAGAGACACATGCAAATTTCCCGACACTTCCCGAAACTGGCAATCCTGGCCCTGGCGGCGGCATACACGATCGGCGCGCAGGCCAACCAGCTGGAGGACATCCAGAAAAAGGGGGAGATCACGATTGGCGTCGATATCAGCGCTCCCCCTTACGGGATGGTCGATGAAAACGCGAAGCAGACGGGCTTCGACATCGATTCCGCCCATCTGCTGGCGGACGCCCTCGGAGTGAAGCTCACGGTCGTTCCGGTGACGGGTCCGACCCGGGTCCAGTTCCTGCGCACCAAGAAGGTCGACCTCATCATGGCGTCTTTCTCGATCACCGACGAGCGCAAGAAAGTCATCGACTTCTCGCAGCCATACGGCGTCGTGCCGGTCGTCGTGGGCGGCCCTGAAAAAGTGAAGGTCGCGGGCCCGGCGGATCTGGCGGGGAAAGCCATCGCAGTGACCCGCGGCACCACCAGCGACAAGGCCATCACCGACAGCACCAAGGGCATCTCCGGCGTGTCCATCGTCCGGTACCAGGATGACGCCACCACCAATACGGCGGTCATGACCGGCCAGCAACAATACATCGTCGCCGCAAGCAGTGTGCTGCCGGAAATCAAGAAGACCAGCCCCAAGACCGACATAGGCTACAAATACACGGCTGTCAGCTTCCCGATGGGCGTCGGCATCCGCCAGAACGAGCCCGAACTCAAGGCGCGGATCAACCAATGGGTCGAGACCAACCTGAAGAACGGCAAGCTCAACGCGATCTACAAGACGTATTTCTTCGGCCAGTCGCTGCCCGAGGCCATGTTGAAGTAGGAATCACCCGGACGGTGGCGTCCGCGCTCGCGGCGCCACCACCATCATGAGATCGAGGTCATGTCAAAAAGCGTTCCATTTCTAATCCTCAACCCCGCGGACGACGTCATGATCGCCCTGCGGGACCTGAGCCAGGGCGATTGCATCAACGGCGTCACGTTGCTGGACGCCATCCCGTCCGGGCACAAAATCGCCATCAAGCCCATTGCCAAGGGGCAGCCCATCCGCCGTTATGGGCAGGTCATCGGGTTTGCCACCCAGGACGTCGCGATGGGGCGGCACGTGCATGTGCACAACCTCGCAATCGGCGAATTCGAGAAGGACTACCGTTTCTCCCAGGACTATGCCCCGACCGACCGGGTCGACACACCCGACACGTTCATGGGCATCGTCCGTCCGGACGGACAGGTTGCCACCCGCAACTACATCGGCATCCTGACCTCGGTCAACTGCTCGGCCACGGTGGCCCGCGCCGTCGCGGACCAGTTCCGCCGCGAGATCCGCCCCGAAGCCCTGGAGCCCTATCCCAACGTCGACGGCGTCGTCGCCCTGACCCACGGCACGGGCTGCGCCATCGATTCCACGGGCGAAGGATTGAAGATCCTGCAGCGGACCATTGCCGGTTACGTGCGCCATCCAAATTTCGCGGGGCTGCTGATCATCGGCCTGGGCTGCGAGACCAACCAGATTTCCGCCCTGATGAAGGCGCAGGCCCTGGAAGAAGGCCGCAACCTGCACACTTTCAACATTCAGGACGCTGGCGGAACTCCCAAGAGCATCGCCAAGGGCGTGGAAATCGTCCAGGGGATGCTCGAAGAGGCCAACCGGATCGAACGCCGGCCAGTGCCGGTCAGCCACCTGAAGATCGGCCTGCAGTGCGGCGGCTCGGACGGCTACTCGGGAATCACCGCCAATCCGGTGCTGGGCGCGGCCATGGACATTCTGGTGCGCAACGGCGGCACGGCGATCCTGTCCGAAACCCCCGAAATCTATGGCGCGGAGCACCTGCTGACCTGCAGGGCCGCCACACCCGCGATCGGCCGCAAACTGGTCGACATCATCGACTGGTGGAAGGACCTGTGCGCACGCAACAACGCCTCGCTGGATAACAACCCGTCGTCGGGCAACAAGGCGGGCGGCCTGACGACTGTCCTGGAGAAATCCCTGGGCGGGGTCGCCAAAGGCGGCACTACCGGCATGATGGAGGTCTACCAGTATGCCGAGCCGGTCGAAGCCCAAGGCCTGGTGTTCATGAACACGCCGGGCTATGACCCGATGTCCGCCACCGGCCAGGTCGCAGGCGGCGCCAACATGATCTGCTTTACGACCGGGCGAGGCTCCGCATACGGTTGCGCACCCGCCCCCTCGTTGAAGCTGTCGACCAACACGGCATTGTGGGTCCGCCAGCAGGACGACATCGACATGAACTGCGGCTCCGTCGTCGACGAAGGCGCCAACATCGGCCAGCTGGGGCGCGAGTTCTACGACATGATGATCCGCTGCGCGTCGGGCGAACGCTCGAAGAGCGAGCAATACGGCTATGGCCAGAACGAGTTCGTGCCGTGGCAATTGAGCGTCGTGACCTGATCAGGTCATGCGGCCGCGGCCGTCCCCACCGCTGCGGCCGTCCTCCCCGTCATTCGTTTTCCAGGTATTCAATATCATGTCCACCCGCTACCACGCAGCCCGCTACAAGGGCGTCTATCCCGTCGTCCCGACCATCTTCAAGGATGACGCCACCATCGACCTGGACGGTCAACGCCGCTGCGTCGATTTCATGATCGATGCAGGCTCCGACGGCCTGAGCCTGCTGGCGAATTTCTCCGAGCAGTTTTCGCTCACCGACGAGGAACGCAGGATTCTGACGGAAACCATCCTGACGCACGTGAACGGGCGCGTCCCGGTCATCGTCACCACCTCGCACTACAGCACCGACATCTGCATCCAGCGCAACCAGCATGCCAGCGACTTCGGCGCCGCCATGGTGATGGTGCTGCCCCCATACCACGGCGCGACCATCCGCTGCGACGAAGCTCGCGCCCACCAATACTTCAACCGTCTGTCCGACGCCAGCGACATCCCAATCATGGTCCAGGATGCACCGATCAGCGGCACCCAGCTGTCCGCCGCAGCCCTGGCCGGAATGGCCAGGACGATCGAGCAGGTGCGGTACTTCAAGATCGAAAGCGCGGGGGTCGCCACCAAACTGCGCGCGCTGCTGGAGCTTGGCGGCGACGCCATCGAAGGCCCCTGGGACGGAGAGGAATCCATCACCCTGCTGCCGGACCTGGACGCCGGCGCCACCGGCGCCATGACGGGGGGTGGCTACCCCGACGGCATCAAGGCCATCTTCGATGCCCATATCTCGGGGGACCGGGAAAAAGCGGTTTCCCTCTACCAGCAATGGCTGCCGCTCATCAACTACGAAAACCGCCAGACCGGCATCCAGACGGCCAAGATCCTGATGAAGGAAGGCGGGATCATCGGCTCGGACCATACGCGCCATCCGTTTCCGGCAGCAATCCCAGAAATCCGGGCCGGGCTGATCGAAACCGCCCGCAGACTCGATCCGCTGGTGCTGCGCTGGGCACGATGACGCCCGTCGCAATGGAACCTCGCGCCACGGCACCAGAGTGGATGTGGCTGCGGATGGCTTAGAATGTCCGGCGTCGGTCGGCACGCGCAACCATCGTTCGCGAAACGCGACACCACCAACGCAGGGGCATATGCAGAAGTCCGAAGACGAGACGGCGCACAGACAGACCACCGCAAGCCAGACCCTCGTCCGGGGTCTCGAGGTCATCGAGGCCGTCTCGAAGGGCGGCGCCCATGACATCGGCGTCATCGCCGAACGGACGGGGATGACCTACAGCACAGCGCACCGCATCGTGTCGGTGCTGGTGCAGCGTCAGTATCTGAAACGGGTGCCCGGGAAGGGATACCAGCTGGGCCGGAAACTGCTGGCCCTGGGATTCCAGGCGTACAGCCAGGTCGAACTCACGCCGGTCGCCCGGCCATTGCTCGAACGGCTGGCGGCCCAGACCAGCGACACCGTGCACCTGGCCTGCGAAGAACTGGGCGCCGTGTTCTACCTCGACAAGATCGCCAGCCGCCGGCCGGTAGAAATCAGTTCCCGCGTCGGCGGCATGAAGCCTCTGATCACCACCGGCGTGGGCAAGGCGCTGCTGCTGGACGGGTCGCCCGCATCCTGGGGGGCCCTCTATGACACCGATGCCGGGCAGCTGGGGCTTGCCGCCACCCGCGAGGAATGGCTCGACATGATGCGGCATTACGCATCATGCGGCTACACCTACGACCTGGGCGAGGACGAGCCATCGATCCGCTGCGTTGCCGCGCCGGTCCGGGATGCCAGCCATGCGATCGTCGCCGCCATCAGCGTCTCCAGCACGACCGATTACATGCCGCCCTTGCGCATGCGGGAGCTCGTGCCGCTCGTGCTGGAAACGGCGCGCCAGATCAGCGCCGAACTCGGAAACTAGGACTCGAGGATCTTTCCAGGGTTCATGATCCCCTGCGGGTCCAGCGCCTGTTTCAGTGTCCGCATCAGCTGGATCTCCGCCGGGCTGCGGCTGTATTCGAGCCAGGGCCGCTTATGCAGACCGATGCCGTGCTCGGCGGACACCGAACCGGACAGGTCGCGGACGATCGTATAGAACGCCTCTTCGATCCCGTGCTCGGTCAGGCCGCCATCCGCGGGCAACGGCCCCGCAACGATATGCACGTTGCCGTCCCCGACATGGCCGAAATACATGTGCGCAATCCCCGGAAACCCGCTCTCCATCGCGGCCCGCATCCGTTCCACACACGTACCGATGCGGGAGATCGGCACGGACACATCGAAATTGAGGGTCGGCGCCAGCTTGGGAAGCATTTCCGCGACGCTGTCGCGCAAAGCCCAGAATGCCTCGGCATCGCCATGAGACTGCGCAATCGCCGCATCCTGCGCCCACCCCTGTTCCAGGGCATGCTCCAGCACGCCCTGGAACCGGGCGGCATCGTCCTGGGGACGGGGGCTCTGCATGTCCAGAAGGACATACAGGGGATAATCGGCGGCCAAAGGCGCACGTGCGCCCTCCAGGCTGGTGGCCGCCTGGTAATAATCCCGCCACATGACCTCGAACGCGCTGACCTGGCCCGACAGGGCCTGGCGAGCATGACGCAGCAGCTTCAGGGCGGAATCGAACCCATCCAGTGCGACCAGTGCCGTATTGGCACCCGAGATTCCGGGGTGCAGGCGCAACACCGCGCGCGTCACGACGCCCAGGGTGCCTTCGCTGCCAATGAACAGCTGCTTCAGATCGATACCGGTATTGTTCTTGCCCATCTGGTTCATCATGGACAGGACCGTGCCGTCGGGCAGCACCGCCTCCAGGCCCAGCACCAGATCCCTCGTCATGCCATAGCGGATGACCCGGTTGCCGCCCGCATTGGTGGAAATATTGCCGCCGATCTGGCATGAACCCCGGGCCCCCAGATCCAGCCCACAGAGAAAGCCGGCCGCCTGCGCCGCCTCCTGGATGGCCTGCAAGGGCACACCTGCCTGAACGGTCAACGTGGCCGAATCGGCATCCAGGCATTCGATGCGGTTCAGTCGCTCAAGGGACAGAACCACCGCGCCCTCGTCGGGAACCGCGCCGCCCGCCAAACCGGTCAGGCCGCCTTGCGGCACGACCGGGCGCCGCAAGGCATGACACGCGGCCAGGGCCCGGGATACATCCTCCGTACTGCGCGGCAGGACCAACACGGCCGGCCGGCCTCTTCGCTCGGTGCTCCAGTCGCCCAGATAGCGGTCGCTGATCGCCTCCCCGGTACGCACCTGATCATCTCCCAGGGCTGCACGCAGCCGGGTGGCGAGCATCTCATCGTCGCCTCGGATGTCACTTACCACTTCCACGTCAATCTCCAACATAATTATTTCTCAATATGTGAGATTACATCTCATCTATTGAAAAAATTTTATCACCAATCTAGAATTACTCCGTGCCCAAACGGGACACTCAAGCCAGCTCTGCCTGGGCTGATCACAATGAATCAACAGTCCGGCTCCGGATGACACAACCGGACCGGACACTAGACCCTGATCGATGGATCAGGGCAGTTCTCGGAGAAGACATGAACACACTCAAGACGTATGCCGGACACTTCGCGCGCAAGACCTTCCTGATGCCAGGACTGGTCGCGCTGGCGCTCGGGCTGAGTGCGCAGGCGCCAGCCGCAGCGCAGACCGTCCTGAAAGCCGCTCACTCGTCGGCCACGTCCAGCACGGGTCACCAGGCATTCGAATACATGGCCCAGCAGCTGAAGCAAAAAACCGACGGCCGCATCACCATGCAGATCTTCCCCAGCTCGCAGCTGGGCAGCGAACGCGAACAGATCGAAAGCATTCAGCTGGGCAACCTGGACATGTCCTTCGTGTCTTCAGCGGTCCTGGGTGCCTTCAACCCGCAGTTCTTCGCCCTGGACATCCCCTTCATGTTCAAGGACCGCGCCGGCGTCTATCGCGTCCTGGACGGAAAAATCGGCACCCAGCTGATGGCCAGCCTGGACAAGGTCGGCATCAAGGGCCTGGCGTACTGGGAAAACGGCTTTCGCCAGCTGACCAACAACGTGCGCCCGATCCGCAGTCCGAAGGACCTCGAAGGCATGAAGATGCGCACCATGGAAAACGAAGTGCACATCGCCGCCTGGAAAGCCGAAGGCGCCAACCCCGCGCCGCTGGCATTCGGCGAACTGTTTACGGCGCTTCAGCAGGGCACGTTCGACGCCCAGGAAGGCCCGATCAACCTGTTCTACGACATGAAGTTCTACGAGGTGCAGAAATACATCACGCGCACGAACCACGTGTATTCGCCCTGGCCCCTGCTGATCAATCCTGACGTCTACAACAGCTTCAGCGCCAAGGACCGCGAAATTTTCGACCAGGTCGTCAAAGACACCACCCAATACCAGCGCACGCTGGCACAAAAGGCGGATGACAAGGCGGCCGCCGCCATGCCTCAGGTCCAGATCATCGACCTGACGCCGGAAGAGCACACCGCTTTTGCCAGCCGCATGGGCCCCATCCGGGAAATGGTCAAGAAAAAGGTCGGCGCCCAGATCGTGGACGCGATCGACGCCGAGGTCAACCGCTAACAGCCCCTCAGGCTCGGGTGCCGGACGCCGGCACCCGTTTTCCATCCCGGGCCGCCGCCATCCCGCGCATGCCGGCGCGGCTCCGAATCCATGCTCCGGAACACTACGATGCTCAAGTGGATCGATGATCACTTCGAGGAAGCCCTGCTCGTCTTCCTGCTTTCCGCCATGTCCCTCCTGATCGGCGGCCAGGTCTTCATGCGGTATGTCATGATGAACTCGCTGGCCTGGTCCGAGGAACTGGCCCGCTACTGTTTCATCTGGGCCACCTATCTTGGCGTCAGCTACGGCGTCAAACGCAAAGCCCACATTTGCGTCACCGCCGTCAGCGAACGCCTGTCGGGCAACCCGCAGCGCTATCTGCATATTTTCGCCTACCTGATCTTCGGCCTGTTCGCCTTCCTGGTCATGAAAGAAGGCTGGGCGCTGGCGATGAAGATCTTCCGCTTCGGACAGAAATCGTCTTCCCTGGGGATCTACATGGGCTGGATCTACCTGGCACCGACCATCAGTTTCGGGTTGGTCGTCCTGCGTCTGCTGCAGGCGATCGGCCACGAAGTCCGCGCCATCCGTCAGGGAGCCTGAACCATGGTCTCGCTTCTTCTTTTCGGCACCTTCGTCCTCCTGCTCATTGCCGCCGTCCCGGTGGCGATTTCCCTGGGCCTGGCCTCCGCGTTCGCGCTGCTCTACAGCGGCAAGGTCAGCAGCAGCTTCATCGCTCAGGGACTGGTGACCTCGATCGACTCGTTCCCCTTGATGGCCGTGCCCTTCTTCATCCTGGCCGGCGATCTGATGGGACACGGAGGTCTGTCCCGCCGCCTGCTGAACGTCGGCGCGGTCTTCTTTGGCCGCTACACGGGCGGGCTGGCCATCATCGCCGTGGTCACCTGCATGTTCTTCGCGGCCATTTCCGGATCGGGTCCGGCCACCGTCGCCGCCATCGGCGGCATCATGCTGCCAGCCATGAGCAAGGCCGGCTATGACAAAGGCTGGTCGGTCGGACTGATCGCCTCGGCGGGCAGTATCGGCATCATCATTCCGCCGAGCATCCCCATGATCATCTACGCGGTATCGGCCAACGTGTCGATCACGCAGATGTTCATCGCCGGCATCATCCCGGGGCTGATGATCGGCATCGGCCTGATCGTGGTGGCCTGGTTCAGCGCGCGCAAGCGTGGCTACACGGGGGATGAGCGCCGCTACACCGGCCGCGAGATCATCGCCACGATCTGGGATGCCAAATGGGCCTTGCTGGTCCCGATCATCATCCTGGGCGGCATCTATGGCGGCGTGTTCACCCCCACCGAAGCCGCCGCCGTCGGTGTCATCTACGGGTTCATCATCGGCGTCTTCGTCCACCGTGAACTCAGCTGGAAGGACATCTACCGGGTCATTGCGGAATCCGCCTTGACCTCCGCTACCGTGATCCTGATCGTGGGCACTGCAACGATCTTCGGGCGCGTCCTGACGATCGAGCAGATTCCCGTGATGATTGCCCAGGCCATGGTCAGCCTGACCGACAGCCATATCCTGATCCTGCTGCTGATCAACATTCTGTTGCTGTTTGTCGGCATGTTCATGGAGACCCTGGCAGCCATCATCATCCTGACGCCGATCCTGCTGCCCGTCGTCCTGGCCGTGGGCGTCGATCCGGTGCACTTCGGCATCGTCGTGATCGTCAATCTGGCCATCGGCATGGTGACACCGCCTGTCGGGGTCAACCTGTTCGTCGGCGCCCGCATCGGCAACACCAGCCTGGAGAAAGCCTCGGCCGGTGCCCTGATCTTCATCGCCTCGATGCTCATCATCCTGATGCTCATCACCTATGTGCCGTCGCTGTCGCTGGCACCCCTGAGTCTCATGGGAAAGTGAGCGCACCACCCATGACCCTATTTTCACGCTCAGACAAAGAGGAGTTCGCCATGACAAACAAGTTTCGCGCGGCCATCATCGGCCCCGGCAATATCGGCACCGACCTGCTGGCCAAACTGATGCGCAGCGACTGGATCGAGCCGGTCTGGATGGTGGGTATTGACCCGGATTCCGACGGCCTCAAACGCGCCCGCGAGCTGGGTCTGAAAACCACGGACCAAGGTGTCGACGGCCTCCTGCCGCATGTGATCGAAGACGGCATCCGCTTTGCGTTCGATGCCACCAGCGCCTATGTGCACAAATCCAATTCGGACAAGCTGACGGCGCTGGGCGTGCGCATGATCGACCTGACGCCAGCGGCCATCGGCCCGTTCTGCGTCCCGCCGGTCAACCTGGCCAGCCTGGTGGAGCAGGACCAGCAGAACGTCAACATGGTCACCTGCGGCGGCCAGGCCACTATTCCGATGGTCAATGCCATATCCCGCGTGCAGCCGGTGGAATACGGTGAAATCATCGCCACGGTGTCGTCACGATCGGCGGGCCCCGGCACGCGCAAGAACATCGACGAGTTCACCCGCACCACGGCGGGTGCCGTCGAGAAGGTCGGTGGTGCCAGGAAAGGCAAGGCCATCATCATCCTGAATCCCGCCGATCCCCCGATGATCATGCGCGACACGGTGCACTGCCTGACCGAGACCGATCCCGACCAGGCCGCGATCACCGAATCGATCCACCAGATGCTGGAACAGGTCCGCAAATACGTGCCCGGCTACCGCCTGGTGAATGGCCCGGTGTTCGACGGAAAACGTGTCTCTGTGTACCTGGAAATCGAGGGTCTGGGAGACTACCTGCCGAAATATTCGGGCAATCTGGACATCATGACCGCCGCAGCGGCGCGCACCGCCGAACTGATGGCCGAGCACATGCTGCACGGCACCCCCCAAGCCGCCCCGGCTGCCCTCTAAGGAGTCCATCATGACCTCGACTCAAAACAAGATCACCCTGCATGACATGACGCTGCGCGATGGCATGCACCCCAAGCAGCACCGGATCACGCTCGACCAGATGCGCACGATCGCCCAGGGGCTGGACGACGCAGGCATGCCGCTCATCGAAGTCACCCACGGTGACGGGCTGGGTGGTGCCTCCGTCAATTATGGCTTCCCGGCACATTCCGACGAGGAATACCTGCAGGCCGTGCTGCCTGTGGTCAAGCACAGCAAGGTATCCGCGCTGCTGCTGCCCGGGATCGGTACCACCGACCACCTGCGCATGGCGCATGATCTGGGGGTGCACACCATCCGGGTCGCCACCCACTGCACCGAGGCCGATGTCTCCGAACAGCACATCACCGAAGCGCGCCGCCTGGGGATGGACACCGTCGGCTTTCTGATGATGAGTCACATGAACAGCCCCGAGGGGCTGGTCAAACAAGCCCGGCTCATGGAAGGTTACGGCGCCAACTGCATCTACATCACGGACTCGGCCGGCCATCTGCTGCCCCACACGGTACGGGAACGGCTGCTGGCTGTGCGCGACGCGCTCAAACCCGACACGGAGCTGGGCTTTCATGGCCACCACAACCTGGCCATGGGTGTCGCCAACACCATTGCCGCCATCGAGGCCGGCGCAACCCGCGTCGATGCGGCCTGCGCCGGGCTGGGCGCGGGCGCGGGCAACACACCGATGGAGGTCCTGGTCGCGGTACTGGATCTGATGGGCATCCAGACGGGGGTGGACGTCTTCAAGATCCAGGACGTGGCCGAGGACCTGGTCGTGCCGATGATGGATTTCCCGATCCGCATCGACCGCGATGCGCTGACGTTGGGCTATGCCGGCGTCTATGGTTCGTTCCTGCTGTTCGCCAAGCGCGCCGAAAAGAAATACGGCGTGCCTGCCCGCGAGATCCTGGTCGAAATGGGGCGTCGCGGCATGGTGGGGGGTCAGGAAGACATGATCGAGGACACCGCCTTGTCCTTGCTCAACCAGCGCAGCGCCCGGAAACAGGCCGTCACGGCCTGAGCCCGGATGCATCCCCGTCCGGCAGGCTCAGGGCCCTGAGCCTGCCGGACGGGGCAGTGTCGGGACCGGCATCAGGGTTTACCTCTAGTTTCGGCCTCCTCCTGATACAACGGCGTTACACTCAAACACGTATTCGTCTTGCGTGACGTGCCCTCCGGGCCCACGACCGCTACGCAGCTGCATTTCCATCTGTTCGGGGTAGTGCCGCCAGCCAGCCCGGCCTGACGACTTCCCCCTTCGCTAGAGGAGGCAGGTCATGTCGTACACACGCTTCAATCCCCCCCGCCGTTCACTTCCCCCATCTTCCCCCGGCCGACGCCGCATCCTGCAGGCTGGCGGCCTGGCGGGGCTGGCCGCCATCGGCGCCCCGCTATTCCCGCTACGCGCGCTGGCGGCCGACAAAACCCTGAAGATCCTGCAATGGAGCCACTTCGTTCCCAGCTATGACAAATGGTTCGACGCCTTCGCAAAGGCCTGGGGCGAGGCCAACGGGGTTCAGGTCACGGTCGACCACATCAACATCGGCGACCTGGTCACCGCGACGACGTCCGAGCTGTCCGCCAATTCCGGTCACGACATCATCGAACTGGGGCCCGAAGCCGCCCAGTTCACCCCCAACGTCCTGGACATGGCCGACATCAACCAGGAAGCGGCCAAGCAGTTCGGCGCGATTTTCCCGATCACGAAACGCGTCTCCTATAACCCGGTCGTAAAAACCTGGTATGCGTTCTGCCACGGATGGACGGTGGACTGCGGCGACTACCGAAAATCCCTGTGGGAAAAGGCAGGCATGCCCGATGGGCCCGCCACCTGGATGCAGCTGCTGGAAATCGGCGAAAAAATCCGCAAGGAACAGGGCGTCCAGGTCGGGATCGGCATGTCCCAGGAACTGGACTCGAACATGGTGGCCAGATCCGTGCTGTGGTCCTGGGGCGCTTCCGTACAAGACGCGGAGGACAACGTGATCCTGGGCAAGGGCGAAAACCGCAAGCTGGCCATCGAAGCCGTCAAGTACATGGCGGATCTCTACCACCGCACGATGACGCCCGCCATTTTTTCCTGGAATCCCGCGTCCAACAACCAGGACCTCATCGCGGGCAAGGCGTCCTATATCGTGAACTCGATCTCGGCTTATCGCTCGGCCCAGGAAGCCAAACCCGACATCGCCAAGGACGTCTTCTTCACCGGCCCGCTGGCGGGCCCCAAGGGCGATGCCTGGGCCAATGTGCACGTGCTCTATAACTACATCATCCCCAAATTCGCCAAGGCACGAGAGGATCTCGCCAAACGGTTCATCCTGCATCTGACCGCCAACTACGACCAGGCGATGTACCAGAGCAAGCTCTACAACTCGCCCAGCTTCTTTGGCACTCCGATCCTCAGCGGCGATCGGGGCTACGCGGCGGTCACAGGCGCCAAGACCCTGCAAAACCTGAACGACGCCTGGTTTTCCCATGACCCGTTCAAACTACCCGGAGAAGCCGACGGAAAACTCGCACCGCTGATCCCCTCCCCGAAATGGACCACCAACCTGGGGCACCCCGGGTACTCGAATCCGGCTGTGGGCGAGGTCTTCAACACGTTCGTCCTGCCCAACATGATGGCCAAGGCCGCGCGTGGAGATCTGACCCCGGAAAAAGCCGTGGATGAGGCTGCGAGACAGTGCGAAGCCATCTACGCGCAGTGGCGTGGCCGCGGCCTGATCGGCGGCAAGAAAACCTGATCCACCCCACGGAGGAGCCTTCATGGCCAGCCTGAGCATCGAGCACCTAAGCACCACCTACGACCATGGCCGCGTCAAGGCCGTGGACGATGTCAGCCTGGACGTCCCCGACGGGGAATTCCTGGTGCTGCTGGGCGCCTCGGGCTCAGGGAAATCCACACTGATGCGGACGATTGCGGGGCTGGAACACCCCAGCAGCGGCACGATCCATATCGATGGACGACTGGCCAATGAAGAACCTCCACGCCAGCGCAACATCGCCATGGTTTTCCAGAGCTACGCGCTCTACCCCCACAAGACCGTGGCACGCAATATTTCCTTTCCGCTGGAAGCGGTGAAGATGCCGGCCGCGCAGATCCACGACAAGGTCCAATGGGCGGCCGACCTGTTTGGCATCGGCCACCTGCTGGCGCGCAAGCCCCGCGCACTGTCCGGTGGCGAACGCCAGCGCGTGGCGCTGGCCCGCGCTCTGGTCCGCACACCCAGCCTGTTCCTGATGGACGAGCCCCTGTCCAATCTGGACGCCAAGCTGCGCCATTCGGCACGCCGCGAATTCAAGCGACTGCACCAGCAGACCGGCATCACCACACTGTACGTCACGCACGACCAGGTCGAGGCCATGGGCCTGGGGCAACGCATCGCCGTGATGAACCACGGCAAGATCCAGCAGATCGGCACCCCCTACGAGATCTACCATGAACCGGCCAATACCTTCGTCGCCCAGTTCATGGGCTCGCCGCCGATGAATCTGATCCCGGTGGGCGACTGGCTGCTGGGGTTCCACCCGGAAGATGCACGAATCACCGAACAGACCAGCCTGCCGCAGCACCTGATGCTGCCCGTCGAAATCCAGCAGGTCGAGAACCTCGGCGCCGATTCCCTGGTCTACGGGACATTCGTTCCAAACCGGACCGACATCATCCTCAAATTGCCGGAACGCATGGCCGAAGGTCTGGCCGCCGGCCAATCCTGCACATTCTCGGTCCCCGATCCACTGATCCGGCGCTTCGACCCGCGATCGGGGCTGCAGGCCAAGGACTGACACCATGGCCGCCACCCGTTCGTCCATGACACTTTCCCAGCGCGACACGCTGCTGGCCATGGGCATGGTGCTGCCCGCCATCCTGTACATCACCCTGCTACTGGGCATCCCGATCGTCCTGGCGGTGATCTACAGTCTGAACGACGTCACCACCGGCAGTCCGGTGATGCGTTACATCGGCCTGGAAAACTTTCGCGCTCTGCTCGAAATGCCAGACTTTCTGCAGGCGGTCGGCAATACCTTCGTCATCACCGTCAGCACCCTGATCGGCGTCCTGATCCTGGGCACGATTCAGGCCGAACTGCTGGTGCGGCCCACCCGGGGAAAATGGATCATCCGCTTCCTGATCCTGCTGCCCTGGACGGCGCCGGCATCGCTCAGTTCCATCGCCTGGCTGTGGATGTTCGATTCGACTTTCAGTCCACTGGACTGGGTATTCCGAGGCGTCGGGTTTCTGGGCCACCCCGGAGCGCTCTTCGGCGATTTCGACAACACCTTCTGGCTGGGCCGCAGCGGCCTGGCCCTGTTTTCCATCATCCTGGTCAACGTCTGGCGCCTGCTGCCGCTGGCCACCGTCATCATCCTGGCTGGTCTGAATGGGGTCCCGCGCGACATCCTGGAACAATCCGAGATCGACGGCGCGGGCTACTTCCGCCGCCTGTTCCAAATCATCCTGCCCATGCTGATTCCGGTCTTCGGGGTGACGATCCTGTTTACGTTCGTCTTCGTCTTCACGGACATCGTGACGGTCTTCATCCTGACGCGCGGCGGGCCGGCCAACGCCACCCAGGTGCTGCCGACCCTGGCGTTCTTCACGGGCGTGCAGGGCGGCTCGCTGGGCCGGGGGGCGGCCATCGCGCTATTCCTGCTACCCGTGCTGGCCGCCGTGTCCATCGTGATCCTGTCCATCATTCGCCGCCGGGAGATCTGATGTCATGAAAACCGCGACCCCTTCACCCGCACGGACCACCGGCCTGTACGTCGCCACGCTGCTATTTGTGGTCTTCGCGGCGCTGCCGTTCTACGTCATGCTGATCACCAGCTTCAAGACCCAGGGCGATATCTTTACCCCGGCGAACAATCCCTTCTGGTTCACCGAATCTCCCACACTGGACAACGTCAAGCTGCTGTTCCTGCACACCGAGTTCGTGCGGTGGCTGCTGAATACCGTCTGGGTCGGCCTGGCCGTGGTGGCCATCACGCTGGTATTGTCGATCCCCGCCGCCTACGGGCTGGCACGCATCGCCGGCGGGTGGGGCGAGACCCTGGGCATCGGGATTTTCCTCAGCTACCTGGTGCCGCCCACCCTGCTGTTCATCCCCTTTTCCAAGGTCATCGCCTACCTGGGGCTGCAGAATTCACTCTGGGCGCTGATCGTGGCCTACCCCACATTCACCATCCCGTTTTGCACCTGGCTGCTGATGGGATTCTTCAAAGGCATCCCGCGCGACATCGAAGAACAGGCCATGATCGACGGGCACACCCGCTTCAGCGCCTTCATCCATGTCATCCTGCCCCTGGCGGTGCCCGGGCTGATGACGGTTATCGTCTTCGCCTTCACCCTGTCCACCAGCGAATTTATCTACGCACTGGCCTTCGTTACCCATACGGCCGACAAGACCATCAGCATCGCGGTGCCGACGGAACTGATCCGGGGCGACGTCTACCACTGGGGCCCCCTGCTGGCCGGCGCGCTGATCGCCAGCATCCCGATCGCCGTGCTGTATACGTTCTTCATCGATCAACTGGTGGCGGGCCTGACGTCGGTGGCCCGCCGTTAGAGTGATCGTCAATCGGCGGCTCGCGCCGCCAGCCGCTTCGCCCGCAGCCGCCGGGCCTGTTTCATCGCCCTCCCGCGCACGTAGTGGTGATGCAGGCGATCCAGGTACAGATAGACCACCGGGGTCGTGAACAGCGTCAGGGCCTGCGACAGGATCAGGCCGCCGACCATGGAATAGCCCAGAGGCTGGCGCAGTTCCGATCCCGCGCCGCTGCCCAGCATCAGCGGCAGCCCGGCAAACAGCGCGCAAAGCGTCGTCATCAGGATCGGCCGGAAACGCAGCAGACAGGCCTGGTAAATGGCATCGCGCGGCGACAGGCCCTGTTCGCGCTCGGCCACGATCGCAAAGTCCACCAGCAGGATGCCGTTTTTTTTCACGATCCCGATCAGCAGCAGGATCCCGATCAGCGCGATCACGCTGAAATCGAAGCCGCTGGCCATCAGGATCAGCAGCGCCCCCACCCCGGCGGACGGCAAGGTCGACAGGATGGTCAGCGGGTGGATATAGCTTTCGTACAGCAGCCCCAGCACGATGTAGACGGCCACCAGCGCCGCCGTGATCAGGTACGGCTGAGTCGCCAGGGACTGCTCGAAGGCCTGCGCCGTCCCCTGGAATGACCCCTGGACCGACAACGGCACCGCCATCGACGTCTGGGCCTGGCGGATCACGTCCACCGCCTGCCCCAAGGAATAGCCAGCCGCCAGGTTGAAGGAAATCGTCACAGCCGGGAACTGGCCCTGGTGGTTGATCGACAGATAGCCGGTCTTCGAGGTGTCCACCTTGACCATGGCGGACAGCGGCACCTGCCGCCCCGTCAGCGGCGAGGTGATGTACAGGTGCGAAAACACGTCCGGGTCCCGCTGCCATTCGGGGGTGATCTCCAGCACGACGTTGTAGCTGTTGATCTGTGTGAAGTACTGCGCCACCTGGCGCTGGCCCAGCGCATCGTAGATGGTGCTGTCGATCAGGGCCGGACTGATGCCGAACATCGCCGCCCGTGCCCGGTCGATCGTCACCACCGCCGTATTGGCGCCGTTCTGCTGGTCGGTCGCCAGATCCGTCAGGGGCGCCAGGGTGCGGAATCGTTCCAGCAGCCGGGGCGCCCAGACATTCAACTCATCCAGGTTGGCGCTGGTCAGCGTGTACTGGTACTGGGTGCGCGACAGGCGGCCACCCACATTGATATCCTGCCCGGCCTGCATGAACAGCCGCACGCCAGGCACCTTGGCCAGTTCCGGATTCAGCCGGCGGATGATTTGGTCGGCGCTGGCGGTGCGCCCCTGGCTGCGGGGCTTGAGGCTGATGAAATAACGGCCGGTATTGAAGGTCGGCGCATTGCTGGTCATGCCGAACGCCGCGATGTCGGGGTCGCGCCGCAGCACGTCGGCCAGCGCCATCATGCGCTCGTTCATGGCCTCGAAGGAACTGTCCTGGGACGTTTCGGCCAGCCCGAAGATGGACCCCGTATCCTGCTGCGGAAAGAACCCCTTCGGGATGACCACCAGCAGCGCCACCGAGGCGGCCACAGTCGCCAGAAACACGCACAGGGTGATGAACGAGTGGCGCAGAACCGCGTCCAGGGCGCGGCGATAGGCATCCAGCAGTACATCGAAACCCCGTTCGAAGGCCTGATAGACGCGGCCATGCCGCGTATGCTGCAAGTCGCGCAGAAAGCGCGAGCACAGCATCGGGGTCAGGGTCAACGTCACCACGACGGAAATCACGATGGTCATGATGACCGTCACGGCAAACTCGCGAAACAGCCGCCCCACGATCCCACCCATCAACAGCAACGGAATGAACACAGCCATGAGCGACACCGAAATGGACACAATCGTGAAGCCGATCTCGCTGGCCCCGCGCAAGGCGGCCTCCATGGGCTTCATGCCCTCCTCGACGTGGCGCCAGATGTTTTCCAGCATAACCACCGCGTCATCCACGATGAAACCGACAGAAATCGTCAACGCCATCAGGGACAGGTTGTCCAGGCTGTAGCCCGCCAGATACATGAGCGCGAACGTGCCCATCAGGGCCAGCGGCACCGCGACGCTGGCGATCAGGGTGCCCGCGATGCTGCGCAGGAACATGAAGATCACCAGGATCACCAGCGCAATGGACAGCAGCAGGGTGAACTCGACCTCGTGGACCGAGGCCTGGATGTTCTGCGTGCGATCGAGCAAGGTGCTGACGTGGATGCTGGCCGGCATCGACGCCATCAGCGCCGGCAGTTCGGCCCGGATCCGCGCCACCGTGTCGATGACGTTGGCCCCGGGCTGCTTGGTGATCCCCACGACCAGCGAGCGGCCGTTCAGCGCCACATCGCCCTGCCCCGCCCCCTTGCCGGCAAAGGCCCAGGCGGCCTGTTTGGCGTCTTCCGGCCCGGGGACCGCCTGGCCGATATCGCGCACCCGCACGGGCGCCCCGTTGCGCCAGGCAATGATGGTGTTGTTCCACGGATCGGCATCCACGATCTGATCATTGGTATACACCGTGAAGCTCTGGCGGGAACCGTCGATTGTGCCCTTGGGCTGGCTGACCGTGGTGGTGGCGATCACCCCGCGGATCGATTCCAGATCCAGTCCCAGCGAGGCGATCTTGCGCGGATCGACCTGGATGCGGACGGCGGGCTTCTGCTGGCCGAAGATATTGACCTGACCGACCCCTTCGACCCGGGACAGCTGCTGGGCCAGGATGTTGTCCGTATAGTCGTTGACGACGGTGATCGGCAGGACGTCGGACTGCACCGACAGGATCAGGATGGAAAAATCCGCCGGGTTGACCTTGCGGAAGGTCGGCGGACTGGGCATGTTCGAGGGCAGCTGGCGCGCCGCGGAGGCGATCGCCGTCTGCACGTCCAGGGCCGCGCCATCGATGTCCCGGCCCAGATCGAACTGCAGCGTGATGCTGGATTGGCCCAGCGCATTCTGCGAGCTCATCTGCACCAGGCCGGGAATGGTGGAGAACTGCCGTTCCAGGGGCTGGGCCACGCTGGTGGCCATGGTCTCGGGGCTGCCGCCCGGCAGTTTGGCCGTGACCTGGATCGTCGGGAAATCCACCTGTGGCAATGGAGCGACCGGCAACAGGGGAAAAACGGCCAGACCCAGCAGGAACAGGGCCAGGGCCAGCAGCGATGTCCCGATGGGACGCTGGATGAAGGGGGTGGAAATATTCAAGACGCCGCTCCCCTGGCCATCAGGATGCGGAACCGGCTGACGATGTCTTCGCGCCGGCAGCATCATCCTGGATCTCGGCGATCTTCGCGCCCGGTCGCAGTTTGTACTGCCCGTCCACGACGACCCGTTCACCCGCCTTCAGCCCCTGGGACACGACGCTGAGCCCGTCCTGGGACACCAGCACCCGCACCGGCTGCACACGGACCTGATCGTGGGCATCCGCCGCATAGACATACAGACCATCCGCGCCGCGTTGCACAGCTGAATCCGGGATGGTCAGGGCATCGCGTCGGGTGCCCAGGATGAGCCGCACATCGACGGTCTGGCCCGGCCACAACTGCTGATCCGGATTGACCAGCCTGGCCTTCAAGCGCAGGGTGCCACTGGTAGTGTCGATCTGATTGTCGACCAGCACCAGGTCGCCCTGCCCCAGGACCTGGGGTTTGCCCTGCGCCAGGACCTCGACCTGAATCGGATTTTCGTGGGGCCCCGCTGTCGCGTTCCCGGCCGCGGATCCTGTCGCCCGACCTGCGGCATTCCGCCCCGCCTGGTCCTGCAAGGCTGCCTGGATCTGGCTGTAGGCCGTGTCGGGCACGGTGAAGCTGACGGCGATCGGATCGATCTGATTGATGACGACCAGCCCCTGGGCATCGGTCGCCCGGACCAGGTTACCGACATCGACCAGCAACGCGCCGGTGCGCCCGGACAGCGGCGCCACGATCCGCGTGTAATCGATCTGCACCTGGGCCGACTGGATCTGTGCCTCGTCGGACTGCAGGGTAGCCTGCAGGGCCGCCACCTGGGCGCGCTGCGTATCCAGCGTCTGGCGGTTGACGGCGGACTGGCGGGCCAGTTCGACGTAGCGTTTCAGATCCTGGCGGGCGTTGTCCAACTGCGCCTGGTCACGTGCGCGCTGCGCTATCGCCTGGGCCAGCTGCGCCTTTTGCATGCGGTCGTCCAGCTGGGCAATCAACTGCCCACGCTGAACGGTGTCGCCCTCGCGGAAACCCACCTTTTGCAGCTGGCCGTCGATCCGCGAACGGACGGTGACGGTTTCCCAGGCCTGGACCGCACCGATCCCGTGCAGCTGGATGGGCATGTCCTGGGTGCGTACCTGGGCGGTATGCACGAGGACCGGACCTGTCGCCTGTTTTGGGGCGGGTGCCGCCGCTGTTCGACTGACCCACCAGATGACGACCCCGAGAACCAGCAGAACCGGCAGGCCCGACAGCAACAAGGAACGGCGCACAGAGGACATGGTCAAGGGATGTTCGCTTCAATCGCCGCTCCCGAGGCGGCGCCCTGTGCGAGTATACGAGGAAGATCCTCGCGAAAGTTGGAGAAATCGTGGAAATTAAAAAGGGCCGGACTCGATGAGTCTGGCCCTTGAAGCGGACATCCGCCGGTTACGGACCCGGCGAATGTCGGCGATGCCGATCAGTTTGCGGCGCGATGGGCGCGCGGTGCGGCCTTGGTGGCCTTGGTCACGTCGGCGGCGGCCTTCAGGGTCGCGTTCGTGGCGGCGGCGAAGTTCGATTCGGCGGCGCTGGCAGCCTGGCGGGCAGCCTTGGCGGCCGATTCATAGGCGTTCGTGGCTGTGGCCAGGGAAGACTTCAGCAACGCCACTGCACCTTCGGAACCGGTGGGGGCATTACGGGCGAACTGCTCGACGGCTTCGGACACGCGTTCCTGGCTTTCCGACAGATGGGTCTCGGCCAGCTTGCTCAATTGGCCCTGGACGTCGGCCAGGATCTCGTAGAAGTCCTTGCCGTAGGACACAGCCTGTTCAGGGCGCACCAGCCCGGACGTGAAGGCCAGCAGTTCCTGCGCGTCCTTCAGTTCAACGGCTTCCTGGGACTTTTGCGCCACGTCTTCCAGGGCGGCCTTGGTGGCCTTCAGGTTCAGGTCGACCAGCTTTTCGAAGCCACTGAAGAACGTGCCCTGGACGGCCAGGAAGTTGTCGATAACGGCTTTTTGCGAGGCCAGCAGGGTTTGGGAATTTGCGCTCATGATGACTCCTTGTCAGTAAGTAGAAGGCTTCCTCGGAGGCACGATGCCAGGCACCTTCTTAACCACAACCGTTTTGTTGCAGTGCACAAATGCAATTCTAGACGAACCACAACCAAAGTCAAGGAATTTTTGTTGCGGCGCAACAAAAGCGAGATCAGTGCTGCGCCTCGTAGCCCAAAGTCTCGGAAATGCGGGTCGTCGCCGCCAGCAGCAGCGGAATCCAGTCGTCGCGCATGCGCTCGGCCGGCGCCGACAGCGACAGGCCCGCCAGCAGCGCCCCTGTGTCGTCATGAACCCCCGCCGCGATGCAGCGCACACCCAGTTCCAGTTCCTCGTTGTCGCGCGAATAGCCATGCCGGCGAACCAGCGCCAGATCGCGCTCCAGCTGATCGAGTTCGGTGATGCTGTTGCGCGTGTTCCCGGCCAGGCCGGTGCGCATGGCGTAGCTGCGTACGCTGCGAGCATCCCAGGTGGACAGGAAAAGTTTGCCGGTGGAGGTCAGGTGCAGGGGCGCCCGGCCGCCAATGGCCCGCACGACCTGCATGCCGGAGCGTTCGCTCCAGGCCCGCTCAATGTAGACGATCTCGTCGCCCTGCGCGAGCGACAGGTTCACAGTCTGCCCCGTCTGGCGGTGCAGTTCGCGCATTGGCCCAATCGCGGCAGCGCGGACATCCAGCCGACCCTTGACCAGCGACCCCAGTTCCAGCAGTCGCATCCCCAGCCGATACAGGCCGCTGTCCACCCGCTCGACGTAACGCCCGACCGCCAGATCGGCCAGAATCCGATGCGTGGTGGACGCATGCAGACCCGTGGCCGCCGCGAGATCCTTCAGGGCGACCGGATCACGCTGCCCGGCCAGAACGTCCAGGATGCGCATGGCACGATCCAGGACCTGGATCGTCACGGAGCCGTGATCACCCGAGAGCTGATCCCGCGCGGGGTGCGCGCCGGGGGACAGAAGAGGACTGATGCTGGAAGAACGAGCCATAGAATGAATTTGTTGCATTGCCACAATTCCATATTATGAAAGATCATCCCATCTTGCAAGCACTAATGCACACCGATGCGCGACATCGTGGATGCTGATGGCTGCACCCCGCGGTGATCGACCGGAATGACGGATCAGCTCGGTGGATTGAGCCGCCCGCCCAGGGACTGGACCTCGGCCCGCAGCCACGCCAGCGCTTCGGCCGTGGGTTCCGGGGCGCCTTTGACCCCCAGTTCGATGTGCGGATGACCGCCCGAGTCGCCCACATTGGGCAGGCTGAAGGCGCGCACGCCCACCCAGCGGCGCTCCAGCGCTTCCAGGGCCGGTGTGATGCGCGATTCCGGCAGCCCGAAGACCAGAAAGGAATGTTCGACCCGGGATTCCCGATGGTGCCACTGGGCATAGCGGGTATCCAGGGTCCAGGCCATCATGGCATGCGCCATGACGGGAAAGCCCGGCATGAAGCTGTGATTGCGGATGTAGAACCCGGGAATGCGGTTGTAGGCGTTGGGGATGATTTCGGCTCCGACCGGGAACACCCCCATCCGCAAGCGCTGCTGGTTTTCCGGCGTAGTCATGTCGGCGCTGCCCTGACCCTTCGCCGCCATTTCGGCGCAACGCTCGCCGATCAGGCGGGCTGCCTCGGGATGCAGGGCCAGGTCCACCCCCAGGGCGCGGGCGGCAGCCTGCCGGGTGCGGTCGTCGGGCGTGGCGCCGATACCGCCGCAACAGAACACGATATCGTCCGTCGCAAAGCTGCGTAGCAGGCAGGCTGTGATGTCGTCTTCATCGTCCGAGATGAATTCGGCCGCCCGCAGCCGCATGCCGCGTTCCTGCAGCAACTCGATCAGCCGGGAAAAGTGCTTGTCCTGCCGGCGACCCGACAGGATCTCGTCGCCAATGGCAATCAGGCGGACACGGGGCGGCACAGTGGATATCGGGTTCATCGGGACAGTTCCATTCACACATCGATCACGGTTTCCGCCCGCAGGCGGCCAATGGCGTCCAGGCAGAAATGCGCATACACCAGCGACGAGAACACCGGCATCACCAGCCAGAACAAGGGGACGAGATTGACGATGGCCAGGCAAGCCGCGAGCAGCCAAAGTTGCCGGTTATGGCGGCGCCACAGCAGGCGCCGCTCGGCCGGGCTGGCATGTTCGATCATGGCGTCCACCCGCAACATGCGGTTCAGTGCGAACGCCCACCAGAACACCGGCAGAATCAGTGCCATGGGCGGCACCAGCCACAAAGGCATGGTGAAGAACCAGCCCAGGCAGAACAGGACACCCACCCAGATCGCGTTCCACGTACCCAGCGCCGTCGCGTGGCGGCCCTGGCGGCCGAGCCCCTGGTAGTCGCGGGTTTCCAGATGCCGCAGCACGATCGGCATGACGAACACCGCGGCGATCCCCAGCCCAAGGATCCCCGCCAGAGGCAGGAGCAGCCCTGCCGCCATCAGGGGCACCAGCCAGAGCTTGAGGGAGAACAGCCCGATGGCGATGAGCCAGCCGTCCACGGTATTGAACAAACCCCATGACGAGGCCTGCTGATCCAGCCAGCCGGTCAGCGGCGTCCAGAAGAACCACAGCAGGACGATGGCCCCCAGCGCGGCGATCACGAAGGGCAGGAACAACGCCGCGAGCATACGCGGATGCAACTGGCTGATCACGGCACGGCGAAAGGCCTGACCGACCAGCGACAGGCCGCTTGGGGAATGAGACGATCTGAGTGCAAGTTCCTGGTGCGTCATGCTGTACCACGTCCTGTGGGATTGTTTTTCATACTATAGCTGCTTGGCGGAACCCGGTGATGCCGGCCGCCCCGAAGCGCCATGCTATGCTTTTGTCTACCCCGAAAGATTTTCGTTCCCCGCCGCCTCCACCAGGCCGCCACGTCTCCGCATGGAACTCTTCAATCCCCACACCGATCCGTCCGCCCTGCGGGCCCGCCTGTCCCAGGACGCCGGGTGCCGGGTGGTGTGCTACTGCGCCGCCTGGTGCCGCACCTGCGACGCGTACCGCCCCGCCCTGGAGACGCTGGCGGACAGCATGCCGCAGTGGACCTTTATCTGGGTGGACGTCGAAGACAGCCCCGACTGGCTGGGGGACGAGGACATCGAGAATTTCCCCACGATCCTGGTGCAGGACCGTGAAGGGACGCGATTCTGGGGGGTTCAGCTGCCCTACGTCGAACATCTGCGGCGGCTGCTGGAAGGCGCCGGGGATCTGCCCGTGCTGGACGCCGGCCCCGGTAGTCTGGACACGCTGGCCAGGGGCTGATCAGGCGGGCTTGCGCACGCCACCCAGCAATACGCCCACCGGCTGGCGGGCCGGCGTCACCGCAGGACGCATTTCGAGGGCCGGAACCTGTTCGAGGGGCGTGGCTGGCTCGTAGGGTTTGGTGAAGAAATCGTCCAGGGGCTGTTCCGGTGTATGCCGGCCGTATCCGCCTTCCCGGTGCGCACCGACCGGACGGCGTCGCGGCAAGCGTGGCAGGTCGAGCTCGCCGCGCGGGATTTTTGTCCTGATGAGTTTTTCGATGTCCAGCAGATAGCGCTCTTCTTCCGGGGCGAACAGGGCGATGGCCTCGCCCTGGGCGCCGGCGCGCCCGGTGCGCCCGATGCGGTGGACGTAGTCTTCGGGATTGCGCGGCAGATCGTAATTGATCACGCAGGGAATCCCCGCCACGTCCAGGCCGCGCGCGGCGACGTCGGTCGCCACCAGCACTTCCAGCGTGCCGGCCTTGAAGGCGTCCAGCGCCTTCATGCGCTCGATCTGGGATTTGTTGCCATGGATGGATTCGGCCCGCACGCCATCCTGTTCGAGCTGGCGCGCCAGGCGGCTGCAGCCGATCTTGGTGTTGGAAAACACGATGACCTGGCTGAGCTGGCGGGATTTCACCAGATGCACCACAGCGCGGCGCTTGGCCTCGCCTTCCAGGGGATAGGCGATCTGCGTCACGGTGTCGGCCGTGGCATTGGGCCGGGCGACCTCGATTTCGACCGGGGTGCGCAGAAAGGTGCGGCCGAGCTTGCGGATTTCCGGGCTGAACGTGGCGGAAAACAGCAGGCCCTGGCGACCCGGCGGCAACAACCGCATGATGCGGTCCAGATCCGGCAGGAACCCCATGTCCAGCATACGGTCGGCCTCGTCGAGCACCAGGATGCCGACCTGCCCCAGATTGACGTTGCGCTGTTCGACGTGGTCCAGCAGCCGGCCGGGCGTGGCGATCAGGATCTCGCACCCCTGGCGCAACTGGTCGCGCTGCGGCCGGATATCCACCCCGCCGAACACTACCGCCGTGCGCAGAGGCACATATTGGCTGTAGCGATGGACGTTTTCGTGGACCTGATCGGCGAGTTCGCGCGTCGGCGTGAGGATCAGCGCCCGCACCGGATGCCGCGCGGGCGATGCGCTGGTATTGGCATACGGCATCAGGCGATGCAGGATCGGCAGGGAAAACGCCGCGGTCTTGCCGGTGCCGGTCTGGGCTGCCCCCATGACGTCGCGCCCGGTCAGGGCGATGGGAATGGCCTTGGCCTGGATCGGCGTGGCCGAGACGTAGCCGGTGGCTTCGATGGCCCGCATGATGCCGGGGTGCAGGCCAAACTGGCCAAACGTCACGGGCTGTTCGGCAATGGGATCTGTAGGGGAGGTTTCGGTCATTCGCAGTCGGGGGCGCGGGCGCCGGGATGGGCCTCACGCGTTCATGAACGGCATATTTTACCGTGCATCGCCCGAGGGCGGGCAATTGGTACAATGGAGCCTCATTATTCGGGGAGAAGGCAATGTCCATGTCCGACCGTGACGGGGTGATCTGGTATGACGGCAAACTCGTGCCCTGGCGCGAGGCAACCACCCACGTCCTGACGCACTCACTGCATTACGGCCTGTCCGTCTTCGAGGGCGTCCGGGCCTACAAGACCGACCATGGCACGGCCATCTTCCGCCTGGAAGACCACACCCGGCGCTTGTTCAATTCCGCGCACATCTACCAGATGAAGATCCCCTTCACGCGCGAGGCGATCTCCGAGGCCCAGGTCGAGGTCGTGCGCCGCAACGAACTCGAATCCTGCTACATCCGCCCGATCGTGTTCTACGGTTCCGAAAAAATGGGGGTCTCGCCCAAGGGCGCTCAGGTGCACGTGGCCATCGCCGCCTGGGCCTGGGGCGCCTATCTGGGTGAAGACGCCCTGAAACAAGGCATCCGGGTCAAGATCTCGTCCTACGCCCGCCAGCACGTCAACGTCACCATGCCGCGCGCGAAGATCGCCAGCACCTATGCCAACTCCATCCTGGCCAACACAGAAGCCCTGGAACACGGCTACGACGAAGCCATCCTGCTGGACACTGAAGGCTTCGTGGCCGAAGGCTCCGGAGAAAACCTGTTCATCGTGCGCGACGGCGTCCTGTACGAACCGGACATCGCCTGCGCCCTGACCGGCATCACCCGCGCCTCGATCCACCAGATCGCGGCCGATCTCGACCTGCGGATCGTCTCCCGCCGTCTCACCCGCGACGATCTCTACATCGCGGACGAAGCCTTCTTCACCGGCACCGCCGCCGAAGTCACCCCCATCCGCGAAATCGACGGCCGCCAGATCGGCGCCGGCGAGCGCGGCCCCATCACCGCCCAATTGCAGAAAGCCTTCTTCGATGCCGTTTCGGGCAAAACCCCGAAATACCATCACTGGCTCTCGAAGGTCTGACCAGGAAACACCATGAGCAGCGTGTCCGAATCCGCACAGCAACACCAGGATCCCATCGTCGTCGGCGCCGAAGACCTGCCGGTCTTCTGCCCCGGCCCGAAATCGCCCCTCTGGAGCATGCATCCCCGCACCTACATCGAAGTCGTGAAGAACGGCGTCGCAAAATGCCAGTACTGCGGCGCCGAATACGTTCTGCGCGACGGCGACCACCCGCATGGCCACGAACAGGCCGGCATCCGTCTCTGACCCGTCAGCCCGCGTCGACACCAGCCACTGCCCGGTTCCGGTCTGGCTGCCGGGCGGGCATGCCCAGACGCTGTACGGCGCCTTCTGCGCGCAGCATCCGGCGATCTGGTTCGTCCGCGAGCGTGTGGACACCCCCGACGGCGACTTCGTGGACCTGGACTGGTGCGGCCCGGGGCTCAACCCCAACGAACAGCCGGACGGCCAACCGACCCCGCACGAATCCGGGCTGGTGGGCACCGCAGCGCGGCGCTGGCTCGATATCGCCGACTGGCCGCGACTGCCTGCCGACAGTCCGGCGCTGATCCTGTTTCACGGGCTCGAAGGCAACAGCCTGAGCCCATACATGCAGGCCATTGCCCATGCCTTTCGCAGCCAGGGCTGGATCGTGGTGGCCGCGCATTTCCGTGGTTGCTCGGGGGTGCCCAACCGAATGGCGCGCGCCTACTACAGCGGCGACTCGGCCGAAATCGCCTTCATGCTGGACCACGTCCGCAGCCGACTGCCACAGGCCCGATGGCATGCCGTCGGCGTCTCGCTGGGCGGCAACGCCCTGCTCAAGCATCTGGGCGAGGCCGGTCGCAGTATCCAGGGGCTTGAGGCCGCGGCCGCAGTGTCCGTCCCCATGAATCTGCCGGCCTGCGGCCAGCGCCTCTCGGACACTTTCCTGGGGCGACAGCTGTATTCACGGTATTTCCTGCACAGCATCCGCCGCAAGATCTTCGAAAAGGCCCAGGAATTTCCCGGTTCCATCGACGTCATGCGCACCCAGCACATGCGCAGCCTGCGCGAATTCGACGACCTGTACACCGCCCCCATGCATGGCTATCGCAACGCGCTGGATTACTGGACCCGCGCGGCCAGCCTGCCGCTGCTGCCCGGCATCCGCGTCCCGACGCTGATCCTGAACGCCCGCAATGATCCATTCGTCCCCGAGGCATCCCTGCCCGGCAGCCGGGATACGTCCGGCGACGTGCTGCTGCACCAGCCAGGCCAGGGGGGGCATGCCGCCTTCGTGACCGGCATGTTCCCCGGCAATCTACGCTGGCTGCCGACGCGGCTGCTGCATTTCTTCCGGACGGGCGGGTGATTTATTTCTTGTATGGCGCCAGCAAGGCACGCTGCGTATCCAGCTGTTCGCGCAAAGCGCGGATGCGCATGTCCAGCCGCGACTGGACGTAGAAATCCTTCGACAGGCTGCGCGCCTGCTGCAGGTGTTCCACGGCGGTGGGCAAGGCGCCCGTCTGTTCGAAATAGGACGCCATGGCCTCGTGCGCCTCGATATGGTCGCCCAAACGCTCCAGGCCGTTGGCGAGCAACTGCTGGAATTCCGGAATCCGGGGCCACTGCTTGACGGCGGCTCGCAAAAAGGCGACCGCGGCCTGATCCTGACCCGCGGACTGCAGGGCGCGGGCACGTTCCTGGGCCACGGCCTGGCTGTCCGGCCATCGCTTCCAGGCTTGCGCCGCCGCATCCACCGCAGCCGTGGATCCCCGGGATTGCGCCAACTGGATCGCCAGGATGTCCACCTGCGGTGCAGGCTGGATTTCCCGTGCCGCCGCCAGTTGCCGTTCGGCATCCGCCGCATGACCCGCCTTCCAGTCCAGCCAAGCCAGCCCGTAGAGCGCAGCCGCCTTGCGGGCGCCTTGCCGATCACGAACGTCGCTTCTCAGGATCTCGACAAGCCGTTGACGGTCCTCGTTGCCACGGGACTGGATCAGCGCGAGACGCGTGCGCACGAACCAGAACTCGGGATCGACACGCACAGTCGCGGGCGGCAATTCCGCCAAGCGGTTCTCGATGTCGGACAGCCGCTGAATGGACAACGGGTGTGTCGATGCATAGCCGCCGCCATGGCCTTCATTCAGGCGCGAGGCATTCATCAGGCGCCGGAACATGTCGAGCATGCCGTGCGGATCGAAACCCGCCTGGCGCATCATCTGGAACCCGGCCCGGTCCGCCTCTTGTTCGGCGCCCCGGGAAAAGCCCAGTTGGCGGTCGATGGTCGCGGCCTGACCGAACGCGGCCACCCCCATGGCCAGATTACCCTGACCCGCCAGCCCGGCCAGCAAGGCACCAATCAGGCTGGCGACCATGAGGCCGGTACCCTCGGATTGCTGGGCGATGCCGCGCGCAATGTGGCGCTGCATGACGTGGCCGATCTCGTGCGCCAGCACACCGGCCAGTTCGGATTCGCTCTGCGCCCCCACGACGAGGCCGCTGTTGACCCCGATGAAGCCACCGGGCAAGGCGAAGGCGTTGATGGACGGATCGCGCACCGCGAACACGGTGATGGTCTGGCTGAGAGGCTGCGGGGCATGGGCAGCCAGCCGGCGGCCCATGCCGGTCAGGTACTGGTTGACGTCCAGATCGGCGATGTAGGTGGGATCGTGGCGGCCTTCTTCCATGATGGCCTGGCCCAATGTCCGTTCGACGACGGGAGACAATTCGGCCGAGGAGACCGCCCCTAGCGACGGCAGGCCCATCGGCTGTCCCCAGGCCGGCAGCGCGCACGCCAGCGCGCCCACCAGACACAGTGCCCGCCCTGCTTGCCGCACCCGAATTCCACCCTTCATGGGACCCCTCGTTCAGGCGCCGACCGGCTGGCGCGCCACGCGCCGCCTGGATGGCGGCAGACGCCCACGCGACGACAGGCGCATCAACGTCCCCAGGGCATAAAGAAGCCCGAAGGACTCGATCAGCCCGGCGGGCACCCACATGATCAGCCCGCCGATCACCTGATCGTCGAGCGCCCCGAAACTGGGAAGCGCGCGCCCGCACAATTCGAATACGGGGTAAAGGTCGTGGGTGGTGAAGGCGATCGCGGCGCCGGCCACCATCTGCGGCACCATGGTGAATACCGGGGAAAACACCCGGCCACCCGCCGACATGACCGCTGGCGGATGGGGTCGCCGGTCGAGGATTAGGTTCCAGTAGAGCAGCCCGCTGATGACGACCGACCAGTTCATGAACCGGTAGATACGCCAGTCCAGCATGGAGTAGAACTGGACGGTGGGCTCCAGCCAGACCAGCACCAGCACCACAAACAGAAAAGGAATCAGGAAACGATGCGTGGCGAGAGTTTCGAGGCCGCGCAACAGCGGGCGACGACGAGCGGCGGCCAGGCCAGTACGCCAGGCCGGCGGCAGCCCCGCGCGCATCACCTGCCCCGGATACGCCCCCATGACGAGCAACGGCCCGAGGTGGTGCAGCACCAGATGCTGCAGGCGGTGAATGAAGAACATGCGTTCGGCGTAATAATCGACGCGGGTGTGCAGGGACAAGTACAGCAATACCCAGCCGATCCAGAACAGGGCCTGACGCGCGCGCCCCACCCGATGCACCTGCCGCCCGCGCACGAACAGCCATGCCGAGGCCAGAAAGGCCATGACCAGGACGGGAGAGAATTCCCAGGGCTGCAGCCAGGCAAGCGGGTCCATGAGGGGCCGACAGATCGGAAAAACGCAATCCGCTTAGTTTAAAGCATTCTAAAATGGGCGTTTTCCCTGATCGTCCACTGCCATGTCAGCCCCGACCTATGACCTCGTGATTCTCGGTTCCGGCCCGGTGGGCTGTGTGCTGGCCCTCGGCCTGGCACGCGCCGCACCGCATCCGGACCGCATCGCGCTGATGGGTCCGGCCCCGGCGGCCCGCGCACCCGGACAATCGATCGATCCGCGCGCCCTGGCCCTGAACCACGGCAGCCGCCAGCTGCTGCGGCATCTGGACGCCTGGCCGGCTCGGGCGGCCGACATTCTCACCGTTCACGTCTCGCAGGCCGGGCACCTGGGGCGCACGTTGATCGACCAAGCGGAACTCGCCGTCCCCCGCCTGGGCAGCGTAGTGGCCTACGATGATCTGCTCGAATCCCTGCATGCCGCCGTCGCGCGCAGCGGTGTGCGACACATCGCCGAGCGCCCCCCCCGCCCGCAAGCCGGGCAGCCAGTCACCTTGCGGCTGGCCGACGGCCCGGCCACCAGCCGCCTGGTCCTGATATCGGACGGCGCACAGCCCCAGGGGCTGCGCCGCGACTACGACCAGCAGGCGGTACTGGCCACGGTGCGGGCCGCCAGCCCGATCCCGGGGCGCGCCTTCGAACGCTTCACCCGCACCGGGCCACTGGCCCTGTTGCCGCATCCGGCCGGCCATGATCTGTACAGCCTGGTCTGGTGCGCCCGCCCCGCACAGGCCCAGGCGCTGTCCACCCTGCCGGAAGCCGCCTTCGACCACGCCCTGCAGGCCGCATTCGGCCAGCGCCTGGGCCGGCTATGCCGGGTCGGCGCCGCCAGCACGTTCCCCTTGTCCCTGCATGCGGGGCCCAGTCTGCAGGGCGCGGGCATCGTGGCTGTCGGCAATGCCGCCCAGACTCTGCACCCGGTGGCCGGCCAGGGGCTGAACCTGGGGCTGCGCGACGCGGCCCAGCTGGCGCACATCCTGCAGCCCTGGCTGGCCACGCCAGAACAGCCAGTCCAGCCCCTGCTGGAACACTATGCCCGGCAGCGCCGCCTGGATCGCGGGCTGACCCTCGGGATCACCGATACCCTGCCGCGCCTGTTCGCCACGGGCAACCCGCTGGTGCGCCATGCCTGCGGCCTGGGGTTGGCCGCGATGGACCTGCTGCCGATGCTGCGCAAGCCACTGGCCCGCCATCTGCTGCAGGGCCAGCGCCTGTAACCCAGGCCGCAGCTTCTACAATGTCGGTCATGCGCATCGGAACCTGGACCCTGCCCCACCCGGTCTGCGTGGCCCCCATGGCGGGGGTCACCGACCGCCCCTATCGACGCCTGTGCAAGGCGTTGGGGGCTGCCTATGCCGTCTCGGAAATGGCCGCCAGCAATCCGCGTCTGTGGGACAGCGTGAAGACATCCCGGCGGCTGGACCACACCGGCGAGCCGGATCCAGTCGCCGTGCAGATCGCCGGGGCCGACCCGGACATGCTGGCCGAGGCCGCCCTGTTCAACGTCCGCAAAGGCGCGCGCATCATCGACATCAACATGGGCTGTCCGGCCAAGAAAGTCTGCAACGTCGCTTCCGGGTCCGCCCTGCTGCGCGACGAGGCGCTTGTTGCCCGCATCCTTCAGCGCGTCGTGGCCGCCTGCGCACCCCTGGGCATCCCGGTCACATTGAAGACCCGCACCGGCTGGGACCGCGACAGCCGCAATGCCGTCCGGGTCGCCCGGCTGGCGGAAGACTGCGGCATCGCCGCCCTGACCCTGCACGGGCGCACCCGCTGCGACCTGTACACCGGCGAGGCGGAATACGACACCATCCGCGACGTCCGGCAAGCCATCCGCATCCCCCTGATCGCCAATGGCGATATCGACAGCCCCGAAAAAGCCCGGCGGGTTCTAGACTACACTGGGGCCGACGCAATCATGGTCGGTCGCGCCGCCCAGGGCCGTCCCTGGATCTTCCGTGAAATCGCTCACTATCTGGCGCACGGCACGCATCTGCCGCCACCCACGTATGGCGAATTGCGCGAGCATCTGCTCAGCCACCTCGAAGACCACTACACGTTCTACGGCGAATACACCGGGGTGCGCACGGCCCGCAAGCACATCGGCTGGTATCTGGCGGATCTGCCCGGCACCGATGCGCTGCTGCCCGCGATCATGACACTAGGCAGCACCGAACAACAATCCCGCGCGCTGCGCCGCTGGCTGGAAGATCAATCCGCTGACGCACCCGCAATCCCTGTCTTACACTGAAATCCTTCATCCTGACATTTCTCTGAATTTGTTACCCATGCCTACCACCACGCCCCTGGAACAAGCCGTTCGCGACCAGCTCGACCGCTACTTCGAAGACCTCGGGGAATCCGCGCCCAACGACATGCTGGCCATGGTCAACCTCTGCGTCGAACGCACCGTCCTGCTGGTCGCGATGGAACGCACTGAAGGCAACCAGACGCGCGCCGCCGACATGCTCGGCATCACCCGCGGCACTTTGCGCAAGAAACTCCAGGTTCATCAGCTGACGGCCTGATCCCTGGCCGACGGCCGGCCACCCTTTTCCTTTTTTCTCTCGCTGCCATGACCATCCAGACTGCTTTGATCTCCGTGTCCGACAAATCGGGCGTCCTCGAATTCGCCCAGGCGCTGGCCCAGCGCGGGGTATCCCTGCTGTCGACCGGCGGCACCGCCCGCCTGCTGCGCGACGCGGGCCTGCAGGTGACCGAAGTCGCCACCCACACCGGCTCGCCGGAAATCCTGGACGGCCGGGTCAAGACCCTGCACCCCCGCATCCATGGGGGGCTGCTCGCGCGCCGCGACGATCCGGAACACATGCGCACCCTGAAGGAACAGAACATCCCCCCGATCGATCTGCTGGTGGTCAACCTGTACCCGTTCCTGCAGACGATCGCCAACCCGGACTGCATCCTGGCCGATGCCATCGAGAACATCGACATCGGCGGGCCGGCCATGCTGCGCTCGGCCGCGAAAAATCATGGCTCCGAACAGGGCGGCGTGACCGTCGTGATCGACCCGGCAGACTATCCGCGCGTACTGGCCGACATGGACGGTCCGGCCCATCAGCCGTCCTACGGCCTGCGACTGGAACTCGCCGCCAAGGTCTATGCCCATACCGCTGCCTACGACGGCGCGATCGCAGCCTATCTCAGCAGCCTGGCCACCCGCGAACCGGCCCCCGCCAAAGTTCCCGAACGCGAGCCCTGGCCGCGCGTGCTGACCGTCCAGATGCGACGCCAGCAAGCCCTGCGCTACGGCGAGAACCCGCATCAGGGCGCCGCCTTCTATCATGACCTCCAGGTCGGCGAGGGCCTGCTGGCCGGCTATCGCCAGATCCAGGGCAAGGAACTGTCCTACAACAACATCGCCGACGCGGATGCCGCCCTGGAATGCGTACGCAGCTTCCCGACGACGGCCTGCGTCATCGTCAAACACGCCAACCCCTGCGGCGTCGCTCTGGGCGCCGATGCGCTCGCCGCCTATCGCCAGGCATTCAAGACCGACCCGACCTCGGCCTTCGGCGGCATCATCGCCTTCAACACGCCGGTCGACGAAGCCACCGCCCACGCGGTCAGCGAACAATTCCTGGAAGTCCTGATCGCCCCGGCTTACACCGGCGCGGCGCTGGCGGTGCTGTCAGCGAAGAAAAATGTCCGTGTGCTGGAAGTCCGTGCCGGTGCCGCCCGCAACCCCTTCGATGTCAAACGGGTCGGCGGCGGCTGGCTGGTGCAGGACCCGGACGGCCACACCGCCACCGAAGCCGACGTCAAGGTCGTCACGCGTCTGGCCCCGACCGCGGCCCAGATGCAGGACCTGCTGTTCGCCTGGAACGTCGCCCAGTACGTCAAATCCAACGCGATCGTGTTCTGCGGGCAGAGCATGACCCTGGGCGTGGGCGCGGGCCAGATGAGCCGCATCGATTCGGCGCGCATTGCCTCCATCAAGGCGGAAAAGGCCGGCCTGTCCCTGCAAGGCTCGGCGGTCGCGTCGGATGCCTTCTTCCCGTTTCGCGACGGCCTGGATGTGGTGGCTGACGCAGGCGCAACCTGCGTGATCCAGCCCGGTGGCAGCATCCGCGACGACGAGGTCATCGCGGCCGCCGACGAACGCGGCATCGCCATGGTCTTCACCGGCACCCGCCACTTCCGCCACTGATGCGCATCCTGGGGGTCGATCCGGGCTTGCGACGCACGGGCTTCGGGGTCATCGAGGCCCAGGGGTCCCGGCTGCGGTATGTGGCCAGCGGCACCATTGTCGTGCCGCCCACCCTGCCGCTGCACGCCCGGCTGAAGATCATCCTGGACAATCTGCGCGAAGTCGCGCGCGACGCCCGGGCGGATCAAGCCGCGGTGGAAAAGGTGTTCCTGAACGCCAACCCCGCCTCGACCTTGCTGCTGGGCCAGGCGCGCGGCGCGGCACTCTGCGCCCTGGCCGACAGTGGCCTGGCCGTGCAGGAATACACCGCCCTGCAGATCAAGAAAGCCGTGGTCGGCACGGGCCGTGCCACCAAGGAACAGATCCAGACCATGGTGCGCCACCTGCTGACCCTGGATGGCGAGCCGGCCCCCGACGCGGCCGATGCGCTGGCCTGCGCCATCTGCCATGCCCACTGCGCACCCCTGGCCGGGCGGCTGCAGGCGCTGGCGCCCGACACGCTATCGCACCGGACAAGACGCCTGCGCACCGGGCGGTTGATCTCCTGAACGCCGCCCAAGCCATGTCCCGGATCATCCCCCCACCCTTTCATTCACGGAGCCTGCCATGATCGGCCGCATCACCGGTACCCTGGTCGAACTGACCCCGCCCACCGTCTGCATCCAGACCGGCGGCCTGGGCTACGAGATCGACGTGCCCATGAGCACGCTCTATAAGCTGCCGGCGGTCGGGCAGACCGTCAGCCTGCACACCCATCTGGCGATCCGCGAAGACGCCCATGTGCTCTACGGTTTTGCCTCTGCCCCCGAACGCAGCGCCTTCCGGGCACTGATCAAGGTCACGGGCATCGGTGCGCGCACGGCCCTGGCCGTGCTGTCCGGCCTGAGCGTCGAGGACCTGGCCGACGCCGTCGATCGTCAGGAATCCGGCCGCCTGGTCAAGGTACCCGGCATCGGCAAGAAGACCGCCGAACGCCTGCTGCTGGAACTGCGCGACAAGCTCACCCCGCTGGCCGGCGCGTCACGCGCCGATGGTGCCCCGATCGCGGGCGGCGACAGCGATGTGCTCAATGCCCTGCAGGCCCTGGGCTATTCCGCCGCCGAAGCACGGCGCGCCACGGCAACTCTGCCCGAAGGCTTGAACGTATCCGAAAGCATCCGCCAGGCGCTGAAGGCGCTTTCCCGGGGCTAGGACAGGATCGGCATGCACGACGACACGATCCCGTTCTGGGACGAGGATGGCACCCCTGTCGCGGCACAAGCCGCTCCCGGCATCCCTGCCTCCAGACGGTACGGCTCGGCACTGGACGCCTTGCGCGAAGTCTTCGGCTACGACTCGTTCCGAGGCGAACAGCAGGCAATCATCGAGCACATCATCGCGGGTGGCGACGCCCTGGTGCTCATGCCGACCGGCGGCGGCAAGTCCCTGTGCTATCAGATCCCGGCACTGGTGCGCGCCGGCACCGGCGTGGTGATTTCGCCGCTGATCGCGCTGATGCAGGATCAGGTCGATGCACTGCAGGAACTGGGTGTGCGGGCCGCGTTCCTGAATTCCACCCAGTCATCCGGCCAGGCGCGCGAGGTCGAACGCGCCTTCCTGCGCGGCGAGCTGGACCTGCTGTATGTCGCCCCCGAACGGCTGCTGAGCCCACGCTGCCTGGATCTGCTGGACGGCGGGCGCATTGCCTTGTTCGCCATCGACGAGGCCCATTGCGTATCCCAGTGGGGTCACGACTTTCGTCCGGAATATCAGGAACTGAAACTGCTGGCCGAGCGCTGGCCCGGCGTGCCACGCGTGGCCCTGACGGCCACCGCCACCGCCGCCACGCGCACCGACATCGTCGCCTGCCTGTCGCTGGACGAGGCTCCCCAGTTCGTCGCCAGCTTCGACCGGCCCAACATCCGCTACAGCATCATCGAAAAACACGAAGTCCGCCGCCAACTGCTGGATTTCATCCGCGCCCAGCACGCCGGGGAATGCGGCATCGTCTACGCCCTGTCGCGCGCGCGCGTCGAGCAGACGGCGGAATTCCTGTCGCGCAGCGGCATCGCCGCCCTGCCCTACCACGCCGGGCTGGACGCCCGGACCCGCGCCGACAACCAGGCACGGTTCCTGCGCGAGGACGGCATCGTGATGGTCGCCACCATCGCCTTCGGCATGGGGGTCAACAAGCCCGACGTGCGTTTCGTCGCCCACATCGACCTGCCCAAGTCCGTCGAAGGCTACTACCAGGAGACCGGACGCGCGGGGCGCGACGGCTTGCCCGCCGACGCCTGGCTGGCCTACGGCCTGCAGGACGTGGTGCAACAACGCCGCATGATCGACGACTCGGATGGCGATTCCCTGCACCAGCGTCGCCAGATGCGACAACTGGACGCCATGCTGGCCCTGTGCGAAACCGTCACCTGCCGTCGCCAGGACCTGCTGGCCTATTTCGGCCAGACCATCGGCCCCTGCGGCAACTGCGACACCTGTCTGGAACCGCCCGCCGCCTGGGACGGAACAGTGGCGGTGCAGAAGCTGCTGTCGGCCGTCTATCGCCTGTGGCGCGAACGCGGCCAGCGCTTCGGCGGCGGCCACCTGATCGATATCCTGCGCGGCCAGATGACCGACCGCGTGAAGCAGCAGGGGCACGACACGCTCAGTGTCTTCGGCGTGGGGGAAAACCTGTCGGTGGACGCCTGGCGCGGCATCCTGCGCCAGGCCCTGGCCCTGGGCCTGCTGACGGTCGACCTGGAAGGCTATGGCACCCTGGCGCTGACCGAGGCCAGCCGCGCCGTGCTGAAAGGGGAACGCACCCTGATGCTGCGCCCGCTGGCCGTGAAACGCGCCAAAACCAGCCGCCAGCGCACCACCACGGCGGCCCAGCTGGACGCCCTGCCACCCGATGCGTTGGCGCGCTTCGAGCACCTGCGCGCCTGGCGCGCACGCACGGCCCGTGAGCACAATGTGCCGGCCTACGTGATCTTCCACGACGCCACGCTGCGCGAAATCGCCCTGCGCAATCCCGACAGCCTGGACGCCCTGGCCGGCATCAGCGGCGTGGGCGCGCGCAAGCTGGAAACCTACGGGCCGGATGTCGTGGCCTGCGTACGGGAAATCCGGGCTTAGAACAGATCCGGCTCCGTCCCTGCGGTGGGGGCCTTCAGGCCCAGGTGTTGCCAGCAGCGGCGCGTCGCCATGCGGCCGCGCGGGGTCCGCTGCAGATAGCCGTTCTGGATCAGATAGGGTTCGATGACGTCTTCGATGGTGTCGCGTTCCTCGCCGATGGCGGCGGCCAGACTGTCTACACCCACGGGCCCGCCATCGAATTTATGCACGATGGCTTCCAGCAGTTTGCGGTCCATCAGGTCCAGACCCTGGGGATCGACTTCCAGCATGGCCAGGGCCGCCTGGGCGGTGGCCGTATCGATCCGGCCATTCGCGCGGACTTCGGCATAATCGCGCACCCGGCGCAGCAGGCGGTTGGCGATGCGGGGCGTGCCCCGGGATCGCCGCGCGATTTCCGCGGCGCCTTCGGCGGAGGTGTCCGCCCCCAGCAGGCCGGCGCTGCGCCGCACAATGTGGGTGAGGTCTTCCGCCGAATAGAATTCCAGGCGGGATACGATGCCGAAGCGGTCGCGCAGCGGATTGGTCAGCATGCCGGCGCGGGTGGTGGCCCCCACCAGCGTGAAGGGCTGCAGGTCGATCTTGACGCTGCGCGCAGCCGGGCCCTCGCCAATCAGGATGTCGATCTGGAAGTCTTCCAGGGCCGGATAGAGGATTTCTTCCACGACCGGTGACAGACGGTGGATCTCGTCGATGAACAGGACGTCGTTGCGTTCCAGATTGGTCAGCATCGCGGCCAGATCGCCGGGCCGTTCGAGCACGGGCCCCGAGGTCTGTCGCAGCTGCACCCCCATTTCATGGGCCACGATGTGCGCCAGCGTGGTCTTGCCCAGGCCCGGGGGGCCGAACAGCAATACATGGTCCAGGGCCTCGCCGCGCTGGCGGGCGGCCGCGATGAAGATGTCCAGTTGTTCGCGAACGCGCTGTTGGCCGACGTAATCCCCCAGGGATTTGGGCCGCAAGGCGCGTTCGATGGAGTCCTCGGCGTGCGAAGCCACGTCGGGCGCCACCAGGCGGGATTCGAAGGCCCCGGACGACAGGGAATCGGGTTCAATGGCCATGACTGCTGGGGGCAAAGGGGCCGTCACGCCTACGACGTGGACCCTGGCTGTGGAAAATCACAGTATATCTTACGACCGGCGACGCGGCGACAGCACGAAGGCATCCTCGCTGTCCACCGCCCGCTTCAGCTGCGAATAGCGTTCCAGCAGATCCGATTTATAGACCACCCCCAGCAGGCGGGCCGGCTGGTCGCGGCTGATCACCGGCAGACGCTCGCCCTGAAAGGCGCTGAACAGCGCCTGCGCCTCGTCCAGGCTGAGGTCCGGATAGAGCGGCTTGACGAAATCCAGCCGCAGGACCTCACCACAGGTCTTGGACCCGACGTCGATCTCCCCCAGCATCATGCGCGTCAGATCCTGCTGGGCGATCACCCCCTGCCAGCCGCCTTCGGCATCGACGACGTACAGGTATTTGACCGGATAATCCAGGAACATTTCCTGTGCCTGGCGCACGGGCGCATCGGTGCGCACCACCGTTTCCGCGGGACGCAACAGGCTGTCCAGACGTGCCTCGCGCAGGCGCTGTCGCAGCGCCTGGTTATCCTCGTGGTGCAGGGTGACTTCATACATCACGGCCTGGGCCAACCCGCGCGAGACGTAATACGCCACCACGCAGGCCAGCACCAGCGGCAGCACCATCTGATAGCTGAGCGTCATCTCGAAAATCATCAAGATCGCCATGAAGGGCGCGCTGGTGGCAGCCGCCAGGAACGCCCCCATGCCGACCAGGGCGAACACGGCGCCATGCCCCGCCAACGCCGGCCAGGCATCGCCCAGCAACTGGCCAAACAGCACCCCCAGGGCGCCGCCCACGAACAGCATCGGCGTGAACACCCCGCCCACCGCCCCGGAACCGGCCGTCAGCGCCGTGGCGAGGACCTTGCACAGCAGCATCAGCAGCACTGTCTGCCAGGCCCAGTCGTCATGCAGCAGCGACAACACCACCCGATTGCCGTTACCCGCCATCTCGGGCAACTGGGTCAGCAATGCCCCCAGCAGCAGCCCCCCGAGTGCCAGCTGCAGCGGCAGCCAAAGGCCTGTGCGGCCGAACAGTGTTTTGACGCCATGAATCGCACGCAGGAACTGCGCCGCCCCGACGCCCGCCAGGACACCCAGGGCCAGGCAAGGCAGCAGCAGGTCGGCGGGCGCAGCCGCCAGATCCGGCAAGGGATAGCGGGCCTCGTAGTGTCCGGTCAGGTGCATGACCAGGCTGGAGACGGCCGCGGCCACCAGCAGAGGCCCGAAATTCTGGAAGGACATGGATCCCAGGATGATCTCGCCGACGAACACAGCCCCCGCCAGCGGCGCCCCGTAGGCCGCCGACACCCCGGCTGCCGCGCCACAGGCCGCCAGCAGCCGCAGATGCGCCGTATCGACCTTCAGAAACCGCCCCAGACCCGATGCCCACAAGGCGGCCAGATGCACCATGGCGCCCTCTCGGCCGATCGATCCGCCGCTGGCCACTGTGCACAACGAAGACAGAGATCGCAGGAGCCCCTGCCCGATGGACATGCGACCATCACCGATGGCCACCGCCTCCATGTAGCCGGAATGCGCGTCGCGCGACACGCGCCGCGCCGCCACCAGCAAAATGCCCGCGCACAGACCGCCGATCGCCGGCACCAGCACGCGCAAGGTCCAGGGGAGACCGCCCATCACTTGCGTGATCAGACCGGGATGATCGGAAAAAAGGCGCTGGATCGCATGAATGCCCGCATGAAAGGCGATCGTCACCACCGCCCCACCCAGGCCGGCGAACGCCGCCCAGAAGAGCATGGCGATCACCCCGTCGGCCCTCAGGCGCGGATACCGTCCCATGATCAGGTCCTAGCCCCGGAAACGCGGCGGGCTGGGCGGACGCGACCGGCCCAGCATGCGCCAGTACACCCACAGGTTGAAGATGATCGCCACCGGAAACGCCACCACCGTGGCCGACAACGCCAGACGCAATGTCGCCACCGGCGCTGCCGCATCCCACAGGGTGACTTCGTCGAGCACCAGATAAGGGAAGAAACTGTAGGCCAGCCCGCCCAGCAGGAGCAGCAGGATCACCAGCACCAGCGCATACGGCAAGGCCGAGGCCCGGTAGCTGTGGGCGATCATGCGCTGCAGCGTCATTTCAGTGAGCACGAAACACAGCAGCAGCAGGCCCCAGACCATCCCGACCGCCAGCCAGTGGCGACCATCCCCCCACTTCAGGAAGACACCAGCATTGGAAAAATCCAATACCACCGAAACACCCACCGCGCCCACCGCGCTCCAGCGCAGCGTGCGCCGCGCCCAGCCGACCGCCCGGACGCGAAGTTCGCCCGCCTCGCGCATCATCAGCCAGGCCGCACCCAGCAGGCTGTAGACCGCCACGGCGCATACCCCCATCAGGGTCGCAAAACCCACATAACCGGCACCTGCCTGGTAGGCGACCGCCACCTGGGCCAGGAGGTACCCATGGGAAAATGCCACCAGGACGGCACCCGCGCCAAAACCGAACAGCCAGCGCCCCTGTTGTTCCGCCGGGGCACGCAGGCGCCACTCGAAGCAGACCGATCGCAACAACGTCCCCAGCCCCAGCAGGGACAGGGGCACGTACAGACGCCCCAGGGTCTGAGACCAGGCATAGGGAAACGCCACCGCAAACAGCCCCACGCCCAGGAACAACCAGAATTCGTTCGCATCGCGCCACGGGCTGAGCAGCGACAGCATGCGCGGCCGCAACGCCGGCGGTGCCACCAGGGACACGCACCCCACGCCGATATCGAAGCCGTCGAGCAGCACCCCCGCGACCAGGATCGAGAAAAACACCAGCATCAGCGCCAGAGGCATCCAGAATGCGGGATCCTGCGCCCCCAGACCCAGCAGGGCCGCCAGCGAATCGATCATGCCCGTCCCCGGTAGCGCGCCACGGGGACGACCCCATAGCGCATCGTGTGCCCCAGCAATTGGCGAAAGCCCAGCACCAGGGCGCCATACACCAGCACCTGTAGCCCCAGGACCAGCCACAGCCCGCCCTCGCCCTGAACCGTGCCGATCTCGCGCAACGTGACGGTTCCGTAGATCGCGTAGGGCAGGCTGCCGACCAGCAGATGCCCCCAGCCGACCCCCTGCAGGATCAGGGCCAACCAGGCCGTGACCCGCAGGCCGATGCGCCCGGCCGGCGTCAGACTGTCGGGCTCGAACCCCAGCCGGCGCCCGGTCCACAGCGCCCACACCGCCATCAGCCCCAGCAGCCCAGTCAGCAGAACGGCCAGGCGCGACGAGGCATAGGTCAGCCAGACAGGCGGACGCATGCCGATCAGGTCATTGAGCCCCTGAATTTCCGGGACGGCAGGGGGATTTTCGGCCGGTGATTTCGGCGCATCAGCGGCGGTTTCCTTCGGCCCGGAACGCGGCGCGCCATCCAGTGCCGGTTTCGGCGGCAGCCAGTCTGGCGGGATACTGGGCCCCGGCAGCGCCCAGGTGTTGCGTCCGCCAGCCACATCCAGCCAGGCAAGCAGGGATGCGTGTTCGGCCGGCCCGGTGACCCATTGCGGAATGACCGCCGCCGCCCGGGCCGGCTGCACGGGCAGCAGCTGGCGCCCCAGCCCGGCGACCAGCACCGCCTGCGCCACCACTGCCACCAGCAACAACCATGCCCCGCCGGCGAAGACCGATCGGTCCCCCGCGTCGCTGGGCCGGGCTCGCGTACGCTGGGCCGTGAGCGACAGCATCAGGGTCGCAGCGAGGATGAGCGCGCCGCTGGCCAGCACCCCGAACAGCGCGGGGGCCGCGCCACCCAGCAGGGCGAACCAATCCTGGATCTGGTAATGATTTTCCACCAGTCTCGCGCCAACCGGCCACTGCAGCCAGGCCAGCAGCACCACGACCCACCAGGCGGTCAGCGATGTCCCCAACGCCACCATCCCGACCACCGCCGTGTGCGCCGATTCGGAAAGCCAGCGCTGACCATACAGCATGGCGCCCAGGAAACAGGATTTGAAGATAAAGGCGGTCAGGATGGCCATGCCCAGCAACGGCCCCGCGACCTCGCCCGCCCGATCCATGAAATCGGGCCAGAGCGTACCCAGTTGGAAGAGCAGCGGCAGACTGGCGGCAAAGCCGACGATCAGTGCCAGCGCATACACACGCACCCAGAAACGGTAGGCGAGCAGCGCCGCCGCGCCCCGGCGCGCACGCAGGCGCAGGACGAACAATACCCAGGCCAGCCCGAGTTCCAGCGCCAGAAAAAGCAGCATGAAACCCAGGCTGAGATAGAACTGGGTCAGCGACAGAACCCATGCGGTTTGAGTCATAATGTGCGCTAGTTTATTATGCACCGGATTGTATGACCACCGACTCCGCGCCCGTTTCGAATTTCCTGCGCACCATCATCGACAACGATCTGAAATCGGGTCGCTACCAGGGCCGGCAGTGGGCGCCCCCGCCCAGCCCGGCGGCGGTCCGCCGCGCCGGCGCGATCGACCCCGCCCGCATCCGCACCCGTTTTCCGCCCGAACCCAACGGCTATCTGCACATTGGCCACGCCAAGAGCATCTGTCTGAATTTCGGCCTGGCGCGCGACTACCAGGGCATCTGCCATCTGCGCTTCGACGATACCAACCCCGAAAAGGAAGAAGACGAATACGTCCACGCCATCATCGACATGGTCCACTGGCTGGGCTTCGACTGGGTTCAGGACGGTACGGAACACTGCTATTTCGCCAGCGACTATTTCGACACGCTGTACCAGTTCGCCGAAGCCCTCGTGCAGGCGGGCCACGCCTATGTCGACGAGCAATCGGCCGACGAGATGCGCGCGACACGCGGCACGCTGACCGAAGCCGGTACGAATTCACCCTGGCGCGACCGCCCAGCCACCGAATCGCTGACGCTGCTGCGCGAGATGCGGGCAGGCAAACACCCCGACGGCAGCATGGCCCTGCGGGCCCGCATCGACATGGCCTCGCCCAATATCAACTTGCGTGATCCAGTGCTGTACCGCATCCGCCACGCCAGCCATCACCGCACGGGAAATGACTGGTGCATCTATCCGATGTATGCCTGGGCGCATCCGGTCGAAGACGCCCTGGAAGGCATCACGCACAGCATCTGCACGCTCGAATTCGAGGACCAGCGCCCTTTCTACGACTGGATCCTGGAACACCTGGCCGAACTCGACCAGTTGGCCGCACCGCTGCCGCGCCAGTATGAATTCGCGCGCCTGAACCTCAGCTACGTGGTCACCAGCAAACGCAAATTACGCCAGCTGGTCACCGAAGGCCACGTGAACGGCTGGGACGACCCCCGGCTGCCCACCTTGGCGGGTCTGCGCCGCCGGGGCTATACGCCGGGCGCCATCCGCCTGTTCTGCGAACGGCTGGGTGTGTCAAAGGCCGATTCCCGCATCGACTACAGCGTGCTGGAACAGGCGCTGCGCGACGATCTGGACCCGGTCGCGGCCCGCACGGTCGCGGTCCTGGATCCGGTCAAACTCGTCCTGACGAACTTCCCGGCGGACCATGCCGAACCTTGCTCGGCTCCGCTCAACCCCCACGATCCCGACGGCGCCCGGCGCAAATTCCCCTTGACGCGCGAACTCTGGATCGAACGCGACGACTTCCGCGAAGAACCGCCGAAGAAATACTTCCGTCTGTTCCCCGGCAATCTGGTGCGCCTGAAATACGGCTACGTCGTGCGCTGCACCGGCTGCGTCAAAAACGACCAAGGCGAAGTCACCGAAGTTCATGCCGAATACCTGCCCGACACCCGCAGCGGCACACCCGGCGCCGACGCCATCAAGGTCAAGGGCGCCATCACCTGGGTCAGCGCGGCACACGCGATCGCGGCCGAGGTCCGGCTCTACGACCGGCTGTTTCGCGACGCACACCCCGACCGCGGCGACCAGGATTTCCTGCAGGCCATCAATCCGGATTCCTGCCACGTGACGCAGGCCTGGCTGGAACCCGGCACCCAGGCTGAACCTGGCACGACCTGGCAATTCGAACGCCTCGGCTATTTCGTCGCCGACCGCGAAGAATCCACCACCAGCCATCCGGTGATCAACCGCGCCGTCACACTGCGCGACACCTGGGCCTGATACACGCCATGGCCACCACCTCCACCACCCTGGATTTCAAGAGCGCCACACTCTACACACTGCGCGCGGTGCTGCACACGGACGATACCCCGGCCCTGTTGCAGGCGCTGGACCAGCGCATGCAGGAAGCCGGCGCCTTCTACGAGAACGAGCCCGTCATCCTCGACGCTCAGGGTCTGTCCCAGGCACCCGACTGGAAGGCCCTGGTCGCCGCGATGCGCAAGCATCACCTGCACCCGATCGGCGTGCAGGCCGATCCCGACCTGCTGGGGTCCGCCCTGAAGGCCGGTCTGGCGCCACTGGAAGCCGCCGCCGGCAGGGCATCCGCGCCTCGTCCCGAACCCACCGTTAGCGCGGGCGCCGAATCCAGCACCGACATCGGCGCCGGCACAAGGTCGCGCCATGGTGCCACGCCCGCGCCCCAGGCCGCCAACGGTGCCCCGACATCCGTCCCCGACACCGCCACGGCATCCATTCCCGACAGCGTACCCGGCGACCAACCGGCGGGCCAGACCCTGGTCATCCGTCATCCGCTGCGATCCGGCCAGCGCATCTATGCCAAAGGCGGCGACCTGATCATCATGGGCATGGTCAGCCAGGGCGCCGAAGTCATTGCCGACGGGCACATCCACATCTACGGCCCACTGCGCGGCAAGGCGATGGCGGGCGCCCAGGGACGCACCGACGCCATGATCTTCACGACCCAGCTGGACCCGGAACTGCTCGCCATCGCCGGCGTCTACCGCGTGGTCGAGACAAAGCTGCCGGACTCATTGCATAATCAGGCGGCCCAGGTGGTGCTGGACGGGGAAACACTGCACATCCGGGCTTTATAAGAAACCCGTCACACCCGGATACGTACATCGTGCAGCAGTGCACGATTCCCGGGTCTTTTTGCTTTACGATGTCATGAATTTTGAAATCAGGGGAATACGGACACCATGGCGCGCATCGTTGTAGTCACCTCCGGCAAGGGCGGGGTCGGCAAAACCACCACCAGCGCGAGCTTTTCGGCCGGGCTGGCCCTGCATGGCCACAAGACAGTCGTGATCGACTTCGACGTCGGGCTGCGCAATCTGGACCTGATCATGGGCTGCGAACGCCGGGTCGTCTATGATTTCGTCAACGTGATCCAAGGCGAAGCCACCCTGAATCAGGCCCTGATCCGCGACAAGCAGCTGGAAAACCTGTACATCCTACCCGCCTCACAGACCCGCGACAAGGAAGCCCTGACCCGCGAAGGCGTGGAAAAGGTCCTGAACGACCTGGACACAATGGGCTTCGACTACATCGTCTGCGATTCGCCCGCCGGGATCGAAACCGGCGCCATCATGGCCTCGTACTTCGCCGACGACGCCCTGGTCGTCACCAACCCGGAAGTCTCCTCGGTGCGCGATTCCGACCGCATTCTGGGGATCCTGTCGGCCAAATCACGCCGCGCCGAAAAGGGCGACGATCCCATCAAGGAACACCTGCTGCTCACCCGCTACAACGCCAAACGCGTCGCCGATGGCGAGATGCTGTCGCTCAACGACATCGAGGACATCCTGCGCATCCGCCTCATCGGCGTGATCCCCGAATCCGAGATCGTGCTGCAGGCCTCCAACGAAGGCGTCCCCGCCATTCACAAACGCGAATCCGACGTCGCCCAGGCCTACCAAGATGTGGTGGCGCGCTATCTGGGCGAGGAAAAGCCCCTGCGCTTCGTCGACTACGAAAAACCGGGCCTGTTCAAGCGCCTGTTCGGAGGCAAATGACCATGTCGTTCCCGTTCCTGGATTTCCTGCGCGGCGAAAAAAAGAAGTCGGCCAGCATCGCCAAGGACCGCCTGCAACTCATTCTGATCAACGAGCGCAGCAGTGGGCGCAGCCCGGACTTCCTGCAGCAGATGCAGCAGGAACTGATCGCAGTGATCTCGAAATACGTCCAGATCAACCCCGACGACATCAAGGTCAACCTGGACCGTCAGGATTCTTTGGAAGTCCTGGAAGTCAAGATCGAGATGCCGCCAGCCGAAGCGCGGGTCTGATTCCTCAGATCCACTCCAGCGTCGCCCAGACCACCAGCGGGATCGTGCCCACGGACAGCAGGTTGCCCAGCAGCACCACGCTGGCGACCGTCCTGGGCTCCACCTTGTACTGCTCGCACAGCAGATAATTCAGCACCGCCGGCGGCAGCATCACCGACAGCGCCACCAGGCGCGACCATTCCGGCGTCAGGGGCAGCAGCCACAGCACGAACGGCAGCGTCAGGGCACCGGCCAGCAGGTACAGGACGTTGATCCTCAGGGCCAGCCCCAGTTGCTCGATCCGGTCCTGCGACAGCCGCACCCCCAGTGCGAAGAGCATCAGCGGGATGGCGATCTGTCCGGTCAGATCGAACGAAGTGGTGACGAACGGCGGCAGCCAGTCCCGGTGCGGGGCCAGCGCGGCCCCAAGCACGGCCGCCCAGATATTCGGATTGCGCAGCCACAGCCAGCGATTGCTGCCGCGCGACAACAGAAACAGGCCCAGGGAGAACTGCAGCAGGTTCGAGATCACGAACAGCACGACAATGTCGCCTAGCAGATCCTTGCCATAGGCCAGCATCATCAGGGGAATACCGATATTGCCCGTGTTGCGGAACATCCCCGGCACCAGAAACGCCGGCCGGATCACCCCGGGACGGCGGATCAGCGACAACAGCAGGCCTGGAATCACGATGATCAGCACCCCGGCCACCACCAGCGGCCAGCCCTGCGCCAGGTTCACCGGATTGTCCAGCAGGGCGGAAAACACCAGTGCCGGGCAGAACACCATCACATTGGCATGATTGATGAACTCCATATCCGGTGCACGCGCCTGGCGCCTCCCGAAGGCGAATCCCAGGGCCGCGACGACGAAAACCGGCAGGACGATGTTCAGCAGTGTGAAGAGCATGGGGGATGACCGTCGGACGCAAAGGCGACCAGTGTATAAATAAACAGGGCTGCCTGCGCAGCCCTTTTACCTTGTCGACGGCATGCTCGCCTTACAGCGAATCACCAGCCCCCACTCGATCGACGATCAACTGGTAGTGCTCCGGCCGTCGATGCCGATCAAAATCGAATATGTTCTTCCTGAAGTTCTCACCCATGGTCAGATCGATCGACGCCGTGATGACCTCATCGTCCTCCGTTGCTGCCTGGGCAACGATTTCACCTGCGGGAGAGACGATGACGGACCCACCAATCAGATGAAAGCCATCCTCATAACCAGTCTTGCCCGCGGCAGCGGCCCAGACGCAATTCTGATAGGCGCCCGACTGCATGGACAGCAGGTGGGACTGCATGCGCAGATGCACGGGTTCATGCCAGTGAATGTTGTGCGCCGGGGTGTTGTAGCCCAGAACGACCAGCTCGGCGCTCTGCAGCCCCATCACGCGCCAGGTCTCGGGCCAGCGACGGTCATTGCACAGACACATCCCGGTACGGACACCATCCAGGTTCCACACGCGCCAGGTTTCTTCGCCCACGTCGAAGTATTTTTTCTCGAGATGCTGAAAGGGCGCTTCAGGCTTGTAATCCACATGACCAGGCAGGTGAATCTTGCGGTATTTACCCACGATGCTGCCCGATTTATCCACCAGGATGGACGTATTGAAGCGCCTTCCTTCGGGGGTCAGTTCGGCATACCCCAGATAAAACCCGATTCCCAATCGCTTCGCATCATCAAACAGAGGCTGCACTACCGCATTGGGCATGCTTTTCTCGAAATAGCGAGCCTCCACTTCCTCTATCGGATTCCAATAGCGCGGGAAAAACGTGGTCAAGGTCAATTCCGGGAATACCACGAAATCAGACTTTCGCGCGTGCGCTTCGCGCAGCATTTCCAATAATCGCTTGACGACGCTTTCCCTACTATCGGCCAGATCGATCCCTCCCACCTGGGCGACAGCCAGACCAAATTTACGGGAGAAATTCCGTGTATGCATACTTGCTCCTGATTCAAGAATCGATTCAGCCCGCGTCCAGCACGCGGCCCAATGCCATGGCGACCGCAGCCATGGTGGGGTCGACAACGGGTACGGCCAACTGGTCTTCCAGCCAGGCCCGATACTGCGGCATGCCCGCGCATCCCAGTACCAGAACCTCCGATCCATACTCATCGCGCAACCGCCTTCCGACCTCCAGAAGACGCGCGCGAGTCGTCCCTTCATCCTGCAGTTCAGCCACGCCCAAGCTCAGTGGCAGTTCACCAGCGATGCGCGACGCAATTCCTGCAGCGGCATAGGCACGCGCATGCCGATTCATCAGCGTTTTCAGGATCGCGATGACCCCAACACGCTGCCCCAGACTCATGGCAGTCAGCAGACCGCACTCCTGGATACCCAACACAGGCTTACGGGTCTGGTCACGTGCAAGGTAGAGCCCAGGGTCACTGAAGCAAGCAATCACGTATGCACCGACCTGATCCCCCCGCGTCTGCTCGAGATCGGCAACCAACCTGCCGACGAGCAACGCTGCGGATTCAACATGCTGCTCCGTCTGGATGCCAGGGGGCCCATCACGCAGCGTCATACACTCGATCCGAGGCCCGGCATTCCATTCGAAAGGCGCCAGGCTGGCTTTCAAGCCTCGTGTAACCTCGACCAGACAGTTCGGATTGATGACGTATATAGTCTTGTCCATAGCGATCTCTTGCAGCGGTATTTCATTCTATCGTCGGGCAGGATCATTGCCGATATACTGATTTGTCCTTGAGTATTAACCTCGTGTTATGGGGCTAAAAAGCAGTGAACCTGAAACAGATCAATACGTTCCGTGCAATCATGGTGACCGGCTCCATCAGCTCGGCGGCCAAACTTCTGTTCGTCTCACAGCCCGCGGTCAGCCGCCTGCTGGCCCACACCGAGCAACAACTCGGCTACCCGCTATTCGAGCGGATCAAAGGCAGACTTTATCCAACAACAGAAGCCCGGATTCTTTTCAACGAGGTCCAGACCGTTTATCACGGCATCACACGCGTCACCAGCCTCGCCACGCAACTCGGCGAAAAAAAACAGGGTTTGCTCGGGATCGTCAGTAGTCCCAGCATCGGTCATGGCCTAATCCCCCGGTGCATTCATCGCTTCACCCTGTCTCACCCCGGTGTGCGCATCCGGTTCCGGACACTCACTTACGACTCGCTGGTCCGCAGCGTTCTGGATGGCGAAAGCGAACTCGGCGTGCTCTTCGTTCCCACGAATCACCCCAACCTTCAATCCACTCATGTCGGGACCATCCCCATGGTCTGCATACTGCCCGTGGACCACCCTCTGGCAGTCCAGGATGCGATCGACGTCTCAACACTCACGGATGAAAACATCGTGTCCTACCGAAGCGGGTCCCCTCTGGCCAAGGTGATCGACGGCATCTTCGAAGGCCAGGAAAAACAGCCGAACGTCTCCATCGAGGTGGACGCCCAGCAAAACGTCTGCGACCTGGTTTCGCAAGGCCTCGGATTCGGCATCGTCGACCAGACCATCGCAGCCAGCCAGAGCGGAGAAACACTGGTGGCCCGCCCCTTGAACCCGAGCCATTCCCTGGAACTCTATCTCGCGCACTCCCGCTACGAACCCCTGTCGCTGCTGGGCCGCGCCTTCGGAAACATTGTGGAGCAGGAAGCGGCCCTTCTCTGAAACCCGAGGCCACGGGCATGCCGTCCATACCGCTAATCCCGGTTTCTTAGTGACTCATCCTGGCAAGTTTGCGTTTTTCCAGCTTGCTCAGATAGCGCACGATCGGCAGCAGAATGATCAGATACAGGATGGCAGCCAGAACCAGCGGCGACGGGTTGTAGAGTAGCGCCTGGGCATTGCGGGCCAGATACAGCAGCTCAGGCAAGGACACGGCGCTGGCCAGCGTCGTCAGCTTGACGACCTCCAGCATGTTGCTGATCAGATCCGGCATCACGGCCCGGGTTGCCTGCGGGATCTGTACGTGGATCAGGGCCTGCAGGCGCGATAATCCGGTCGATCTGGCCGCTTCCATTTGCCCCTTGGGCACGCTCTCGAACCCTGCCCGGAACACTTCACCAAAATAGGAACTGGTATTCAGGGTAAAGCACAAGGCGACCGCCGCGAGCTTCGGAATGCCGATGTTCAAAAAAGGCAGACCAAAATAGATGAAAATCAGCAATACCAACGGTGGCAAGGCCCGGAACACGTCGATATATACGACCAGCAGGGCGCGCAACACGCGGTTATGCATTTCCTGCGACAGGACGGCTGCCAACAGACCAAAGGCGAGCCCCAGGGGTATCACCAGGGCGGACAACCACACCGTGGTCAGCAGGCCTTCCAGCAAATAGGGCGTGACACTGCGGTAAATGTCAAGATTGAAGAAATTTTGCAGTAATTCTTGCATCTGGATGTCTCGCCTAATTCTTCCACTGGAACCGGCGCTCCAGCATGCGGCTGGCCAGCACGATCGGTACGAAAATCACCAGACACCCCAGTGCACCCAAGGTCAACGGTGTAGCGTTTCCCAGCGTGCTGCTGGCGGTTTGTGAGTTGTTGAGCACTTCACTCAGGCCGACGATCGCCCCAAGCGCTGTCGACTTGGTAATGGCGATGACCCGATTGGTCAGAGGCGGCACCGCCAGCTTGCAGGCCTGTGGCACGATGACCCAGACCATGGACTGAAACCAGCTCATGCCGGTGGAGCGGGCAGCCTCGCCTTGTCCTTTGGGAATAGACTGGATGCCGGCCCAGAAGATTTCTTCCGCAAACGCGCTGAGCACGAGCGACAGAGCCAGCCAGGTCGCGAAGAAGGCGGTCATAGAAATGCCGATGTATGGAAAGGCGAAGAACAGGACCATCAGCAACACCAGCGGCGGCATGGCGCGCATGACATCGGCAAAGGCAATGATGAAGAAATTGACCGCGGGAACACGCATGGCACGGACGAACGCCAGCACGAGTCCGACCACCAGCCCGGTCAGCGTGATCAACACCCCGAGCTGCACGGTCACCGCCATGCCCTGCAGCACGGGGGTCACCGCCTGCCGGGCGATGTCCAGATTGAAGAATGCGGCGTGCAAGGCATCCAGATTCATACTGAAATCCCCCTTCAGTAGTGATGCGATACGCTGGCCAGAAAGGCCTTCGTGCGCTCGTGGCGGGGGTTGCCGAAGATTTCCTGCGGTGTGCCCTGTTCCACGATGTTGCCGCCATCCATGAAAACCACACGGTCGGCCGCAGCCATCGCGAAGCTCATTTCGTGGGAAACCACGACCATGGTCATGCCGCCGGCCTTGAGATCCTTCATCACCTTCAACACACTACCGACCAGTTCCGGGTCCAGCGCGCTGGTCGGTTCATCGAACAGTACGATCTTCGGGTTCAGCGCCAGGGCCCGTGCAATCCCCACCCGTTGCTGCTGGCCACCCGATAGTTGATCCGGATAATAGTCGGCCCGATGCTCCATCCCGACCCGCTGCAGTGCCTCGCTCGCCCGTGCCTCAGCCTCCGTGCGTGGCAACTTCTGCACCTTGCGCAAGGCCAGCGCCACATTGGACAGGACGGTCATGTGCCGGTACAGGTTGAAGTGCTGGAACACCATGCCGATCTTTTGCCGGATGCGATTCAGGTCGGCCTTGGGCGCGGTGATTTCCTCGCTGTCCACGAGAATGGCGCCGGACGTCGTTTCCTCGAGCCGGTTGCAGCACCGCAGCAGGCTGCTCTTGCCCGACCCGGATGGGCCGATGATGAAGACCATCTCGCCCGCCTGCACGTCCAGATCGACGCCCTTGAGCACCTCGGTGGTTCCATACATCTTATGCAAGTTCCGAAGCTGAAGGATGGGTGCCTCGCCCCCGGTCCGTCCCACGCGCATTTCGTCCACCATCATCATTGATCTTCCATCAAGGCTTGCAGGTGTATTCGACCGGCGTGGGGTCATACCCAGGCAACCCCGGCACCCCCTCGCCCGGCTCTATCTTCACGGATGCCGCGTCGGGCCCCGGCTTGGTGCCCAGCCATTTCTCGACAAGCCCGGCCACGACCCCTTTCTTCTTCAGGCACTTGAGGGCATTGGACAACCGGTCCCGGCCCTTGACGTCGTTTTTGCGGAAAACCAGGGCGAACACCTTGCCCGACCGGATCGTGTAGCTTGTTTGCAGCAGCGGATTCTTCTTGGCCGCCCACGGGCCGGAAATATTGTCGATCAAAGCCGCATCCGCCAGCCCGGACAGGACGGCCTGAATCGCATCCGCCGTCGTGCTGAACACCTGATACTGGAAACCGTACTGTGACTGGTTGGCCTTGGCCCAGGCCTCGTAGGCCGACCCGCTGTTGACGGTGATCTTCTTGCCCTTCAGCTCATCCAGCGAAGTAAAAGGCTTCGCGCTTTTCTTCTGAACGAAGGTGTAGTCGGTATTGAAATAACCCTCAGAAAAAAGCAGGGACTGAGCCCGTTCCGGGGTGGCTGTCGTCGGCGCCAGCACGAAATCGTACTTCCCGGCATTCAGCGCTGGAATGATGGCCGAGAACTGGGACGGCTCGATCTTGATCATGCCCCCCAATTCCTTGGCCAGCGCATTTCCCAGGTCGATGTTGAAGCCTTCCAGCGTGCCGTTCAGATTCTGCATCGCCATGGGCGCAAAGGTCGGATCCACACCCGTGGTCAGGGTTTCCGCTGCCACCCCCTGAAACGCCATCGCACACCCAATGACCCCCAGAACCACCAATTTCTTCTTCCAGATCTCCATGACCCGTCTCCTGTAGATCGCAGTTCAGACTGCAAAGATTTTTTTGACAATGACGCCTTGCTGAATTTCTTTCTTGTTCCGTGCGATCGGCGCCGGTTCTCCGCAAGGCAGGAACTGGCCATCGCCCGGCTGGGCGTGCAATACACCGCCTTCAACAACCAGCCGCCCCCGGCTGAACACCGCGATCGGCCAACCGGTCACCTCACGCCCCTCGTAGGGCGTATAGCCAACCGCGTCATGCAGCATTTCCCAACGAACCGTCTTTTTCAATGCGGGATCCCAGAGGGCGAGATCCGCATCGCTACCGATCCGGATGACACCCTTGCGCGGATACAGGCCGTACATGACCGCATGGTTGGTCGCCGTCAGCGCGACGAATTTTTCAATGCTCATCCGCCCGGTATTCACACCTTCGGAAAACAGCAACGGCATCCGCAGTTCGATGCCCGGCAGCCCGTTGGCCATCTGCTTGAAGGTCGTCGCCTCGCCATGCGGCAGCTTTCCGGTCTCATCGAAACGATACGGCGCATGGTCCGAGGAAAACACCTGCAGGGTATCACCCAGCAACCCGTCCCAAACCGCCTGCTGGGAAGCGGAATCACGCGGCGGCGGACTGCAGCAGAATTTGGCCCCTTCCACGCCCGGTTGATCGATGTCATCGGCTGTCAGAAAGAGATACTGCGGGCAGCTCTCGCCGTAAATGTGCGCGCCCATAGTCTGCGCGGCATGGATGACCCTGACCGCTTCGAGGCCGGCCACGTGAACCACCAAGATCGGCACACTCAGCAGGCGGGACAAAGCGACTGCCCGGTAGGTCGCCTCGCTTTCGGCCAGCGGGTCATGCGCCACCGCGTGGTACTTTGGATGGGTGTATCCATCGTTCAACAGACGGCGGGTCACCCAGCGGATGATGTCATTGTTCTCGCAATGCACCATGACCATGGCCCCGTGCCTGCCTGCGGCATGCAGCACATCCAGCAACTGGAAATCGTCCAGCTTCCAGGACTCATATGTCATGTAGACCTTGAAGGATGTAATCCCATCCTTGATCACGCGAGGCAGATGCTCCGCCAGCGTCTGCTCGGTCGGGTCGGACAGGATCAGGTGGAACCCGTAATCGATCACCGCCTTTTCCCGGGCCAGGCGCGAATAGTCCTCCACCACCTGCAACAGGTTTTCCCCACGGCGTTGGGCCGCAAACGGAATCACGGTCGTCGTCCCGCCAAACGCCGCGGACCGGGTCGCTGTCTGGAAATCATCGGCGGTCATCACGCCCATGCCGGATAACTGCTCGATATGACAATGGCTGTCGATCCCGCCAGGCAGGACGATCAGTCCGGAGGCGTCCACATCCTTGTGCCCCGCAGGCAAACCCGTGCCCAGTGCCACGATGACGCCGTCGGTCACCCCGATATCGGTCTGTACCACACCTTCTTCGGTGCATACTTTTCCATTCCGTATCGTCAGATCAAACATGGTGTTCCCGTCTCCTGTTTATCTACCCGAAAACCGCATGAAGTCGGATAGTTGCCACTGGTCAAAATACTAAGCGCAATCCCTGGCACCGACGAGTGCCTTTTCATGAGTCCACCATAAGGCGCCGTTATATCAGAGAAAACCCTGATTAACGGACTATCCCGCCGGCGCGTCGACGCTGGAACCTGTGCAACTTCGAGATATTTTCTCAAGAGCGAGAAAGCACAAAGGGCGGGCCGCGCCCCCTTTGGGAAGCGCGGCCCGCCCTGCAGAATATGAAGCGGATCGAACCGATCAATACCCCAGCGCGAAATCCTCGGCGGGCATGTCCATCAGCACGCCCGGCCCCGACGACATGGCTTCAACGTGTGCGCGGGTACGCGGCAGGATCCGCGCGAAATAGAAGCGCGCGGTGTGCAGCTTGGCCTGATAGAAGGCTTTATCGCCCTCGCCCGCCTTGAGTTTTTCGGCCGCAACCCGGGCCATGTCGGCCCAGAAATAGGCCAGCGTCACATACCCGGAATACATCAGGTAATCGACGGATGCCGCCCCCACCGCTTCTCGGTTGGTCATGGCCGACATGCCGATCTTCATGGTCAGGCTGCCCCATTCCTTGTTCAGCTCAGCCAAGGGTTTGACGAATTCGGAGATCGCGCGGTTGCCGCCTTGCGCCTTGCAGAACTGGTGCACGACCTTGGTAAAAGCGCGCAGGGTCTCGCCCTGGGTCAGCAGGACTTTGCGGCCCAGCAGATCCAGCGCCTGCACGCCAGTGGTGCCCTCGTAGAGCATGGAAATCCGGCTGTCACGCACGTTCTGTTCCATGCCGTGCTCGGCAATGTAGCCATGCCCACCAAACACCTGAACCCCCAGGTTGGCGGCCTCGAAGCCGGTTTCCGTCATGAAGGCCTTGGCGATCGGCGTCAGGAAACTGAGCAGCTTTTCCGCCAGTTCGCGCTGCTCGGCAGACTGGCTGTAGTGAGCGATGTCCACCTGCTGGGCAGCGTAGTACAACAGTGCGCGGTTGCCCTCGGCGAATGCCTTGATCGTCAGCAGCATGCGGCGCACGTCGGGGTGGACGATGATCGGATCGGCCGGCTGGTCCGGGAATTTGGGGCCGTTCAGGGCGCGCATCTGCAGGCGTTCATGCGCATAGCGGCTGGCGCCCTGGAAGGCGACCTCGGCATGGGCCAGGCCCTGAATCGCCGTCCCCAAACGGGCCATGTTCATGAAGGTGAACATGCAGTTCAGGCCCTTGTTGACCGGCCCGATCAGATAGCCCACGGCACCGTCGAAATTCATGACGCAGGTGGCATTGCCGTGGATGCCCATCTTGTGCTCGATGGAACCGCAACTGACGGCATTGCGCACACCCAGCCCGCCCTGCGCGCCAGGCAGGAACTTCGGGACGATGAAGAGCGAAATGCCCTTGGTGCCGGCCGGCGCGTCCGGCAGGCGGGCCAGCACGATATGAACGATGTTTTCCGCCATGTCGTGTTCGCCGGCGGAAATGAAGATCTTGGTCCCGCTGATCTTATAGCTGCCGTCGGCCTGGGGCTCGGCCTTGGTGCGCAGCATGCCCAGATCAGTCCCGCAGTGGGGTTCCGTCAGGCACATCGTCCCAGTCCATTTCCCGGCGACCAAGGGTTCCAAATACGTCTTTTGCTGTTCGGGCGTGCCGTGGGCCTGCAGGGTGTTCATCGCGCCATGCGACAGGCCGGGGTACATGCCCCAGGCCCAGTTGGCTTCGCCCATCAATTCGCTGATGGCCATGCCCAGCGATTCGGGCAGCCCCTGCCCGCCGTGCGCCGGGTCGTGCGACAACGCCGGCCAGCCGCCTTCCACATACCGGGCATAGGCTTCCTTGAAGCCCTTCGGCGTGGTCACGCCTTCAGCCGACCAGGTGCAGCCCTCGCGGTCGCCCACCTGGTTCAAGGGCGCCAGGACCTCCTGGCAAAATTTCGCGCCTTCTTCCAGGATGGAATCGACCGTATCCGGCGTGGCGTCCGCGCAACCCGGCAGGGACCGATAGTGGGCGGGATAATCCAGGACCTCATCGCGCACGAAACGGATCTCGCGCAGGGGGGCTTTGTAGTCGGGCATCTCCAGTTCTCCGGGTGTATGACTGTCCGTCCGGCAGATGGCCGGAGCCTGGACAACCTGTTGTGATATAGATTCAAACGATCGTTTGAATTTAAGACCAGATGCGGCGGAAAGTCAAGACGACGTCCTGCATGCCCAGGCCAAGGCACCTCGAAGGTATAAAAATGCACGAGGACCCCGGCGGCTGCGCTGCGGTGGTCCTCCTGAAGGCACAGGAATGGAGAAACTCACTGCGTCAGCCGCAATTCCGTCAGAGCACCAGCGATCTGGGCAAAGACGTCGGGCAGTTCAGCGGCATTGCTGACGTCGAAATAGTGGTTGGCGTCGGTGGCGCAGCCGCTCATAAGGTTTTTGGCTGTCGACGATACGTCCTGACCTAAAGTCAGAGTGTAGATCTGGATGTCACTGCTGGTATCCGCCTTGACGTTCGAACAGAGTTTGGCCATATAGGTGTTCAGTGCCGCAGTGCCTAAGCCGTCCGCGCCGCTCGTCGAATATCCAGTCTGATTCGAATGAGGAGAACCAGCGGTTGTTGAGCAGTTCGCTCTGTAATAGCCAGGCGTCAAGCTGTCAGGCGTCATCGCGGTAAGATCCACCATCAGCAATCCATCGAGGGGACACTGCCTGAAACTGGACAGAGACAGGGTTGCAGGATTCTTGCTCTTATCTTCGAGCACCGTACCCACCTTGACGGTATCGGTCTTCGAAGTAGTCGACCAACCGGATTGGTCGTTACAAACGCCAGTTTTGTCGTTGGGCGATGTGCAAGAAGCAAAGGCGTACTTAACCGTGAACGCAATATCCTTGTTGCCCCCAGCAATGCTGGATTTCGCAGGTGCCGGCTGGTTGTCTCCATCACTCAAAAGCACAACTACTTTTCTGAGTTTGGATGCTGCCGCGCGTGGCAACTGCGAGCCATCCCAGGAGCCTTGCCATACTGGACTTAGCATCCGCCATGCCCACAATAGGCCCGTCGATACATTCGTATTTCCCGACGCGGCCATAGTATCTACAGCGCTATTAAGCGCGGTCCCATCCTGACTCAGGAACATCGCCATCGATTTTGTGCAAGGACCGGTTTCCATAGCTAGATTGACCTGAAACCGTCTAGGCAGACTAGTCAATGTTTGGCCAACTGGCCATTTATCCAGCCAATCCAGCTTCTGATCTGGCACGACGGTCGCGCTACTGCCATTATCAACCAGCACGGAGAGGAAGCGGCGGTCAAGATAGGGGATAGTGGGCGGTTGGAAATTGTAATAGCCCGCTCCCGATTCCACCTTGTTAAGGCTGATTAGATAATTATTCGCGCTACCGCCGTTTGTCGAATTCAGTGCAACCGGCGTATAGAAAATGCTGTATGTGGAAATCATCGGCATGAATCCGGCCGTCGGCGACAGCACCAACGCGGGAAGCGGATTACTCGCCGTCCACCCAATCGCGGACGGCCTGGGTTCCACGATGCAGCCGCCCCACACCTGATCGATGACGTTTTGCAGATTCACAGGGTGTGTCAGGTTGCCGCCCTTGTTCAGCCAGCCCTTCGCCCCACTGATATTCTTCACATTTACAGAGTCCGTAAACGGCACCAACCCGATATAGGCGCCACTGACCCCATCCGTCTGCCCCCCGGCTGCGGCGGCGGACATGACGGTATCGATCAGCCCCTTGGCCGATTTTTTCAGGATATCCATCCGAGTGGCTTCTCCCGGCAGCGTGCTGCCGGAAGACTGTCCCATCGACCCCGTGTTATCCAGCGCGAGCACCAGTTCCAGGTCGTTGCGCACCCGGCGGATGGCCGAATTGACCGCATAGACGTTCATGGGCGCCAAGTTGTTGAAGCCCGTGCTCAACAAGGGCATCTTCCCGCTGACCGTCATACTGACGACTTGACCGGACAGATACTGACCGCTGCTCCCGACCCGCTCTTCGCTATAGACAATATTTAGCGTGTCCAGCGGAATGTCCGACCCCAGGTACCGGGCCGGCATGTTGGCTTTGAAAAACGCATAGGCATCGTCCTTCCATGCCTGGCTGGGCTCACCTCCCTGCGTAGGTTTGTAGTCGGCCAGTTTGCGGCCTGCCGAAATCACCGCCGCATCCAGGGAATTCTGCAGACGGCTCTGGGTGGCGCTATAGCGCACCATATCCACGGCAAACAGGGTGCCGCCCAGCATGCTCGCAAAAGTCAGGGCAAACGTGATCGCGATGGCACCGCGCTGATCATGAACCAGGCGATGCAAACAGTTTTGCCGCGTCGTCTTCATGAAAGTCTCCTGGCAAGGATTCCGGCCCTGCAGAGGTTCGCATCAATTCAGCGTTTTCAGATCCTCGAACCGCGGGCGATAGAACGCCGTGGTGGACAACTCCGTACTACCGCCCAGGCTGGACCATAATCTGGAGGTGATGAGGAATGGCTCGTAGATCTGAAACACCTGCACAACCAACAAAGTGTCCTTGGGTGCCGGGGCGGGGATGCCTGATGGCAACGATCCGGCCGCCCCTGGTAAGCAGTTTCCATCCCCGGCGCACGTCCAGCCCCAGACTGAGCCGCTGGTCCACGAGGTCACCCCGCTGGCATCGGTATCAGTTCCAAACAGGCGGATCGTCATCCGGCCCTTGTTCTTGTAATCCACCGGGCGCATCAGGTCGCCGACCACCACGCCATAGGTACACAGATGGTCCGTCGCGTTGCAGGGACCATCTCCAACCAGTTTCGTCTGCATGGCAATCCCATCCGCCACCGAAAAGGCGGCACGGTCCAGAATGGCCGCCGCCCGGAAGTACTGATAGATTTCGATCGTGCCGAAGATGAAGAAAATCATGATCGGCAGGATCATGGCCGCTTCGATGGCAGCAACCCCGCGATCAGATCGGATTAGGTGCTTGATGTGGCCAGGCATCGTCGTCTTCCTCAGGGTTCGTTCTGGATCACCACGATCCGCTCAAAGCGGAATACATCCAGCCCGAGATAATGAATCACACCCGTCAGTCCCGGTTTATCAAAGCCCAGACGGAAAATCACCATATCACCTCGATCCCCTGTATCGCAGACCGGGGTGTAGTTCTGATCCAGTGCCTGAAATGAATTGTTTTCTCCGGGTTTATAGATCTTGGCATCCGCATGCAGATTGGTAGTGTCCGCCCAGATCGACAATTCATTCCGCAATTGATCCATCACCTTGTTATGGCAATCCTGACCCTGAAATTGGCCGATCTTCCCCATGCGGGTAATCCTACTGGCGGCGGTATCCAGCGTGGAATCGGCCAGAAGCATGAAGATCACCTCGATGCCCATGAACAGAACCAGGAAAAACAGCGGAGCCACCAGCGCGTATTCCAGCGCCGTCACCCCCCGCTGGTGGCGCCAAAGATCGCGGATGCGGCGTCTGGTGGATGCCATGAGATCACCTCTTTGCCGTCTTGGCGGTCGGGGTGGGTTCCGGCCCCGGTTGCCCAAGCTGTTGGCGCAGATAGCGGTAGAACTCCAGGTTGTCCTGGACCAGACCGCGCGGCTGATAACTCAGCAGGATGTCTTCCGCCGCGTCCTCCCGACCCATGACGCCGTACGCCAGCGCCAGGTTGTCCCGCCGCTGCGGCAGGCTGCCCGCCACCCCGGCGTTGCCCAGCAGGACATTGATGGCCTCGCGGGGTTTGCCAGTCAGGGCCAGGGACAGACCCAGATTGGTACGCAAGGCTTCGTCCCCCGGATGGGCCGTCAAGCCCTTGCGATAGGTCTGCTGGGCCAATTCGGGCTGTCCGGACAGGTCATACACCACCCCCAGCCCCGCCAGGGCGACAGGCTGATCCGGATCCTGCGCCAGGATCTCCTGGAACCGTGCACGGGCCTGATCCAGCTGACGCAGGCGCACCAGGACACGGGCCTGCGCCAACTGCGGTGCCAGCAGCGTGGGGGCGATCTCCTGCGCCTTGGCGTAAGTAGCCTGGGCGGCCTCGAACTCGCCCGCCAGGAAATAGGAATCCCCCAGACCCTGCCAGACCGCCGGAACATCGGGGTGCGACCGCGCCAGATCTTTGTACAGAGATCGGGCGACTTGCACATCACCACTTTGCAAGGCACTGGCGGCAATCCGCAGGTCGCCCGCTTCCAGGGCGGCCTGATCGACCACGGTTTCCAGCGGGCGTACGGCTGTCTTCTGGGTCACACAGCCGGTCAGGACAGATCCCGCGGCCAGCCAGAAAACCAATCGGAACATGCGTGACTTCATGAGAACTCCCTACGGATGGCTGGCGTCACATGGACCCCAAAGTTTTCATCAAACTGAGAATTGCTGGCCCCGCGCCGACAATTACGACAGTAGGCAAGATGAACAGCATCATGGGGACCGTCATCTTCACGGCCATCTTGGCTGCGCGTTCTTCCAAACGCATCATGCGGGCCGTGCGTTCGGTCTTGGCCAGGATGCGCAGCGACTGAGTGATTGCTGTCCCGTACTGGCGTGCCTGCAGAAACGTATTGACTAACGTCCGCATGCCCTCGATCCCGGTGCGCTCCGCCAGCGATGTCAGGACACTTTCGATTTCGCTGCTCAGCTTGAGTTCAGTGGCGGTCAGCTTCAGTTCATCGGCCAGGGCGGGTGCCACGACCTCCATCTCGTCGGCCACGCGTTCCAGTGCAGCGTTCAAGGCCAGACCGGCATTGGTGCAGATCACCAGCAGGTCCAGAGCGTCAGGCAGGCTCAGGCGGATGGCCTCCTGGCGGCGCCGGACCAGGCGGTCCAGGATCAGGCGAGGCAGCAGGCTGCCCAGGTAGCCACTCCCCAGGAAAGCCAGAAGCCAGACCAGGACACCCCGGCCCTCCAGATACGATGAGCCAAACATCGACAAAAGCAGCACCGCCAGCAGGATTGTCAACAGGGTCAAGGCCATCAGCACGAAAAGCGCCTGATTCGAGCGATAGCCTGCCGCCACCAGCTTGGCCGATGCTTCTGTACGCTGCGCCGCATTCATCAGCGGCACCATGGTTCCGATCCGCCGCAATGCCCGCAACACACCATTGTCTGCGGTCCGGGATTCACTGGGACCACCCCGGCTACCATGACGCTGAACCTCGCTGACCGCCCGAACCAGCAGACGTGCACGCTGACTGGCACGGGCATACAGGTACAGCCCAACACCCGCCAACAACAGCAGCAGGATCAGACCATCGAACCAGCCCAATGCGCGATCCATGACTCACACCTCCAGGCGTGACAGATGACGTATCGCCAAAATGCCGACAATCAACATGGAAATCGCCACCCAAAGCAGCCTCTGGCCGGATTCCGTCATGAACAGAACTTCGACATAGGATGGATTGGTGGCATACAAGCCGCCGATAAGAATAAATGGCAGCAAGGACAGGATCAGACCCGACAGGCGGCCCTCAGCCGTCAGCGCCCTGGCCTTGAGCGCCAGGTCACGCCGCGCCCGGATGATGCCGGACAGGTTCTCCAGTGCCTCGACGACGGACCCGCCCGATTCACGCTGAAGCAGGACACAGACGGCAAAGAACGTGAAATCCGGCAGCTCGACGCGCAGCACGGCATCATCCAGGACATCCTGCAGATCATTGCCCAGCAGCAGGCTGTCGCCCATACGGCGGAACTCCTGTCCCAAGGGGGCCGCAAACTGCAGGCCGACCGAACGGATCGACTGCGTCACCGGGATCCCGGCACGGCTGGCCCGCACGATCATGTCCATCGCATCAGGCAGCAGGTGCAGGAAACGCTTGCGAAAACGCGCCACCAGCCAGCGATAGCTGACCACGCCCACCAGTACCGGCGCAACGATCAGCAACAGCAAGGCTGTCCACCAATGTGCGGGCACCAGCCCCAGAGCGATCACGACGCCATCCAGCAGCACCAGGCCCGCCATGACGTAGGCCAAACGACGCCCTCCGCCCTGCCCCATGACGGTATCCAGGCGGTTCAGCACATAGCCCAGCGTTCCGAGCCTCTGCCGACGCCGACGGCGACGGGCTTCTGACTGGGCCCTCTCCAGATCCGCCATCACCCTGGCATGCAGCCAGGAGCTGGACCCTCCCCCCGCCACTGAGCGCAACCGTTCCCGCACGCGATGACCAGGTCGTTCACGACGCAGATCTGCCAGGACAAAAAGCCCTAGTCCCAGCAAGATCGCCGCGCCAAAAACAGACACGGTGACAATATCGATCGACGTCATGGGTGCATCGCCTCCACCAGCGCGGATTCCATCCCGAAATACCGTGCCCGGTCGGCAAACAGCGGACGCAGGCCCGTGCTGTCATAGGACCCGCGCACCTCGTCGTCGAAGGCGCTGGCATCGTAATTGAAACGGAACAGTTCCTGGGTGACGATGACGTCGCCCTCCATGCCCGCGATCTCCATGATGCTGGTGACCTTGCGTGTGCCATCGCGCATACGCTCCACCTGTACCAGCAGATTCACCGCACTGGCCATCTGGCGGCGAATGGTGAAAAGCGGCAGATTGCCATTGGCCATCATCACCATGCTTTCCAGCCGCGTCATGGCATCGCGCGGGCTGTTGGCGTGCAGTGTTGTCATGGAACCATCGTGGCCGGTGTTCATGGCCTGCAGCACGTCCAGCGCCTCGGCACCCCGGGTTTCACCCAGGATGATGCGGTCCGGCCGCATCCGCAGGGCATTGCGCACCAGGTCCCCCTGGGTGACCTGCCCCAGGCCTTCCAGATTGGGAGGGCGCGTTTCCAGGCGCACCACGTGGGGCTGCTGCAGCTGCAGTTCGGCAGCGTCTTCGATCGTGACCACACGTTCGGCGGGTGAAATGTAGCGCGACAGAGCATTCAGCAAGGTCGTCTTGCCAGACCCCGTCCCCCCTGACACGATCATATTCATACGGCACGAAGCGGCAATTTCCAGCACCCGCGCCATCGCGGGAGACAGGCAACCTCGGGCCGCCAGGCGCGGCAGCGTCAGGTCCTTGCGGGAAAATTTCCGGATCGAGATCGAAGCCCCATCGATCGCCAGCGGCGGCAGTACGACGTTGACCCGGCTGCCATCGGGCAGGCGCGCATCGACCATCGGGCTGCTTTCGTCCACCCGGCGCCCGATGGACGAAGCGATCCGCTGGGCGACGTTGACCACATGCGCATTGTCACGGAACTTCAAGGGGGTCAGTTCGAGCTTCCCATACCGTTCGACATAGACCTGATCCGGGCCATTGACCATGATGTCGTTGACGGACTCATCCTGCAGCAGCGGTTCGATCGGCCCGACCCCGAACATGTCGTGCAGGATCTCCTGCCCCATCAGTCGCTGTTCGGACAGGGTCACCGGCAGGTCCTCAGCCCGCACGGTTTCGGCGATGATGGCATCGACTTCGATTCGCACCCTGTCGCGGGACTGATCCACGGCCGAAGACACATCGATAGTGCTGAACACGGTCTGACGGATGCGACCGTAGTACTCGGATCGCACGACTGTTTCCATCGGTCGCGCGGTCACCGTTAGGCCTGGCAATGAGGCCTGAGACTCTAGTGACGCGTCAGAGGGTGTCCCGGCAGACTGGCCTGAAAATCGATTCTCGTCCGTCGGAACAACGGCAGAATCCGCAGCATGCCCGTCGCCGGCCATCAAACTGACGACCTGCGTCGATACCGCATCGGGCCCAGACCCACGGTCTGGCTCGGCTACCTGCGCGGCGGATGAAGGCTTGCGTCCGAAGTTCATGCCGTCTTCCTTGCCAGACGGCGCCACCAGGCCTGATCGGTCTGGTTGAACCCCTCTCCGGTCACCAGATTGGCCAGTTCCTGAACGCCATGGGCAAACTCACTGCCGGCCGACAGTTCCTGCGCCAGATTCTCGGCCAGCGCCGGCGCCTTGGTGTCATAGGCGATCCGCACCTGAATGGACAGGTCGGTGGCCTTGATGAAATCCTGTGCCTGCACCCGATGCCGGGATGCCGGTTGCGGATGGTTCAGCAAGTTCATCACCGTCGGCGGATTCGGCCGTGAGCCGATATAGCGAGTCAGCCGCGTCAGTGTGCGTGCCGAATGCACAGAGGTATCCGTCACCAGGCAGACCATCGCCGCGTATTGCAGGGCTTCAGAGGCCAGGGCGCCGCCCCGCTGGGGGATATCCAGAACCACATAATGGAAATGCCGGCACAGCGTATCCAGCAACTTGCCGAGCACACCGGGACCCGGCCGGAAATCCTCGGAATAATCCAGCTCGGCGGCCAGTACGTACAGGCCATTGCCAGCATCGGCTAGGGTCCGTTCCAGATACTGCTGGTCCAGGCGGTCGATATTACCCAGCACATCCAGCAGGGCATTGCCACCTGGACGCCCCAGAATCCCAGCCCCGCAACCGTCGTGGACGTTCAGGTCCAGATAGACGACGCGACGGCGCGTGCCGCCCTGAGCCAGGGTACGCGCCAGATGTGCCGCCACCGTCGTCGCACCGACGCCACCGCGCGTGCCCAGTACAGTCACACATTTGCCGTGGCGCCCGCGCTGCCGATTAGGAGCGGCGTGCTCGGTGACCCGGCGGACCAGTTCAGGGCTGAGCGGCTTGACCAGATAGTCCTGGATGCCGCGCGTCAGCAGATTCCGGTACAACCCGACATCATTGCGATCGCCCACGACATAGACTTCCACCGACGGCTCGCATGCATCGGCCAGCCGATCCAGATCATCGAGCGGCCGACTCGATCCGGAAATATCCACCAGCAGGCGCTGTGGAGACCTTCCATGTTTCCGCAGCCAGGTGATTGCCTCATCAATACCGCCCCGGGCTACATGGGTATCGCTCAATGTATCCGTGCGAAAGGTCCGTTGGAGTTCCTCCTCGCTGGACTCATCCAGTACGAAAGCGGCGAAGGTATACAACCGGGATATTTCCTTGTCCTTGCTCACGATCGCCATGGTGTCGTCCTAATTGCCGTAGCTGTTGCTGCTGCTGTTGCCGCTGCTGCTGGGCTTCTTCGTCGAATTGGTCTCCCGTAGCGGTGTCACCTTATTGTCGCGATACCGTTTCACGGCACCAGCGGCACTGTCTGCCTGCTGCCCCTCGTACGTGCCCGGCGCCACCAGATCCCTGGGGTTCGCCACACTGTTGGCCAGGTTGGTATAAGTCGCGCAGCCATAGGGCACCTGCGGCCGGCTGTCATACAGGGACCGCGGCGGTTCCGTGAACAGCTTGGCGCAATCCGGCGGCACCGCCACCCAGCGCCCGTCCTTCAGTTGCACCTGGATTACCGACGCATCCGGCACGAAGCTGTAGTCCCGTTTGGGAAAGGAACACCCTGCCAGCAGACCAATCGACCCGCACACGACCAGCCAACGCAAGGGGGAATGGAAATGAATGGGATATGAGGTCATGACGCCCCCTGGTCAGTAGACGAAACCAGCCGAGCCGCTGAGGCGCGGCACATTGCCCTTCAGCGGGTCATAGCCGACGCTGTGCTGCAACACGAATTCGATATCCGAATTGGCCCGCATGCTGGCCATTGGCGTCGTCAGCTGATCCGGACTGGTCGGGCGCACCAGATACGGAGTGACGATGATCACCAGTTCGCTCTTGTTATTCTGATAATCGGACGATGAAAACAGTTTGCCCAGCACCGGGATCGACCCCAGGCCGGGGATCTTGCTGACCACGTCGGCAATATTGTTCTGCAGCAGACCACCGATCGCGAAGCTTTGACCACTGGCCATTTCCACCGTGGTTTCCACCCGCCGCACGCGGATGCCCGGAATCACCAGCCTGTCCATCACGATGCTGGCATTAGGGTCGATCTCGCTGATTTCGGGGCGCACCTTCAGGCTGATCCGATCATCCCCCAGCACGGTGGGGGTGAAATCCAGCGCCACCCCGAACGGCTTGAATTCGACCGTCATGGCATCGTTGTCCTGCTTGACCGGCACCGGAAATTCCCCCCCTGCAAGGAAACTAGCGGTCTGCCCTGAGACCGCCGTCAGGTTGGGTTCGGCCAGCACGCTGATCAGGCCTTCCTTGTCCAGGATGTCGATCATGGCCTGGGCCGGCGCACCCGTCTTGGAATACCCGCCCAAAAAGGAAAACCCTTCGGACGGCAGCATGTATGTGGATTGACCACCCACGGTACGCAGGAAATCACGTCCCCCGATCAGTCCAGTCACGAACTGGCCCGGGCTGGCGACCACCTGCCAGTTGATACCCAGTTTCTGCGTGATGGCCTTGGACATTTCGGTCACTCGCACCCGCAGATAGACCTGAGTGGGGCTGGTGACGCTGACCCGATTGATCAGTTGATCCTTTTCCCCCAGATACGGGCGGATGGTGTTGGCCACAGCGTCGGTCGTTTCCGCGTCCGGGGCCGAGCCGCTGACCATCAACGAGCCCGGGGCGGATTCCAGCGCCAGGCGCAAGGCCGGAAAGCGTTGCCGCAGGATGGTCTGCAGTTCCGCCAGGTTGTGCCGCACGACGACCTGCTCGCGCAGCACCTGCTGGCCGGAAGCATCCAGCGCATACAAGGTTGTCGTGCCGGCACGGCGCCCCAGCACTAGGATGGCACCGGGGCTGGGCACCTGGATATCGGCGATTTCCGGATCTGCCACAAAAACCGTAGCCGCATCCGCCTGGGTGTGGACCAGTTGACCGGCACCAATGGACAGTGACAGGGCCTGGGCAGCCCAGGGACTCAACATCAGGGATCCCGCAACCAGCGCCGACGCCATGGACACGCGGACCCGGGATAAGCACATCGGTTTACTGCGCATAGAGGCCGAGCTCCTGTTCCTGCTTTGCATTTCCCCGCATGATGACAATGCGGCGCGGGGTCCCCTTGGATTCCTTCGTCTCTTCGACCGGACCGACCAGGCGGACGCGCGACACGTCGCTACCCCAGACCGGGCCGTCCTGCGATCCCTCCGTCTCCTTGTTCCAGGCCACCACGGACGCGCTGGGGTTCTGCACCCCCGTGCCCATGGCTACAGCCCGATCCGTCGTGGCAAAGCTGCGTAGGGACAGCGACAGAGTGCCCAGTTCGGCTGCGACGGTCACGGCTTCCGCCGTCCGCGGCTCGACCTCGATGGTCACGGTACGGGCCCGGCCGGCTTTGGCGTTATCGGTTTCCCGCTGGAAACTGGAGCCGACCGCGATGACGCGGGTGCGTTCCAGCACGGTTTCGCTGACGACCTTATGTTTGTCCAGGCCGGTATCGCCCCGTCGCCCCATCTGCTGGGTCAGGATCATGTCCACGTAATCGCCGGGCTGAATCAGCCCGGCATTGCCGGACACATCATTGATGGGCACGGATACGGCACGCATGCCCGGCTTCAGGGCCGCAGCCAGAAATCCAGGCGCATCAGGCAGAATCATGTCGCTGGGATGCAGGGTGCTGCCGGCCGTCATGGCGTGGCGCAGCAATGCGCCATGCACGGCGGGCTGCTGAGTGCCCTCCACCATTGCATCCTTAGGCACCTTGTTGCGCGGCACCGCCTGCCAGGTCAGGTCACCATCCCGCAACAACAGCCCGGCAGGCAGAGCAGCCGCCGTGACCCGGATCCTGACTTCGGGGTCTGGCGCCGCGGGCCTGTTCAGGCTGCTGATATACATGGCCCGCGCACCCATTGCCAGGATCGCAGCCGCAAACAGAATCAGGGCGAATTTCAGCACAGAGGTCATGGTTCAAGATTCCTACGTTTGCCTGGGTGAGACCCGTGAAGATCTGGATCCACACCCGTATGGGTTACGACTGCAACAGGCCACAACCGTCTTTCTGCATACAAGCGCTACATTCGCTGCCACAACACATATAGTCCCCCCGCTGCCAGTGCCACCCCATAAGGCACCCCTCGACGAGCCGAAAGTGCTTGGCGCCATCGGTTCAGCGAACGGCTGGCACACGCCTCGCGCCGAGTCCAGCCGAGGTCAACCAACCAACCCAATACAGCCACCACCCCCCCGGACCAAGCGATGACAGCAACTGTCGGAATCACAAAAGACGGTCCCGCCCATAACATCACTGCGGCCCCCAGCTTGACATCTCCTCCTGACATCGCACCGATCACGAAGAGGCCAAGGAACACCAGAAAAGCTAAACCCGCTATGACGAGATGCCCGCCTACTTGACCGAGCGTCAGCTCAACCAAGTAGGCATGGACGAGAAACAACAGCGCATAAATTCCCACCTTACGGTTCGCCAAGCGTCGCCGACTCAAATCCTCGCCCACCAACAGAACCAGCAGACAAGCGGGGAGAGCGGAAAATATGGTGCTCGGCGATATCAAAGCGGGCTTCCCGCCGCAATGTGATGGCTCAACTGACGGTGGATTAAACAGGTGCCTTTGCGTTAAAGAGGTCTTGGATATGGGTAAAAAAGGGCGTAAAAAAGTCAGTCCCGATAGCTGTCGCGAGCGCAATAATGATCAGTGCCGCCAGTATCGAATATTCAATCGCCGCCACCCCACGCTCGTCGCGCTTCAAACCATCCATCGCAACCCACAGCTTCGTGCATAGTTGTGTGTACATGTTTGCTTCTCCAAATGTCGGTCAGAAAGGACCCGGCCCCGTATGCCCCAGAAAATGGAAAAGAAACAGGACAAAATGGACACAGGCAAACACAGGCTACAACAAAATTATTCAAATGAAACACGGCCAAACTCCTGATGGGGAAAGCCCTAAGGAAAGTGTCGTTATTTAACATATTATTATTTATCAATGGCTTAATGACATAAAAAATTTTTCTAACAGGAAAATTGATGTCTCGATTAGCAGTCTTCAGGTTTCATCCATGCAAAAATAAGATACATACTGCTTTTCAGTCCCCTGAAAGATTTCGGCCCTCGTGATGCCTGATTGCGCCACAAACAGGGCTTCGATATCCTGAGCCACAAAAACCGACATATCGGAACACACCGGGATGACGCCGTCCGAATGGCACGACAAACCCCGCACCAGGAGAAGCGGATGATCAGGACCATCGTTGCGATTGCCTTTGCAGCAATTCTGGTCGGATGCGCCGGCCGGCTGACCTACACCGGTCCGGCCGTCCAGCAGGTCGGGGCCCATGACAAGACCCTGAACCAGCCATTCGACCGGGCCTGGGCGGCATCCATCCAGTCATTCGAACGTCACAATCTGGTCGTGGCCAGCATGGACAGGGCAGCCGGCGTCGTCAGCCTCGACCTGACGGGCAATCCGGAACGCTATCTGGATTGCGGGCAGGTGGAATCCATGGTGGTTAATCCCCGCTCACCTGCCAGACGCATCTACCAGTTTCCAGCGGCATCCGGCCATCAGGTCTATGAACAGCTGATGCGGGGCAATCTGTACGAGGTGGACCGCCGTCTGGAACTCGGCGGGGCTATCAACGTGATATTTCAGCGCGACGGGCGCAACCGGACGCGAGTCACGGTGAACACCCTGTATCAACTAACGCGCACGATCCACGTCGGCAATGTGGTGGGTCGGCATTACGAACCAGTCAGCGACACGATCGCCTTCACCACCAGTTCGCGTGGCACCTTCCCAGGCTTCGAGCAATCCACGCAATGCATCGCCAACGGCCAGCTGGAAAAGGAAATCCTGGGATTGCTCTGAACAGGCCAGACAAATGGCAGGCAGATCTGGTGGCGGGCAGGAATCTCCCGACGGGAAACATCCATAAAAAACCGCCCCAGCGGGCCGGATCGGAATCCACCTGCTGGGGCGAGGTGCAAAGCCGGATTTGAATCAGGCTTTCAGCACAATATCGAAAGGGCGCGGGCAATGCCCCTTCCGGAAGAAATCAGCGGTTCTTGCCGATCTGATCCCCGATGACGCCGCCGATGGCGGCACCACCAACCGTACCCAGGATGCCGCCGCCCGTGATCACAGCACCCGCCACACCGCCCAGGCCGGCGCCGGTGACGGCCGACTTCTGGCGATGGCTCATGTTGTCCCAGGAAGAACAGCCTGCCATAGAGGCGGCCAATACCAGAACGGCACCCAGTTTTCCAATCGTCGTGATTTGCATGGTGGATTCTCCTTTTCGTGCTCCCTGCCAGGTCGGCGCATCAGCCATTGGAATGATCGGGCCGCCGGCAGCCATGGATGTCAAGCACCCTACAGTGCCATTAAGTCTTTTATAAACCATCACGGTTGTGAGAACTGTGAACCCTGATGACCAGGAATGAGACTTGTAACAGCGACACGCCGGACCCCGTGCCTGGCCTGTCCATGCGCCTGTAACAGGGAGATCCAGGAATCTGTCGTAAAAAAACCCGTTTCAGTCCGCGACAGGTATTCCTGTGCCCTATTTCACCAGCTTCAACACATCCCGGAATGCCGGATGGGCGGGGGTTTCCAGCCACTCGTAGATGGCCATTTCGGAGGTGACGGTCTCCAGACCATGATGGCGCCAGCGCTCGCTGGCGGCGAGCTGGTCGGACGTGCGCCGGGAACCGATGCCGTCCAGCACCAGGACCGGTTCATACCCGGCCTGCGCCAGCCCAAGGCCGGTTTGCAGCACGCAGATGTGCGCTTCGGTGCCGGTCAGCAGGATGCGGGTGCGGCCTGCGGACCAATGCGCCAGGAAGTCCACCTCGCGACAGGCGTTGAAGTGGGTCTTGGAAACGACCCGATCCACATGCAGGGCCAGATCGGCGTGGGTCGCGCCGATCTTTTGCGGCCAGTGCTCGGTCGCCCAGACCGGCACGGACAGCAGACGGGCCACCTGCGCCAGGCGCGCCACACGACCTCGCAGAGCATCTGTGTCATGGATCGCCGGCAGCAGCTTGTCCTGCATGTCGACGATCAGCAGCAGGCTGGCGGATGCGGTCAACATGGATGCGGTCCTCATTTCAGCGCCTTGTAGCGGATCCGGTGCGGCCTGGCGGCTTCCTCGCCCAGGCGCTGACGCTTGTCGGCCTCGTATTCCTGGTAGTTGCCATCGAAGAACACGACTTTCGAATCCCCCTCGAAGGCCAGGATGTGGGTGGCGATCCGGTCCAGGAACCAGCGGTCGTGGCTGATGACCAGGACGCAGCCGGCGAATTCCAGCAGAGCGTCTTCCAGGGCGCGCAGGGTTTCGACGTCCAGGTCGTTGGACGGCTCGTCGAGCAGCAGGACGTTGCCCCCGGTGATCAGGGTCTTGGCCAGGTGCAGGCGGCCGCGCTCGCCGCCGGACAGCTTGCCGACGAGCTTGTTCTGGTCGCCGCCCTTGAAGTTGAAGCGGCCCAGATAGGCCCGCGAGGGCATCTCGAAGCGCCCCACGGTCAGCAGGTCGGCGCCATCCGAAATCGCGTCGAACACGGTCTTGTCGTCCGGCAGGGAATCGCGCGACTGGTCCACGAAGGCCAGCTTCACGGTCTGCCCGAGGACGACCTCGCCGGAATCGGGCGTCTGCTGGCCGGCAATCATGCGAAACAGCGTGGATTTCCCCGCCCCGTTAGGCCCGATGATGCCGACGATGGCCCCCGGCGGGACCTTGAAGCTAAGATCGTCGATCAGCAGACGATCGCCGAACGATTTGGACACGTTACGGAACTCGATGGCTTCGTTACCCAGGCGTTCGGCCACGGGAATGAAGATTTCCTGGGTTTCGTTGCGCTTCTGGTATTCGTGCGAGGACAGTTCCTCGAAGCGCGCCAGACGGGCCTTGGCCTTGGCCTGACGGCCCTTCGGGTTCTGCCGCACCCATTCCAGTTCTTTTTTGATCGTGCGCTGGCGGGCGGATTCGGCGGCTTCCTCGTGCTTCAGGCGGTCTTCCTTCTGTTCCAGCCAGGAACTGTAGTTGCCCTTCCAGGGAATGCCATGCCCGCGATCCAGTTCCAGGATCCATTCGGCCGCATTGTCCAGGAAATAGCGGTCGTGGGTCACTGCCACGACGGTGCCGGGAAATTGGCGCAGAAAGACTTCCAGCCATTCCACCGATTCGGCGTCCAGGTGGTTGGTGGGTTCGTCCAGCAGCAGCATGTCGGGCTTGGACAGCAGCAGGCGGCACAGGGCGACCCGTCGCTTTTCGCCACCGGACAGATTGCCGACCACCGCGTCCCAGGGCGGCAGGCGCAGCGCGTCGGCGGCGATCTCCATCTGCGTTTCGATGTCGTCGCTGCCACTGGTGGCGGCGGCCGCAATGATGGATTCCAGCTCGGCCTGTTCGCTGGCCAGGGCATCGAAATCGGCATCCGGGTCGGCATAGGCGGCATAGACCTCGTCCAACCGTTTGCGGGCGTCGAAGACCTCGCCCAGGCCGGCTTCGACGGCCTGGCGGACGGTATGTTCCGGATCCAGCTGGGGTTCCTGCGGCAGGTAGCCGATGCGCAGGCCCGCCATGGGAACAGCTTCGCCCTCGATGTCTTTATCCACCCCCGCCATGATCTTCAGCAGGGCGGATTTACCCGACCCGTTCAGGCCAAGCACGCCGATCTTGGCGCCCGGGAAGAAGGACAGGGAAATATCCCGCAGGATCTGTCGTTTGGGCGGCACGATCTTGCCGACCCGGTTCATGGAATAAACGTACTGTGCCATGGCGCAACCGTGAAAGCGCGGGCCGAGGAATTCAGCCGCATAAAGGGTCGATTGTAGGCCAGCAGGCACTTCTTGCCAGCCTTGGAAAGTACAATGACGGAAAACCGATTTCCGTGATTTCCAGGTGCGCACCATGGCCCATACGCTGACCTTCACCCCCACTGAAACCGACCTGCTGGGTCGCACGGCGGACGCCCTGTGCGCCTATCTGGGCAAACCCGTGATCGCCGAGATCGTGACCGAGTCCGACGAGGGCTTCGAATGGACGCTTTTCGCCGTCCCGCTGGGTCCCGACGACGAGGACGAGCATCCGCGCGTGCAGGCGGGCGGACCGGGCGCCCGATTCCTGGGCAATTGCGGCGGCCTGGACCTGAGCGACGGCCAGGCGGTCGACTGTGAATTCCTGTGGGCGATCCAGCTGTCCAGCCTGACCGGCAGCCGCTACATCAAGGTCGATGCCAGCGGCGAGGAAACCGGCTGGTCCGACGACCTGACCGAGCTGCTGCCCTTCGAACTGTCGGCGACCGAACAGCCCGACGACGAAGACGACACCACGGACATCGACGAAGCAGACTGAGGATACTCCGGACAGGACGCGACACGACGACGTGCCCGGGATGTCCTTAAGGCTTGCGATCCGTGGTCAGATTGGCGACCGGCCTTTTGGCTGGGGCTGCCGGGCCACGCAATCGATCGCGCAGGTATAACCCCAAGCCCGCCGGCCACATGACCAGCACCAGCAGCCGCGACGTCAGGTGCGTCAGGCGCCGCCCCTGCGGCCGTGCGACGCCCTGGGCACGCAGATGCAGGGCAAAACGGGTATAGCGGGCGGCAGCGGCAAAAAAAGAAAGCGGCTGATACCGGAACCAGGGCAGGCAGTTTTCCACCGTGTCGTGGGCCAGCAGCCACAGGCCCATGGCATGACGCTCGCTGTCGGCCGACCGGTCCTGGCGCGACAGACTGTCCGCGCTGTCGTGATAAACACGGAAAACCTGATTGACGAAACGCGTCAGGTAACCGGCACGGGCGATGGCCCGCCACACCAGGCTTTCGGGTACGAAGCCAGGGATGTCTTCAGGAAACGGAAACTGTCGCAGGACGTCCGTGCGCAGGCAGCCGAATTTTTCGCCCCGCACGTGTTGGCGGAAGATCATGTCCAGCGAGGTGATGTCCATGACATCCTGGGGGTACATGTCCCCCACCACCCGTCCGTCAGTGCGGGCGCACAGCCCCGTGATCGCCACATAGCGGCCACGCTCGGCCGGAGGCACCTGCCCCCACACCAGCGCCATCTGATACAGCGCATTGGGATCGAGCTCATCGTCGCTGTCGATGGCGACCAGCCATTCGCCCCGCGCTTGCCGCACGCCGTTGTTGAAGGCTGTTTTCTTATGTTGATTGGGTTGCCAGACGTAACGGATAGGGAAACTGGCTTCCTGCTGCCATCCACGTACCAGAGCGCCGGTATGGTCGGTCGACCCATCATCCACCACGACCCATTCGAAATCCTGAAAGGACTGCTCTCGCAGCGAACGATAGACACGTTCCAGGGTATGCGCCCGATTGAAGGTGGGGGTGATGACGGAAAATAAATGACGCCAGCAAGCCATGCCGGTGAACTCCTCCTTTTTGCTTCGTTCCATGATACCGGCAAAAAAAAACCACGGACCGTCAGGTCCGTGGTTTCCCGGATGCCGAATTGTATGGAAACAATACGGCAGGCCTGGCGCGAATCAGACGCGCTTGACCTTTTCCAGCATCTTGAAGACGCCCTTGGGTGCGCGCACGAAAAGACGCTTGAACGCTTTGCCAAGGCAGCGGCGTTCCAGCGTATTGCGCCGCGTGCGTTTGATTTCTGCCATGAGGATCTCCTGGGGATAAGGCGGGCTTTGAAGCTAAACGCGCTATTTTAGCAAAGATCGGAAATCGATCCGGAATCCGGATACCGGCCCGGGATTCCGGCGGAGGGCGGGCGCGCCCGATCATCGGGATGTGCGCCCTGCCGTGACAAGAACGGCCGGTGGTATTGCCTACTGACGCACACCCTCGACTTCGATCTGCAGGCGCACCGCATCGGGAATCCCGGGCACTCCGAACTTCATGCCCCATTGGCTACGCGTCAGGTCCGCCTGGAAATCACCCCCACACACTTCCTTGCCAAGTCGCTTGTTCTGGTAACAATTGAACCGCACCGCCTGCAGGGTCACAGGATGGGACTGGCCCAGCAGTTCCAGCGTCCCGTCGATCGAGCGGACCACCTGGCCATCGAAGCGGAATGCCGTGGAGGTGAATGTCGCCTGCGGATATTTGGCCACCGCGAAGAAATCCGGCGTCTGCAGATGTTCATCGAATCCCTTGGAGCCGGTATTGATGGAAGCCATGTCCACCGTGATCCGCGCATCGCCGGTCTTGGCGGCCGGATCGAACCGCACCAGCCCGTCCATCGTGTCGAAGCGCCCGCGGACGGTGGATGTGCCGTTGTGCAGGACCTCAAACGTGACGAAGGTGTGGTCGGGATCGAGGCGGTAATCCGCAGCCTGCGCCAGCCCGGCGGCACAGAGCAATGGAATCGCAATCCAGGTCTTTTTCATGGCGTGAGCTCCGAAGGGTTTGAGGTCCGATTCCAGAGAGGAATCGGATGATTCAGTTTACTGTAAGATTTCGGTCTGCCCACGGCCTGTGGCCATCCGGCCGATGACTGATCTCGATCAACCCCAGCCCGATCGTGGCGCGCGCCCCTGCCCCCAGGGGGGCGGATTATGATGGCGCAATGAACGCACCCATCCGTATTTTCGGCGCCCGCCAGAACAACCTGAAGAACCTGGATGTCACCATCCACACCGGTGAACTGCTGGTCGTCACCGGCGTATCCGGCTCGGGCAAGTCCTCGCTGGCGTTCGACACCCTGTATGCCGAGGGGCAACGGCGCTACGTCGAAACATTTTCGCCCTATGCGCGCCAGTTTCTGGACCGCATGGACAAGCCGCAGGTCGACCGGATCGAAGGCATCCTGCCCGCCATCGCCATCGATCAGATCAACCCGGTGCGCAACTCGCGCAGCACCGTCGGCACCATGACGGAGCTCAACGACCACCTGAAACTGCTCTACGCCCGCGCTGGTCATCTGCACTGCGCTGGCTGCGCCCGGCCCGTGGTGCGCGACAACCCGGCCAGCATCCGGCAGCAGCTCGACGTCCTGTGCGCGGCGGCCGACCCGCGCCTGGTGATCACGTTCCCTGTTACGGTACCGGGCAATTTCACCGAGGACGAGGTGCGCGGCTTTCTGGAGCAGCAGGGCTACACGCGCGTCCACGAACCGGCCGCGCCCTCCGGGAGCCCAGGCCCGACGGATCCGGCCAATCGCGGCAAGGGCACCGAAGAACCGACGCCGGGATCCAGCGGCGAAAGCACGACGAAAGCCGCCCGTGCCTCCAAGGGCAAGGTAGCGGGGACGACCCGCCGGCTGCACGTCATCCAGGATCGCTTCCGGCTAGGCAATGCCGAAGCCGCCCGCGTGGACGAGGCGCTGGAAACGGCCCTGCGCCAGGGCAATGGCCGGCTGACCGTGTACGCGCTGTTCGACGATCATGAAGAAGCCTGGCGCTTCAGCGCCGGCCTGCATTGCGCGCACTGCGACATCGAGTACGCCACACCCTTGCCCAGCACGTTTTCCTTCAATTCCCCGCTGGGCGCCTGCGAAGCCTGCAAGGGCTTCGGCCGCGTGATGGGAATCGATTACGGCCTGGTGGTTCCGGACGAGACCCGCACCCTGCGCGGGGGCGCCGTCAAACCGTGGCAGACCGCCAGCTATAAGGAATGCCAGGAGGAAATGGAACGCTATGCCGCCCGGATCGGCATCCGCCTGGATACCCCCTGGCGCGACCTGACGGCAGCCGAAAAGACCTGGGTCATCCACGGCGCGCCGGACTGGAAAGGCGGGCCTTCCGCCTGGAAGCACCAATGGTATGGCATCCAGCGATTCTTCGACTGGCTGGAGACAAAAGCCTACCGCATGCACGTGCGAGTCCTGCTGTCCAAATACCGCAGCTACACGCCCTGCCCCACCTGCCGGGGCGCGCGCCTGAAGCCGGACGCCACGCTCTGGCGCCTGGGCCGCAACGCGGACGCCATCCCGGGATATCCCCGCTTCATGCCGGCAAGCGCCCGCTGGACGGCGGACCAGCTGGCCGCGCTGCCCGGCCTGGGGCTGCACGACCTGATGCGCCTGCCGATCGAGCGCGTGCGCTACTGGTTCGAAGGCATCGAACTGGGGCAGACGCTGGACGAGGCCCTGAACGAGCTGCTCGACGAGGTCCGCACCCGGCTGCGATTCCTGTGCGACGTGGGGCTGGGCTATCTGTCGCTGGACCGCCAGAGCCGCACGCTGTCGGGCGGCGAGGTCCAGCGGATCAACCTGACGACGGCCCTGGGCACATCCCTGGTCAACACGCTGTTCGTCCTGGACGAGCCATCGATCGGCCTGCATCCCCGCGACATCCACCGCATCGTGCAGGTCATGCAGCGCCTGCGCAACCACGGCAATACGCTGGTGGTGGTCGAACACGACCCGCAGGTGATGGTGGCGGCCGACCGCGTGCTGGACATCGGCCCCGGCCCTGGCGAACGGGGCGGGCACATCGTCTTCGACGGCACCCCCGCCGAACTCGCAGCCGCCGACACTTTGACCGGGCGCTATTTCGGCGGCCGTCTGCGCATCGAGGCCCCGCGCCCGATGCCGGTCGCCGACAAGACCCCGCGCCTGCTGCTCCAGGGCGTGCGGGCCAACAATCTGAAGAACATCGACTTTTCCCTGCCGCTGGGACGGCTGGTATGCCTGACCGGCGTGTCAGGATCGGGCAAGTCCACCCTGGTCCAGGATGTCCTGTATCCGGCGCTGCTCAAACGACTAGGCCGCCCGACAGAGGCGCCTGGGGACCACGACGCCTTGCTGGGCGCCGAGCAGATCGCCGATGTGGTACTGGTGGACCAGGCCCCCATCGGCAAGACGGCGCGGTCCAACCCGGCCAGCTACGTCGGCGCCTTCGACGCCATCCGCAAACTGTTCGCGGCGGCACCCATGTCGCAGGAACGCGGCTACACCGCCGGCACGTTCAGCTTCAACACCGGTGACGGCCGCTGCCCGGGCTGCGGCGGCACCGGTTTCGAACACGTCGAAATGCAGTTCCTGTCCGACGTCTACCTGCGCTGCCCGGACTGCAACGGCCGCCGCTTCCGCCCGCAGATCCTGGAGGTGCGCATCGAGCACCTGGGGCGCACGGCCTCGATCGACGAGGTGCTGGACATGACGGTCAGCGAGGCTCTGGATTTCTTTCAGGGCCTGCGCGACGTGCAGTGGGGACTGGCGCCCCTGGCCGACGTGGGCCTGGAATACGTGCGTCTGGGCCAGCCCGTGCCGACCCTGTCGGGCGGCGAGGCCCAGCGCCTGAAGCTGGCGGGCCACCTGGCCGAGGCAGCCCGGTCGCGCGCGCCGCAGGGGATGCTCAAAGGCAGCCTGCTGCTGTTCGACGAACCCACCACAGGCTTGCACTTCGACGACATCGCGCGGCTGATGCGCGCCTTCCGCAAGCTGCTGGCGGCCGGCCATTCCCTGCTGATCATCGAACATAATCTGGACGTGATCCGGGCCGCCGACTGGATCGTCGATCTAGGCCCCGAGGGCGGCGACCAGGGCGGACGCATCCTCGTCCAGGGCACCCCCGACACTGTGATGCAGGATCCGGAATCCCATACCGGCCAGGCGCTGAGCGACTATGCCCGCCAGCTGGACAATCCCGGGCTGGCCCTGAAGGAACCGGCAACGCGCCTGCCTGTGCCGGCCGGCAGCCCGGACATCCACATCATGAATGCCCGGGAACACAATCTGAAGGGCATCGAGGTCCACATCCCGCGCAATGCCTTCACCGTCGTCACGGGGGTATCGGGCTCCGGCAAGTCCACGCTGGCCTTCGACATCCTGTTCAACGAAGGACAGCGTCGCTATCTGGAATCGCTGAACGCCTATGCCCGCGCCATCGTCCAGCCGGCCGGCAAGCCCGACGTGGACGCCATCTACGGCATTCCGCCGACCGTCGCGATCGAACAGCGCACCAGCCGGGGGGGACGCAAGTCCACCGTCGCCACGATGACGGAAATCCATCATTTCCTGCGCCTGCTGTACGTGCGCCTGGGCACGCAGATGTGCCCGGACTGCCACGTGCCGGTGGCGCCGCAGACACCCGAACAGATTGTGGCGCAGCTGCTGCGCGATCACACCGGCGAACACATCGGCCTGCTGGCCCCGCTGGTGATTGCCCGCAAGGGCTATTACACGGATCTGGCCAAATGGGCCGCATCGCACGGGCATACGCACCTGCGGGTGGACGGCCAATTCATCCCCGTGAGCCCCTGGCCGCGCCTGGACCGCTATCAGGAACACACCATCGAATTGCCGGTGCGCGACCTGATCGTGGATGTGCGTGATGAAGCCGGCCTGCGCGACGCCGTGCGCGCCGCACTGGCCCTGGGACACGGCAGCTTCCGTGTCCTGACCGGCCTGACCGGGGCCGGGCCCGCCACCATCGAGGCACGCCGCGCCGCCGGCCTGGCGGCGGATCCGGGGCTGCTGACCTTCTCCATCAAACGGGCCTGCCCGAGCTGCGGCACCAGCTTCCCCGAACCGGACCCGCGCCTGTTCTCCTACAACTCGCGCCACGGCTGGTGTCCGGGGTGCTTCGGCACCGGCCTGTCCCTGGTCGGCTTCACCGAAGACCAGACCGGCGAGGAAGCCGGCTGGCTGGAAGGCGGCGAGGCTGGCTTGCAGGTCTGCCCGCAATGCCATGGCCAGCGGCTGAATCGTGTCGCCCTGGCGTTTCGCTGGCATGATCGCTCCATCGCCGAACTGGCGGCCCTGCCGGTCAGCGATGCACAGCGGTTCTTCCTGGGCCTGGGCACCCAGGGACGCGAAGCCGAGATCGCCCGCGACATCCTCACGGAAATCCGGGGCCGCCTGAACTTCATGATGGACGTGGGCCTGGGCTACCTGGCCCTGGATCGCGCGGCCCCTACCCTGTCGGGCGGCGAGGCGCAGCGCATCCGCTTGGCCGCGCAACTGGGGTCCAACCTGCAGGGCGTCTGCTACGTCCTGGACGAACCCACCATCGGCCTGCATCCGCGCGACAACCGCATCCTGCTGGATGCCCTGAGCCGCCTGGAAGGCAACGGCAACACGCTGGTGGTGGTGGAACACGACGAAGACACGATCCGCCGCGCCGAGCACGTCATCGACATCGGCCCCGGCGCCGGAACCCGGGGCGGCATGGTGGTCGCCCAAGGCACGGTCGCCGACATTGCCGCCAACCCGGCATCCCTGACCGGCCGCTATCTGCGCGAGCCGCTGACCCATCCGATGAACGGCCGCCGCCCGGTGGATGACGACACCCCCGCCCTTGAGATCGTCGACGCGACCCTGCACAACCTGCGTCATGCGCAGGCCCGCATCCCGCTGGAACGACTGACCGTGGTCACCGGCGTGTCCGGATCCGGAAAATCCACGCTGGCGCGCGAAGTCCTGCTGGACAACCTGACGCGTCGCGTCGGCAGCCGCCTGTCCGTTCCCTGGACGGGTTGCCACGATATCCGCGGCTGGGAAGCCATCGACCGGGTGCTGGAAGTGGACCAGACCCCCATCGGCAAGACACCCCGGTCCTGCCCCGCCACCTATGTGGGCTTCTGGGACGACATCCGCAAACTGTACGCCAGCACGCGAGAATCGCGCCTGCGCGGCTGGACGGGCTCCCGATTTTCCTTCAACACCGGCGATGGCCGCTGCCCGGAATGCGAGGGCCAGGGCATGCGTACCATCGAGATGAGTTTCCTGCCCGACGTCAAGGTGCCCTGCGACGCCTGCCACGGCGCCCGCTTCAACCAGGAAACGCTGGGCGTGCAATGGAACGGCAGCAGCGCCGGTGATCTGCTGCGCATGGAAGTCGACGACGCCGTCGGCCATTTTTCCGCGCATCGCAAGATCGCCCGCGCCCTGCAGCTGATGCAGGACGTGGGGCTGGGCTACCTGACGCTGGGACAGCCCTCGCCCACCCTGTCCGGCGGCGAGGCCCAGCGCATCAAACTCGTCACCGAACTGACCAAGGCGCATCTGGACGAGGGCATTCTGCGTACCGGGCGCGCCTCGCGGACGCCTCACACGTTGTATGTTCTGGACGAGCCCACCGTGGGCCTGTCCACCGCCGATGTCGAGAAGCTGATCCGTGTCCTGCACCGGCTGGTCGAGGCCGGCCACACAGTGGTGGTGATCGAACACAACCTGGACGTGATCGCGGAAGCCGACTGGGTCGTGGATCTGGGTCCGGAAGGCGGCGATCAAGGCGGCCGGGTCGTGGCCCAGGGCAGCCCGGAACAACTCTGCGCCAGCGACACCCATACCGGCCGGATCCTGGGCGAATTCCTGTCGCGGGCTACGGCATCGACATGACGCGGCGTACTGACACAGGTCCTGACGTGGACCCGATATGCCTGTTCGAGAACCGTCTGGCCGGCTGGTCGCTACGGCTGGACAATCCGGTCGGCCGGATCGCCGTGCATCACCGAAGTGAACTGCCCGCCGCCTGGAATGCCATCGAAGCCGCGCGCCAGGCAGGCCACTGGGTGGCGCTGCTGCTGGATTACGAACTGGGGGAATGGCTGGACGACAGTGCACTGCCCACTCCCCGCCTTGACGTCGATCCCGAGGCGCTGCCCCGGCTGACCGCCCTGGTCTTCGCCCGGGCACGGGAACAGGGTCCCCGCGACCGGGCGCCGGAGAGCCCGGCCACCGACGTCCGCACCTTGCCGGAACCCGCCGCTCAGCCGGGTTGGGCGGCCTCCACCAAACCGGATCGACGGATCCGCAGCGACCGAACCCCAGCCGACCATGCCCACGCCATCGACAGCATCCGCGCCGGCATCGCGCGCGGCGACTACTATCAGGTCAACTACACGGTGCCCCTGCAACTGGACTGGCCGGACGATCTGGATCCGGCAGGTGTCTACCGGCAGCTGATCGAACATCACCCGGTGGCCCAGGCTGCCTGCATCCGGGACGGCGACCGCTGGATCCTGTCCCTGTCGCCAGAACTGTTCGTTGCCCGTCACGGCAGCCGGCTGCTGACCCGGCCCATGAAGGGCACGGCGCCGCGCCACGCCGATCCGGCCCACGACAGCCGATCCGCCCAGGGTCTGCTGCACAGCGCCAAGAACCGGGCGGAAAACCTGATGATCGTCGATCTGCTGCGCAACGATCTGGGGCGCATCGCCGTGCCTGGCAGCGTTCGCGTGCCTGCCCTGTTCAACCTGGAACGCTATCCTTCGGTCTGGACCCTGACCTCGTCAGTGCAGGCGGAAGCACCCGACGTTCCGCTGCGGGACGTCCTGCAAGCCCTGTTTCCCTGCGGTTCGGTCACGGGGGCGCCGAAGATCGCCGCCATCCGGGCGATCCGCGCGCTGGAAGACCGGCGGCGCGGGATTTATTGCGGCAGCGTGGGCTGGCTGGCACCTGACGGGGACTTTTCCCTGAACGTCGCCATCCGCACCATCGAATTGCGCGACGGACAAGCGCAATTTGGCGTGGGCGGCGGCATCGTATCCGACTCCCTGGCCGGCGAGGAATGGCAGGAATGCCTATGGAAGGCCCGTATTCTGAATGGTTGGACGATCGATGACACCCTTGCCATCACCCCCCGCCCTGATTGAGACAATGCGCCTGTGCCAGGGCCGCATTGCCCGCTGGCCGGGCCATCGGGCACGGCTGCAGGCTTCGGCCCACGCCCTGGACTATCCACTGGACATCAACGACCTGGAAGATCGCTTGGCCAGGGCCACGGCCGAGATTTCCGCCCGCACAAACCACCTACCGCCTTCAGCGGATGAACCTGCCGGTAACGCCGACCATGCACCAGCCTGGCGCATCCGGTTGCTGCTGGCCGCCGATGGACAACTGTCGCTGGAAGTCAGCCCGCTGCCGGACACACACACACCGGTCCGCATCGCCCTGGCCCGTGACACGATCGGAACATCCGACCCACTGGATTCCAGCAATCCCTGGCTGCGGCACAAAACGACCCACCGCGTGTGGTTCTCCGAGGCGCAGCGCTGGCTGGCGGCACACCCGGACCATTTCGATCTGATTTTTGGCAACCAATCCGAAGACCTATGCGAAGGCAGCCGCTGCAATATCTACATCCAGGACGACCATGGCCGGTGGCTGACGCCGCCGACGAGCTGCGGTCTGCTGCCGGGAGTGGAGCGTCAGTGGCTGTTGGGCCAGGGCCTGGCGCACGAGGCCCGCGTGAGCCTGAACGACCTGCGCCAGGCCCCCGCCTGGCGTATCTCGAACGCGCTGCGCGGCTGGCAGGACGCCTGTCTGGAAACACAGACTGGTCGAATAAACAGCCTTTACCCCAGCCGCTTGATCCGATAGAATCGAACGGTTGCCCGCAGGGCGGGCAGCTTTTCAACCTTCAACTGGCGTTTGCCACAGGCCTGACACAGGCCCGCGAAAGACACCAAAGAACGACAAAAACCGCCCATGCCACCGCCACATTCCGCCTCAGCCCAGCACATTCTGTCCACGCTATCCGTGGCCCGTTTCCTGAAACTGATGTTGTGCGCCGGCGCCGTGGCCCTGGCGGGATGCGCGACCCAACCCAAACAGACCGCGGACGCTTCATTCTCGAATCATCTGCTGCGCGACAGCTACCTGCTCAGCACCCAGTCCGACCCGCTCGGCGCCTGGATCGACAGCAAAGACAGCTTTGCGATCGACTACCCGCAGTCGGAATCCAATCCCACCTCGTCCACACCGAAGACCCTGGTGACGACCGCCATGAAGTTCCTGGGGGTCAAATACCGCTATGGCGGTGACGCCCCGGGCCAGGGCTTCGACTGCAGCGGTCTGGTGGCCTATGCCGCCGAGAAGTCCCTGGGCCTGAAACTGCCGCGCACCGCCAGCGAGCAGGCGCGGACCGGGATCTCGATCAAACAGAATGAACTGCGCCGGGGCGATCTGGTGTTCTTCAACACCCTGGGCCGTCGCTACTCGCACGTCGGCATCTATCTGGGCGATCACAAATTTGTCCACGCTCCCCGCACCGGGGCCGCGATCCGCGTCGACAACATGGACATGGCCTACTGGCGTAAACGCTATAACGGCGCCCGACGCCTCGAAGTCAAGCACGAGACCGCCCGGCGCTGATACCGCGCCCGGCCGCTTTCAACGACTAACCGCCTCGACGGCTCAGTGTGGCCTGACCCCGGCCGACACAGACCCATCCGCCTGCCCCCGCAGTGGGCAGGTCTGACAGTAGCCGCACTGATCCAGCGCCTGCCGCATGCTGCAGACAGAACGCCGGCAGGTCAGCACACGGACGCCGGCGCGCTGCGCAGCGGCACGGAAGGTCTTCATCACGTTGTGCCCCAGGAAATCCGTCAGCAGGATCACCAGATCCGTCCCCGAGGGCAGCGAAGGCATTTTCTTCTGATGTGCGGGATCCCGCCCGCTGATGTGATGGCGGACCGCGATATTGTGGTCGCGCAGCAAATCGGGAATATTGCCTAGCCGGTCCGCGCCGACGATCAATGCACTGACTTGAGACTGCGCCATGGGAGCGGCTCCTGAGGAAAATGGGATCGACTGGATTCCGGCACGTCGGGTCGGACTCCGATCAACATTCATGAATAATAATCATTCCCATTATCTAATGCAATACGACACGGTTGTCCGCACCCCTCGGCGCCGCTTTTCAGCATGTGCGGGCGTCGGCCACCCAGGCAACATCTGCTGGCATGTTATCGGGAGTTCAGCACCAGATTCCAGTTGTATTCAGGGTGATGTCAGGTTTTGTTCAGATATTTGTTACGTTTGGACGCGCACAATGGAACCTAAAACAACCCGTAGGAGACTGTTCCATGCATACCCTATTTCGGCATGGCCTGACGTGTGTGGCCGCCGCCGTGGCCCTGGGACTCGGCAGCGGTGTCAGCCTGGCGGCGGACAACCAGATCGTGCTGGGCGCGTCCGTGCAATTGACAGGGCCGGTGGCCAACACCGGGCGCTACTACAAGGACGCCTATCAACTGGCCGTCGATCAGATCAACCGCAAGGGCGGCGTCACCGTCGGCGGCAAGAAATACACGCTGGCGCTGAAAATCTATGACAACCAGTCCGACGTCAACCTCAGCGTGCGGCAATACACCCAGCTGGTGACGCAGGACAAGGTCAACTTCCTGCTGGGACCCTTCGCCAGCAACTTCGCCCTGGCGGATTCCGCCGTCTCGGAAAAATACCAGATCCCCATGGTGCAAGGCGGCGGCGCGTCCGACCAGATCTTCTCCCGCGGCTTCAAATACGTCTTCGGGACTCTGGCGCCGGCCAGCGACTACTTCGGCAGCACGATCAAGATGTTCAAGCAGCTGAAGCCGGAACCCGCGAAGGTCGCGCTGCTGTATGCGGATGACTCCTTCGACGTCTCCGTGGCCAAGGGCACCCGGCCTCTGCTCAAGGACGTGGGGGCGGACACGGTCCTGGACGAACGCTACAGTTCGAACGCCAGCGACTTCAACACGCTGCTGTCCCAGATCAAGGCCAAGCAGGCCGATGCCGTGCTGGTCGCCGGCCACGAGACCGAGATCCTGAACTTCATCCGCCAGGCCAAGAGCCTGGACGTCTCACCCAAGATCTACTCATTCACGGTCGGTGTGCCCAGCGAGGACTTCCGCAAGGCGCTGGGCAAGGATGCCGACTACGCGTTCGGCATGACGGCCTGGCTGCCCACTGAAAACCTGAAGGACGACTGGTTCGGCGATGCGGCGCAGTTCGCGAAATCCTGGGGCGCCCAATACCGCTACGAGCCCGACTACCACGCGGCATCGGGCGTGGCGGACGTGGAAACCATCGTCAAGGCCATCGAGAAGGCCGGCACGCTGGATCCCAAGGCCGTGCGCACCGCCCTGGCAGCCAGCGACTTCGGCAGCCTGTACGGGCACATCAAGTTCGCCGAAAACGGCCAGATCCATCTGGACCAGACGGTGATCCAGGTCCAGAACGGCAAGCCGGCGGCGATCTTCGACGGCAGCAAGTTCCTGACCCAGCCGCAATATCCGATGCCCGACTGGTCGAAACGCTGAACAGGCCTTAACCCGGAGCGCCCGCCTTGGACCTTTTGCTGCAAGTCCTCATCAACGGCATCCTGCAGGGCGGGCTGTACGCCATCGTGGCGCTCGGCCTTGCCCTGGTCTGGGGTGTGCTCAACATAGTCAACCTGTCGCATGGCGCCTTCATCATGCTGGGCGCCTATATTTCCTGGTATAGCTTCCATTGGCTGGGCGTCGATCCGTTCCTGGGGCTGCCTATCACGGCGGTCCTGATGTTCCTCGTCGGCTACGCCATCCAGCGGGGCATCCTGAACCTGATCGTGCGCTCGCCGATGTTCAATACCCTGCTGATCACCTTCGGCCTGGAGGTCGTGCTGACCTACCTGGCGCAGTTGGTGTTCTCGGCCGACTTCCGCACCATCAACCCCAGCTATTCCGGCCGGAACATGACCGTGCTGGGGATCACGATCCCGCTGGTGCGGCTGGCAGCCTGCGTCATGGCCATCGTGCTGACCCTGATCATGTGGTATTTCCTGCTGCACACCCGCCTGGGGCGGGCGATCCGGGCCACCGCCCAGAACCTGTCGGCGGCTCGCCTGTACGGGGTCGAACCGCGCCACCTGTACGCCGTCACCTTCGGCCTGGGGCTGGCCCTGGCCGGGGCCGCGGGCGGTCTGTACGGCACCGTGTCCCAGATCAACCCCTACATCGGCGCCACGCTGACCGCGAAGTCCTTCGCCATCGCCATCATCGGCGGCCTGGACACGCCGCTGGGCGTGATCGCCGGCGGCCTGATCCTGGGCCTGATCGAATCGCTGACCACGCTGTACATCGGCCCGACGTTCGCCGACGTCGCCAGTTTCGGCGTCCTGGTGCTGGTGCTGATCATACGGCCCACCGGTCTGCTCGGGAGGACCGCATGAAAGCCCTGCGCATCATCCTGATCCTGATTGTCCTGGCGGCGCTGGCCCTGCTGCCGGAATACGGCTCCGACACCGTGATCCAGTTCGGCATCAGCACCCTGCTGCTGGCGGTGCTGGCCCAGGGCTGGAACATCATCGGCGGCTACACCGGGTATCCGTCCTTCGGCAATTCTGTGTTCTACGGCCTGGGCGCCTACGGCGTCGGCATCGCCATGGTGCAATGGCAGCTGCCCTTCGCCGTCGGCATGATATTCGGCGTTGTGCTGGCGGTCGTGTTCGCCTTCCTGCTGGGGGTACCCGTTCTACGCCTGAAGGGCCACTACTTCGCCATCGCCACCCTGGCGCTGGGGCAGATCATGGCCGCCATTGTGTCCAACGTGCCGCTGGCGGGGCAGAACATCGGCCTGGTCCTGCCCCCGCTGAACGATGACCGCCTGTTCTACGAACTGTCGCTGATCCTGCTGGTGGCCGCCACGCTGACGGTCTGGTGGCTGACCCGCAGCCGTTTCGGTTTCGGCCTGATCGCGATCCGCGAGAACGAGGAAGGTGCGGTCGTCATGGGGGTGGACACCACCCGCTACAAGGTGCTGGCGTTCGCGCTGGCCGGAATCTTCAGCGCGCTGGCGGGTGGCATCCATGCCTACTGGATCACGTTCCTGGACCCGGAAAGCGCTTTCGACCTCACGCTAAACGTGAAGATGATCATCATGGTGGTGTTTGGCGGCCCGGGCACAGTCCTGGGGCCCATCGTCGGATCCTTCATCCTGTCCGCCATCTCCGAGCTGCTGTCCAGCGAAGTCACCAGCATCGCCGGCCTGTTCTTCGGTATCGTCATCGTCGTCGCCGTGGTCCTGATGCCGCGCGGCCTGGCCGACGTCATCCGGCGCTTCCACCGCCTGGGCTGGCATTATTTCATCGACAACATCCGGACCAACCGCATATGAGCCCGATTCTGGAAGCCCGCCAGCTCACACGCCGCTTTTCCGGACTGCTGGCGGTGCATGACGTCAGCTTTTCCCTGTCGCCCGGCGAGATCCTGGGGTTCATCGGCCCCAACGGGGCCGGCAAGACCACCCTGATCAGCCTGCTCAGCGGCACCCTGGCACCCTCCGAAGGCGAAGTCTGGTTCGATGGCCGGCGCATCGACCGCATGGCGGCTTTCCGCCGCGCACGGCTGGGCATCGGACGCACCTTCCAGATCATGCAGCCCTTCCCAGGGCTGTCGGTGCTGGACAACGTGGCCGTGGGCGCCCTGTTCGGACGCGGCCAAGGGCAGGCAAAACTCGCCAAGGCACGCGACAGCGCACGGGAATGCCTGCGGTTCGTGGGCCTGGAAAAGCACATCGACCACCGGGCCGAAGACCTGGGCGGCCCTGACCGCAAACGACTCGAACTGGCCAAGGCGCTGGCCATGCAACCCCGCGTGCTGCTGTGCGACGAAGTCATGGCCGGCCTGAATCTGGTCGAGATCGACGAGGTGATCGACATCATCCGCAAGGTGCGCGACACGGGCATCAGCATCATCGTCATCGAGCACGTGATCAAGGCCATCCGCAACCTGTCGGACCGCATCATGGTCCTGCACCACGGCGAGAAGATCGCCGACGGTTCCCCCGACAGCGTCCTGAGCGACCCGCGCGTGGTCGAAGCCTATCTGGGAAAGAAGCGCACATGAGTTCCGACTCTTCGACACAAGCCCCCCTGCTGCGAATCCGGAATCTGTCGGCGGGCTACGGTCTGGTGCAGGTTTTGCACGACATCACCCTGGAAGTGCGCGAAGCGGAATTCCTGGCCCTGGTCGGCAGCAACGGCGCGGGCAAGACCACCCTGCTGCGCGTGCTATCGGGCCTGCTGCCACCCCAATCGGGCAGCATCCTGTGGCAGGGCACCGAAATCCAGGGGCACACCCCGGACGCGATCTTCCGCCACGGCATCGTTCAGGTCCCGGAGGGCCGGCAGCTGTTTCCCCGGATGTCGGTGCAGGACAACCTGCTGATGGGCGCCTACCGGCGTCACGATACGGCGGCGATCCGCGCCGACCTGGACCAGGTCTACACGCAATTTCCCCGCATGGCCGAACGTCGGCGCCAGCTGGCGGGCAGCATGTCGGGGGGCGAGCAGCAGATGTGTGCGATGGCCCGCGCCCTTATGGCGCGCCCCCGCCTGCTGCTGGTGGACGAAATGAGCCTGGGCCTGGCGCCGATCATCGTCGATCAGCTGATGGAAAATCTGGCCACCATCCGCGACCAGGGTGTCACGGTCCTGCTGGTGGAACAGGACATTCACCTGGCGCTGGCGGCAGCCGATCGCGCCTACGTGCTTGAAACCGGAAACATCGTGCGGGAAGGGCCGGCCCGCGACCTGATCGAGGATCCGGAACTGAAGCGGGCGTATCTGGGCGTCTGACGCTCAGGCGGCCTCGCGCACTGAGGGCGCCGGCTGCGCAATGGCCTGGGCGATCTGGTCGCGGGTCAGCTCGGGCGCCAGCATCTCCATCAGCACATAGACGAAATCGCGCAGGAATACCCCGCGCTTGATGGCCACGCTGGTCGTATGCCGGCCAAACAAGTGCCCGGCCGGCAGGCCGACCAGCCCCTTGTCCCGCCGGGGATCGAAAGCCACTCCCGCGATGATCCCGATACCCAGGCCGATGTCCGCATAGGTCTTCACCACGTCCGCATCGATGGCTTCCAGCACGATGTCCGGGGTGATCCCGGCGCGCTCGAACGCGGCATCGATCGCCCGCCGCCCGGAAAAAGCCCGGTCATAGGTCACGATGGGGTACTGCGCCAGATGTTCCAGCGACAGATTGCGCGCGGCGCTGGAAGTCAGGCTGGTCAGGGGGTGATCCGGAGGCACCACCAGCGTGTGTTCCCAGGAATAGACCGGCAGCGCCACCAGGCCCGGCGTTTCGGCCAGGGTTTCCGTGGCGATCGCCAGATCGGCCTGTTCATGCAGCACCAGCTTGGCCAGGTGTTCCGGATTGCCTTCGGCCAGGGACACGTGGACCTTTGGAAAACGCGCGCGAAACGCCGGGATCACGCGCGGCAGCCAATAGCGCGCCTGTGTGTGGGTGCAGGCGATCACCAGGGCGCCCTCGTCACGCTGGGCGAATTCGTCGCTGACCTTTTTCAGGTTGTCCACCTCGCGCATGATGCGATCGATGACGGTGGACACTGCCTGCCCCGGCTTGGTCAGGCCCTTGAGGCGCTTGCCGTGGCGCTCGAAGATCTTGAGGCCCAGCTCGTCCTCGAATTCGATGATGGCCTTGGACACCCCCGGCTGCGAGGTATACAGCGCCCGCGCAGCGTCAGTCAGGTTGTAATTGCGCCGGATGGTCTCGCGGACAAAACGAAATTGCTGAAGGTTCATATGCCATGGCCCCATAGGAAAGACCATTATATGGAATATGAAACGCTCTTTATATTACTTTTTGTTATTTGTTTAGCATACGGACGCTGGGTCGAGGAACCTCATCCCGACAAGACGGACCCCGCCATGATCACGAGCATCACCAAGGGATACAGGCTGGCATGGTCGAACGATCGCGCCGCATCACGGCCGTCCAGCGTGCGAGCCAGTCTGACCGCCGGCAAGACCAGCAGGACGATGCCAGCGGCCAGAGCGGCCAGCCTGAACGGCCATCCCAGCGGCAGCGGCGACATGACGGGCAGCCACAGGCTCAGCAGGACGACACAGGACTGCAGGACCAGCACCAGTCCGCCGGAAAACGGCAGCCCGAATGCCAGCGGAATGGTGGACGCCCCCACGCGCCGGTCCTCTTCCAGGTCGTTCCAGTCCGCCAGTATGTTCTGGCCGCCGATTTCCCACACCATCAGCCACAGCACCATCAATGCCAGCCAGGGCCATGACGGCTGTTCGACCACGGCGAATACCGCGGCTGTCGGGCCGGCGGATTTCACCAACCCGCTGACCAGCGTGCGCAGCCAGGTGACCTTGAGGAGCTTGACGTACACGATTTCGAGCACGACGGCGGCCAGAAGAATCAGCAGGATTTTCGGATTCAACAGCCAGATGCCCGCCACGGCAAGGATCAGCCAGAAACCGAACCAGGCCAGCGCGCCCTTCATGCCGATCAGATTCTGCGCCAGGGGGTAGCGCATCCCGGAGGCTTCCACGGCATAGCCGGGCTTGATGCCGCCCGCGACTTTTTCGCGGTCATCCTTGACGCCAACGATGTCATTGAGCGCGTAAATCGCGGTGTAGCCCGCCAGGGCGGTGAACAGGCCCAGCGCGAGCACCCGCCCGCCAGGAAATTCCCCGAGCCAGAGCAATGCGACAAAACCCGGCATGGCGATGTCGAGCACGCCATGGATGGACCGCGACAAAGCAAGGAATCGCTTCATGATGATCAGCCTTTCTTGCGGAAGCAGGCCATGTAATTGATGTCTTCCCGCCCCGGCGCCACTCGGAATCGGCGCAGCAAGGGGTTGTACATCAGGCTGGCGACGGACTGAAACTCGAGTCCGGCCGCGGCTGCCCACGTCCGCATCTCATCGGGACGGATCAATTTGCGGTAGTGATGGGTGCCGCGCGGCAACAGACGAAGGATATATTCGCCGGCAACGATGGCGAACAGGAAGGCCTTCGGCGTGCGGTTGATGGTGGAAAAGAACGCCATCCCGCCCGGTTTGAGCAAGCGGCCGCAGGCCGCGATGACCTGGTCGGGATGCGGCACATGCTCGAGCATTTCCATGCAGGTGACGGCATCGAAGCCGCCGGCTTCGGCTTGCGCCAGGGCTTCCGCGTCCATCAGCCGATAATCGATCCCGATGCCGCCGGCCTCGGCATGCTGGCGCGCAACGCGCAGCGATAATTCCGACAGATCGATCCCGGTGACGCGGGCGCCTGAACGCGCCAATGCCTCGGCCAGGATGCCGCCGCCGCAGCCGATGTCCACGACGCGCGGCGCGGCGTCCTGCGTCAGGCGTCCGGTGATGAAGCCCAGGCGCAGCGAATTGATCGCATGCAGCTGACCCATCTTGCCAGCCGGATCCCACCAGAGCGCCGCCATGCGGTTGAAATGCGCGATTTCCGCAGCATCGACGTTCCGTGATTCATTCATCGTTCTGTCCATGTTGTATGCAAAGTGTGAATGGCCGCTTCGATGTCCGCGCGGCTGATGTCGTCGACGAATACGCACTGACCGATCACCGATGGCAGGGGCACACGCTGCCGGCCATTGCGATGTTCGATCCGGTCGAGCAGCGACTGCCACATCAAACCGGCGTCCAGCAAGCCGATTTCCGGTTCGATGCCGAGATGCCGGACCAGGGCGAAAATGCGCGCCATCGACGGCGTGTCCAGCAGCGCCCGGTCCCGCGCGATCACGGTGGAAACCAGGATATCGAGCAACACCGACTCGCCATGCAGCAGGCGATCCTCGAAACGCGTCTCGAGGCCATAACTGAATGTATGGCCGAAATCGACGCAGCGCGCAAGCTCGTCTTCGTACAGGTTGGGGGATAGTTCCTCGAGCATGCCGCCGATGGCACGATCGAGCAGGTCGCCCGCGGACTCATCCTGAAAGGCCGTGGCCAGGCAAGAGACCCCGATGTCTTCGAGCCAGGCGAACAGTTCGGCATCCCGGATGACCGCGAGCTTGAGGATCTCGCACAGGCCATTGCGCAAGTGCCGCACATCGAGCGTGGACAGCAGCCGGCGATCGAGCAGGACCAGGCGCGGCGGCTCGAAGCTGCCCAGCCGGTTCTTGTGGCCATTGAAGTTGACCCCGGTCTTGATCCCCACAGAGGCATCGACATAGCCCATCAGGGTGGTTGGCACCTTGATGTGCGGCACGCCGCGGCGGTAGCTCGATGCCACGAACCCCACGATGTCGGTCAGTACCCCGCCCCCGATGGCGATGATCGGTTCGTCGCGCCGATGGATCGGGAAATCGTCCAGCGCGCCAGCCACATCCAGCCAGGCATCGACTGTCTTTGCGGATTCTCCGCCGGGCAGGACGAACAGGCGCGCATCGATCCCATGGTGTCTGAAGTAAGCCGCGATGCGGGCGCCATGGTACCGATGCACCTGCTCGTCGACCACCACGAAGCGGCGACCGCCGTGCCGGCGCCCCACCGACAGCAGCGCATCATTGCCCGGATCGAAAATGCCGTCCACCGTGCGCAATTCGTACTCGACGCTGCGCGTCGCACGCACCTGCCAGTACATGGCGGTCACCGCGCTCATGCGATCTCTCCCCATTGCGCACGACAGTCCAGCACTTCGCGGGCCACCGACTGGGCAAGCGCAAGATCATGGTTCCGCCAGCGCCCGCACTGGTCGATGCGGGCATAGGGCACGGCGGTCGCCGTCAGCATGTCGTCAAAGACGCGCCACAGCACATCCTCGATGACCCGGCGCCGGCCCTCGTTCAACAACGTCAGGTAAAACCCGGTCTGGCACCCCATCACGCCCACGCCGATGAAATGCTCCGGCAACCGGCGCTGAAAACCTTCCAGCAGGAAATGCTCGATGGAATGGGCCTCGGTGTCGGACAAATACGCATCCGCATTCGGCAGACGCAAGCGCAAGTCGATACAGTAGACGACGTCGCCCGCCGTCCCCGCATGGGCGCCACGCAGCTTGACGCTGGGCGCCTTGAGCAAGCGATGATCGAGCTCGCCGACCGTATCCGGATCCCAGCCCAGTGCCGTCACATCGATCATGACGCCACCTGGTTCGTCGAAGTCCGACCGACTCCGTCCAGGCCGGCAAGATGGCGGTAGCTGTCATCGAGCGCCTGCTGCCAGGAGCTTACGTGGTGATAGAGCTCGACCGCGCCATAGCCGTCGAAGCCGTTCGCATCGAGCGCCTTGAAGCTGGCCGCCAGATCGAGCGTGCCCGATCCGGGGATCTCGTGGAAATGTGCAACGCCGGTCAGCGTATTGGCCACCATCCGGCCGATGCGCGCCGGCCCGCGCACACCGCGCATGTAGGCGATGATCGGCCAGGCCCGCTCCAGCACTTCGAACGACAGGCCAGGGACGGAAATCAGATAAGTGAAGATCTCGTCGTCCAATGGCGACTGGCCGGCGTAGAGACCGCCATAATCGACCAGTTCAGGAGCGGCCGTCATGCCAGCGCGGGCCAGGTGCGCATCGATCCGGGCGCGCTGCTTCGCATTCGGCGCCCCGTCGCAGAAAACCAGGGGGTGATCGCGGTCCACCAGCAGAAAATCCGCGGATTCCGGGAAATACACTAGCGTGCTGGCGAAATCAGGCCGGAATTCCAGATCCGGCGCATCTTCGACGATCTTCAGGTTCCAGCCTTCGCGCGCATCGGAGATATGCAGATAGCGCGCGGACGCGGCGGCGCGGGCCAGCGCGCCCACATAGTCAGTTTCCGAACAATACGCATGGCAAATGTCGATGTGCAAGGCAAAGCGGCTGGAGCCGACCGCGTCGATCAGGGCCAGGCCCTGATCCAGCGTTTCGATGAGCATGCCGGGTTCGGGCTCGATCAGCAGCGTGATGTCCTCGCCGTCGTGAATCTCGCGCAGGCACTCATGGATGGATTCGGCCAGCAGCGCATGCGCATCCACAGCGGGATGACGCATGTGCTCCTCGCGCAGGAAACCGCTGCCGAAGGTCACCAGTTTGACACCCAGCCGGCGAGCCACCCGGATGCCGCGCTTGACCAGATCGATGCGGCGCTTGCGCCCCGCCAGATCCAGGGTCATCAGCGAAGGTTCATGCGGCCGCGAAGGGGTGAAGAAATGCGAAGCCGTCGCCACGCAGGCGGGCACGATGGCGGCCTTGCGCAGGCACGCTTGCACCGCATCGAGATCCGCGTCGCCAAGATTGAAGGGATTGAACTGCCTGCGGTGAAACGAAAGCTCGATCCCCTCGTAGCCTGCCCGCGCAACCGCCTCGATCGCCTCGAGGAAGGACAGATTGGTAAGACCGAAAGTGCTATAAGCCAATTTGATCATGTCGTCTCGTCACACATATTGCATCAGGGCATCCCGCAGGTCGAAATGGCGCCCGACGATGAACGGATGCTCGTCCTGCATGTACAGTCTGGACTTGGATTCCCGAAGCTTGCGGACGCAATCCACCAGACGGCTGAGGTCGTTCGTCTCGAAGGTTAACAGCCATTCGTAATCCCCAAGACCGAAACCGTACACGCCATTGGTCAGGATATCCGGCACGAACTCGTGGCCGATCTGCCCATGATCCCCGATGACGGCGCGCCGTTCCCAGGCTGGCAGCAGATAGTATTCCGGCGTCCTGATAAACGGGTAAAAGCACAGGAATTTCCTGGGCGTCATGCCGACGGCAAAGGACGTCGGATGTTCGGAAAACTCGAAGGGCTTGGTGATCCCGATGAACGCATGCGGCGTGTCGATATAGGCGCCCAGCGGCGACCGGCGTATTTCCAGTTGAAGATCCTGAATGTCCTCGACGTGGTCGCCGAACATCCAGAACAGGATGTCGGTATGGCCCTGAAAGCCCTGCACCACGTAAGTGCCGCGCAGGCCGACCCGATCCTGGTATTTCTCGAAGATGGCGACCGCCGCGTCCACGGCGGCCGATTTTTCAGACTTGCCCAGCGGATTCCATTGTGATGTGAACTTGATGGCGAATTGTGATGTGAACTGTTCCTGCATGGCATTTTCCTGCTTGGGTCATGATATATCCTGGATCGAACGCGCGGGTTCCCCGGATGGATCGCATGCCGCCCGGATGCCGTCGATGCGCTGGATGCCGTGCCGGTCATGCAGCCACACCAGATCCACCAGGTTTTTCAGGCTGATCCGGCCGTACAGGGGGTGCGGCGCGGACCTCTCGGCAAGTTCGCGTTCGTGCGTTTCATTGAAGACTCGCTGCAGATGCCGGAATCTGGACTCCTCCAGCTGCTGGATCAATGCCGATTTGGTCAGAAACTCGATCCGGGGCGGCTCGTCGCCGTCGAATTGCTCGATCGCCGGAGACAACGCGTCGGGGCTCAATTCCGGGACTTTCCCGCCCCGGGACTCCAGCGAGCCCAGAATATCCGCCGCCAGCCCTTGCTCGACTGTGGCAATGTGGTGAAGTATCTGCGCGGCGCTCCAGCCCCGCGCGTCCTGGCGCTGGTTCAACTGCTCGTCGGTCCAGGCCTCGAAGCTGGCCAGAAGCCCGAGCCTCGCCTTGCCGAGATGGGTGATCAACATCGTAGCGACTCCGTCAAATTTCGAGAAGACGCGCCAGGGCCGCCTGAGCGGCCTCCCCGCCCTGGCGCGCGCAATCGGCAAGACCCACGCCCCCGTAGGGCGCGCCAGCCAGCTGGACGCCGGGGAATTTCCCCGCGACGCGGCGCCTGAGCGCAGCCACGCGCGCCACATGGCCGACCGCGTAGCGCGGCATGGCCTTGTGCCAGCGTGTCACCAGCTGGAATTCGGGTTGGGCGTCGATGCCCATGATGCGCTTGAGGTCGCGCAGCACCGTCTGCACGATCGCGCGCTCGTCCGCGGACACCAGGCTGTCGTCATCCGGACGCCCGACATAGCTGCGCAGCAGCGCATGGCCTTGCGGTGCCGACCCAGGCCATTTGAGATGGCTCCAGGTGCATGCGGTGATGGCGCAGCCCGATTGCCGCGCGACGACAAAGCCTGTGCCAGGCGTATGCGTGCGAATTGCCTGGCTGCGAAAGCCCAGCACGACATTGGCGACGGACGCGGGCGGACTTTCATGCAGACTCTCGAAATCCGTCGACATATCCAGCAGTTCCGCCGCGGTTTGACTGGGAACCGCCAGGATGACGGCATCCGCATCCAGTGCCTCGCGCCCCCGCAGAGTCAGGCGATACCGTCCCCCAACCGGCCGGATGTCCGTCACGGCGGCGTCGCGGATGATGGCTGCGGGGGGCAGTTGGGCTTCCACCGCACCGACCAGGGATTGCAGGCCGCCTCTGAAGCTGGCGAAGGCGGCGGGTTTCTCCGCACCGGAGGCCGCCTGTTCGCTGCGGGCGCGCTGGGCACGCACACGGCGCAGGCCCAGGATCAGGCTGCGGTGCTGCCGCAGCAGCGCCGTCATGCGCGGCATGACGGCCTGCATGCTCAGCCGCTCGACCGTCTCGCCATAAATGGCGGCGAACAGAGGGTCGATCAACTGATCGACGAGTTCTCCGCCAAAGCGCCGCCTGAAAAAACTGCCCACGGACTCGTCGTCGGCGCAGGCGCCGCGCCAACGCAACGCCTCGAACGCCACGGCGAGCTTGCCGCCCGGCGACAACAGCCCGGATCGCAGGAAGGGCATCAGCTTCGTCGGCACCCCCATGACCATGCCGTCCGGGATCGGCCGAAGCGCACCCCGGGCATAGATATAGGCCTGCTTGGCCGCGCCATGGACAAGGTGCGGCCCCATTCCGACCGCGTCGGCGAGCTCCAGCAGGCTGCCGCCACCCGGATGAAAGGAATCGGGCCCCGTCTCGATCAGAAAATCCCCGTGGCGCACCGTCCGGATCTTTCCACCCAGACGGTCCTGGGATTCCAGCATCACCCAGTCCAGCGGGACGCCGGACCGGTGGATTTCCTGGTGGATCCGGAATGCCGCGGACAACCCCGTGATGCCCCCGCCGATGATGGCCACCCTTCGTACGGCGCCGCTCATGCCGCGATTCGTTCCGTTTGGCCCAGCGAGCCGGCAACGGCATCGGCCAGGCACGAGATGAACCCGCGATCCGCATTGGGCATGGGGGGGCGCAGGTAACGGCCGCCGAGCGTCTCGATCAGAGAGCGGCATTCGATGTCGTCGTCGTAGAGGACCTCGAGGTGGTCGGATACGAAACCGATCGGGCAGACGATGAAATTGCGATAGGCCCCGCTGTCCCAGGCATCGCGGACGACGTCCCGGATATCGGGGCCCAGCCAGGGTTCCGGGGTTCGGCCAGCGCTTTGCCATGCGATCGCGTGATTGCCCACGCCCGCGGCAGCCGCGATCAGATCCGCGCTCTCGCGCACCTGCGTGGGATAGGGGTCCCCATCGAGCACCCGCATCGGCAGGCTATGGGCGGAAAACACCACGAGCGTCCGGCGTGATTCGGCGAGGGGCAGCGAAGACAGCAGCGTGCGGATGCGCGTCGCCCAGAACTGGATGAAGCCCGGTTGACGGTACCAGCCTGACACCGCCGGGCGCAGGGTCAGTCCCAGCGCCCCGGCCGCCTGAGCCGCCCGGTCAAAATAGGGACGAATGCCGCTTCCCGAATCGTGCGGCGCCATGACGACCGCAATCACGGTCCGGATACCCTGCGCAACCAGGGTCTCGACCGCGTCTTCGATAAAGGGCCGGGCATGTTTGAAGCCGACGACCGATCTGAAACCCGTGTCCGGGAACCGGGCCTGCAGTTCCGCAGCGAGCCCGTCCGCCTGAGCGCGGGTCACGCGCCCCAGCGGCGACGATCCGCCGATGGCCTGGTACCGGGCGCTCAGTTCTTCGAGTTGTGCCGCCGATGGCGGCCTGCCTTGGCGGATGTGGGTGTAGTAGGCGGGAAGTTCCGCAATGTGGTCCGGCGTCCCGTAAGCCATGACCAGGATGCCAACCAATTTTCGCGACATGTTCCAGCACGACCGTGAGCAAGCCTGAATGAAGGCGCAACGCGCTATCGCACGTTGCGCCCAAGTCTGCTCAGTATGGTCTATTCTCGCCGCGAGAGAGGCCGAAACAGTGAGGGATCTTGCGAATCATCAACAAGAAGAGCCTATTTTCACCGCAGGAGGCCCTGTCACTTCATTGCGATCGTCGTGTTGATGTCCGTCGGGTGCGCCTGCCAGCGGGCAGTGATCGTCTTGGTTTGCGTCCAGAAATAGATCGACTGACGGCCATTGGGACCCAGATCGCCCAGTTTGGAAGCCCGCGACCCCGTGAAGCTGAACCAGGCCACCGGCACCGGAATGGGAATGTTGATCCCCACCTGCCCGACATCGACGTGGTTCTGGAAATAGCGGGCATGACCGCCATCCTGCGTGAAGATGGATGTGCCATTGCCGTTCGGATTGGCGTTGATGAATTCGACGGCTTCTTCCAGCGTGTCCACCAGCACGACCGACAGCACCGGCCCGAAGATTTCCTCGTGATAGATGGTCATGTCGGCCTTGACCTTGCTGAAGATCGTAGGGCCCACGAAATTGCCTTTTTCGTAACCTGGAACCGTGATCCCACGGCCATCGAGCACCAGATCGGCGCCTTCGTCCACGCCTTTCTGGATCAGGCCCTCGACACGCTTTTTGGCCGTCGGGGAAATCAGGGGCCCCAGATCCGCGTGGCGGTCTGTGCCGATATTGACCTTCAGTTTGCGGGCCCGTTCGGCAAAGTCAGGCAGCCATTTCTGGGCTTCGCCCACCAGGACCAACACGGAAATGGCCATGCAGCGTTCCCCCGCTGCGCCGAAGGCCGCGCCCAGCATGGAATTCAACGCGGCTTCACGGTCGGCGTCAGGCATGATGACGCTGTGGTTCTTCGCGCCCATCATGGCCTGGCAGCGCTTGCCGGCATTGGAGGAGCGGCGGTAGATTTCCGTACCGACCCGGGTCGACCCGATGAAGGACACTGCCTTGATGTCCGGATGATCGCACAATGCGTTGGCCACGTCGGGCCCGCCATGGACGACATTGAGCACGCCGGGCGGCAGGCCGGCTTCCAGGGCCAGCTGGGCCACCATCAGCGATGCGGTAGGGTCCTGCTCGGACGGCTTATAGACGAAAGTATTGCCCATGGTGACCGCGATCGGGAACATCCAGCACGGCAGCATCACCGGAAAATTGAAGGCCGTGATGCCCGCGCACACCCCCAGTGGCTGCAGCACGTTGTAGACGTCGATGCCGGTGGCCGCGTTTTCAGCGTAATCGCCAAGCTGCAGGACATTGGCGGACACGGCGTGTTCCACGCCCTCGAGGCCGCGACCGACCTCGCCCTCGGCATCGGGCAGGGTCTTGCCGTGTTCACGCGACAGCGCCTCTGCGATCCTGGTGGTGTTGTCGCGCAGCAGCCGGGCCAGATCGGTCATGATCTGGCGGCGCTTTGCCTGGCTGACATTGCGCCAGGTCTTGAAGGCTTCTTTGGAGTTGGCAATGGCCCGTTCGACCTCGGCCGGCGTGGCGAACGGCACCCGCGCCACGACTTCCTGAGTGGCCGGGTTGATGACGTCACGCCATTCTTTCGTTTCGGACTGGACCAGTTTCCCGTCGATCAGTAGCGGGACGCGTGGAATATCGCTCATGCAAACCTCCTCGGTGAAATCAAATGGATTCTGTCTTAGGGGTATGGCGGGCAGGCCGGGACACAGGCACCGACGCCAGCTTCATGATCCAGTGTAGTTGTGTAAAAAACCTAAAGCCAGCAAAATATTTGCACATCCGTTGACGATATTTGCACAAGGAAAACCATGGTCGACTGGGACTCCATCCGCTACTTCCTGGAGGTCGCCCGCACCCAGCGGGCCAGCGCTGCGGGACAGCGGCTGGGGGTGCGGCACAGCACTGTCACCCGCCGCATCCGCACGCTGGAGCTCGGCCTGGGGGCGACACTGTTCGAGAAGTCTCGGGCCAACGGCTTTACCCTGACCGAGGAAGGCCAACAGTTCTTCACGTACGCCGAACAGGTCGAAAGCACGCTGCTTGCCGCCCATGACATGCTTTCAGGGGCGGCAGGCCAGCCCACCGGACACCTGCGCATCGGATCCACCGAAGGTTTCGGCAGCACGGTGCTGACCCCGCTGATGGTGGATTTCCAGCGCCGCCACCCTGGCATGACCCTGGACATCATGCCGGTGCCCCGCTACATCAGCCTGTCCAAGCGGGAAGCCGACATCGCCATCGCCCTGGAGCGGCCGCAGCGCGGCCCCTACCTGTGCACCAAACTGGCCGACTACACGCTCAAGCTCTACGGAACGCGGAATTATCTGAATACGCATCCTGCCATCGGCCGCCGCGCCGACCTGGGACAGCACACCTTCATCGGCTACGTCGATGAACTGCTGTTCAGCGACCGGCTGCGCTACCTGGATGACCTGGTGCAGCCGGAACGCGTGGTGTTTCGCAGCACCAGCATCCTGGCGCAGTATCAGGCGGCGCTGGGCAACCAGGCGCTGGCCATCCTGCCCTGTTTCCTGGCCGCCCAGGACACGCGTCTGGTGCCCGTGCTGGAACACGAGATCCGCGTCAGCCGCGGTTTCTGGATGTATTGCCACGAGGATCTGCGTCACACACGGCGCGTCATGGCGATCTGGGACTATCTGAAGCAGGCCGTCAGTCTGAACCGCGAACTGCTGCAGGGCGACGGCCGCGTCCTGCGGACACCCGCCGAGACCTGGACACCGGCTTATACGGCGGACCACCCGGGGCATTGAACCACGGGCCGGGTGCGGAACCCCCCGCGACCCGCCATGGCAAGCGGTCAGCCCGCCACGGCCCGCATGGTTTTGCGCCGGCGTCGTGGGACACGGATCCGGCGCCACAACAAGAATAGCCCAAGCGCCAGGAACAGCCCATGCACCAGCCAGACGCCAACGCCAAACGACAGGGCGCCGCTGCCGATCCAGCCACGCGACAGATTGATCAGGTTCATGTAGAGCAAGGCCAGAAGGCCTGCCATGAGCAGATCGCCGGACCGCCCGAGGCGCGGGTTCACCGCCCCCAGCGGCAGCGCGATCAGCGCCAGGTTCAGCACGGCGATGGGCAGGGCCAGGCGCCACATGAGCTGCGACAGGGACTCGCGGTCGCCCAGACGCGCCAGATCCAGTGTCGGGCGGGCCTTGATCTCTTGCAAGGCCCTCTGGCGGGCGGCGTCCAGAGACGCCGGATCGGTGCGGCTTTCGATCCGCACCCCGTAATGATCGAAGTCCAGCAGGCGAAGTTCGGGGGTGCCGGGCTTCAGGTCGTAGCGGTGCCCCCGCCCCAGGACCAGAAACCGGTCGCCGTTGGGTTCCGTGCGGATGGCCGCACTGTCGGCGGTGACGACGCTGAGCCAGTCGGGTTCGATGATGCGCGCCACGACCCTGCCCAGTTCGTCGCCCGGATGAGTCGGTGATTCGGCGAAGAACACGCGCCGGCCCTCATCGGTTTCGATGAACTGCCCGGCGGTGACTTTAGACAGGTCCGAGCGCTGTTCGAAACGCTGGCGATATTCCGCGATCTGACCATAAGCCCACGGCGAAGCGTACAAGGTCAGGGCCGCCACCACGACGGCCACCGGCAGCGCGAACCGCATCACCGGACGCAGCCAGTCGGCCAGCGACAGCCCGCTGGCGAACCAGACCGCCATTTCGGATTCGCGGTAACTGCGCGTCACGGTCGTGAGGACTGCGACGAACAGGGCGACACAAATGATCACGGGCAGGGCCGTGATGCTGGAAAATGCCGCCAGGCCCAGCACGACGTTGGCGCCGATGTCGCCATTGGCCGCCTCGCCCAGCAGGCGCACGATGAGCACGCTGAGCCACACCACCAGCAAAGTGGAGAACACAATCCCGGCGTGGCTGGTGATCTCGGAAAAGACGGCGCGCTTGAACAATGACATGGGAAAATGCGGAATAATGGACCGTCTGCCCCAGGCTGGTACCGCACCCAAGGAAAAACGAATGGAATTTAGCACAACGACGACCGCCGTCCTGCATACCCTGAAAACTCAGGCCCTGGCGGTCGGCGTCTTTCAGGACGGCATCCTGAGCCCGGCGGCCGATGCCCTGGACCAGGCATCGGGCGGTGCCCTGCGCTCGGTCATCCAGTCGGAATTCGACGCAGCCCCCGGCAATTGCCTGACCCTGCATGCCCCCGCCGGCATCGCTGCCAGCCGGGTCATTCTACTCGGACTGGGCGCGCAGGACAGCCTCACATCGGCGATTCTGGCGCGCGCGCACGAAGCCCTGGCGGCCTATTGCGTGCGCGCCGGCGTCAGCACCGCCGTCTCGACGCTATGCGCCCTGGAATGCGCGGATGCCGACCTGACCGACCGTGCCCGCACGACAGCCCGTCTGGTCAGTGCCGCCATCTACCGTTACGACCAGACCTTCAGCAAGGCCAAGCCAGCCGTCAAACTGCGCAGCTTCGCGCTGCATCTGTCCCGTGCCCAGGTCGCCAAGGCCAGGACGGGCCTCGACCAAGGCGCCGCCATCGGCGCGGGCATGAATCTCGCCCGACTGCTGGGCGATCTGCCGCCCAACGTCTGCACCCCGACCTATCTGGGCAAGACAGCCAAGAGCCTGGCCAAGCAGTTCAAGACGCTGAAGGCCGAAGTCCTGGATCAGAAGAAGATCGAAGCGCTGAACATGGGGTCATTCCTGTCGGTGGCACGCGGCTCGGCCGAACCGCCCGCCTTCATCGTCCTGCGCCACACCCCCAGCCAGGCGGCCGCGCGCAAGGCAGCCCCCATCGTGCTGGTCGGCAAGGGCATTACCTTCGACGCCGGCGGCATTTCCCTGAAGCCCGGGCCGGGCATGGATGAAATGAAGTTCGACATGTGCGGCGCCGCCAGCGTGCTGGGCACGATGCGCACCGTCGCCGAACTCGACTTGCCGCGCGAAATTATCGGCATTGTGCCCAGCTGCGAGAATCTCCCCAGCGGCACCGCCAACAAACCGGGCGACATCGTCACCAGCATGTCGGGCCAGACCATCGAAATCCTGAACACGGACGCGGAAGGTCGCCTGATCCTGTGCGATGCACTGACCTACGCGGAACGCTTCAAACCGGCCGCCGTGATCGACGTCGCCACGCTGACCGGCGCCTGCGTCATCGCGCTGGGCCACGTCAACAGCGGGCTGTTCACCCGGGACGACACCCTCGCGGCCGATCTGCTGGCCGCGAGCCGGCAGGCCCAGGACCCGGCCTGGCGCATGCCCCTGGACGAGGCCTACCAGGATTTGCTCAAATCGAACTTCGCCGACATGGCCAATATCGGCGGCCGGCCGGCGGGTTCCGTCACCGCGGCCTGCTTCCTGTCCCGCTTCACCGGCAAATATCCCTGGGCGCACCTGGACATCGCCGGAACCGCCTGGCTGGAAGGCAAACAGAAGAGCGCCACCGGCCGCCCCGTCCCGCTGCTGGCGCAGTATCTGCTGGGACAATGCCTGGCGGAACACTGACATGTCCCGGGTGGATTTCGCCTACGGGGCCACGCACCGTCTGCGAGCAGCCTGCCGCACGGCGGCGCGCCACGTGCGAGCGGGGCACCGCCTGCTGGTCTATTGCACCGATCCGCGGCGGCTGCGGCGCTTCGACGGCCTGCTGTGGGACTTCGATCCGGTCAGCTTCATCCCGCATGCGTTGGTCGACGACCCGCTGGCCGACCAGGCGGACGTGGTGCTGATCCCGGATACCACCGCCCTGGCCGCCATCACCTCGACCGGCTGGCTGCTCAATCTGGATCTGGATTGCCCCCCTGGGGCGGAGCGCTTCGAGCGCATCCTGGAGATCGTATCAGGGCACGACGCCGATCTGCAGGCCGCGCGCACCCGCTGGGCAGCTTATCAGCAGGCCGGGCACGAAGTCCGGGGGCATCGGCTGACGCCGGGAACCCTGAAGCCCTGAACCGGTCCAACAGGTGTCGCGATGGACGATATCGTTCAGCTTATTGTAAGATTGTAGTATCCACGATCCCGCATTCACGGGTCGATTCGATAAAAGGCAGGAAAAATACCATGTCCGATTTTCGCCAAACACTACCCCGGTCCGGCACCTACGACGTGTCGGCCGTCGCACGCAACCGCGTGCTGCGCAACACCTACTGGCTGCTGGCCCTGTCCCTGATCCCCACCGTGCTGGGGGCGGCCGTCGGCCTGCATTCCGGCATCAACAGCATCATGGCGACCAGCCCCGGCGTCAGCACCGTGGTGTTCCTGGTCGGCGCCTTTGGCCTCATGTTCATGATCGAACGCAACAAGAACTCCTCGCTGGGTGTCGCCCTGCTGCTGGGTTTCACGTTCTTCATGGGCATCATGCTGTCGCGCATGCTGGGCTTCGTGCTAGGCATGGGCAACGGCACCCAGCTCATCATGCTGGCCTTCGGTGGCACTGCCGCCGTCTTTGGTACGATGGCGACCGTCGCCACGACCACGAAACGCGATTTCACCCACCTGCAGAAATTTCTGTTCGTGGGCGTGGTGCTGCTGCTGGTCGCCATGGTGGCGAACATCTTTCTGCAGATCCCGGCCCTGATGCTGACCCTGTCGGTGCTGGCCATCGGCATCTTTTCCGCCTTTCTGCTGGTCGACCTACAGCGCGTGGTTCAGGGTGGCGAAACCAACTACGTCACAGCCACGCTGGCGGTCTATCTGGATCTGTACAACATCTTCACCAATCTGCTGATGCTGCTGGGCATCTTGGGCGGCAACCGGGACTAGTGCCCCGTTCAGGCCCGCTCGCCGGGCCGCGACGCCGGATGGCGGGCCTCGGCCCGCCATTTTTGCAGGCCTTCGAAAGCCACCAGCGCGACCGCCAGCCAGATGGGGCCGTACGTCAGCCACTGCGCCGGGGTGACCGGCTCTCCCATCAACAGGAAGGCAACCCAGAACAACAGCACCGGCTCGGCATAGCTCAGCAGCCCGAACAGGGTCATGGGCAGTTGCCGGGCAGCCGCCAGATACATCGACAAGGAAACAGCGCTCAGCAGTCCCAGCAACGGCACCTGCAGCAGCAGGCGCGGATGCGCCATAAAAATGCGCGCGGCCTCGGTGGCCTGCGACTGCAGGATCAGGATCGCGGCCGGCAGCAGAAACAGCATATCGAACCACAGGCTGCTCAGGGCATCGACCCGCAGACGCCGGCGCAGCATGAAATACGGCGGGTAGCCCAGCGCCACCAGCAGCGTCGCCCACGACACCGTGCCCAGGCGCCACCATTCGTGCCCTACCCCGAGCAGTGCGAAACCCACCGCCCAGGACTGCCAGCGGCTGAGGCGTTCGCCATAAAGCACCCGGCCCGCCAGCACCATCACCAGCGGCAACAGGAAATAGCCCATCGAAACATCCAGCGCATAGCCATGCAGGGGAGCCCAGACGAACAGCCACAGCTGCACGCCCAGCAACGCGGAACACAGCAACATGGCGGCAAGGAACCGGCCATGCATGAATCGCCGCGTGGTTTCACGCAGATTGCCCCAGCCTCGCGCCCGCTGCACAACCAGCGCCATCATCGGCAGACCCATCAGGATCCGCCACGCGAAGACGATGTCGCCGTCAAACGGCTGCATCAGCGTCGCATAGAAGTACATGGCGGCAAACAGCGCCGAGGATGCGACAGACAGGACGATGCCTTGCTTCATGAGGGCCGGCGCGAGAAAGGTTCAGTACCGCTGCAGATCCAGCAGGACCTGACGGGTGCGCAGCGGGGTGTCCAGCAGCTGGTCCAGGCGTTCCCGCAACGCCTGTCTGAGGGCGGGTTCGGCTGCCGCGTCATCGAAATCGGGCGGTGGAACATCCAGCCCGTAACCCGCCTGCTCCAGCAACAGCCACTCGAAGCGGCGCAAAGCGGGCGCATGCGAACGGGCCTGCGGATCCACCAGCGCGTCCAACGCCCTTTCATAGGCATCGTAAACCCCTGGATGCGGGTCCTCCCGGGGCATCAGGCGCAGGATCAGTTCGTTCAGGTACCAGGCGGACATCATGGCGCGGCCAGTCAGCAGGCGTACGGGACCGGATTCCGCCCGCACGAGGGTATGGATTTCCGCCGCTCCCGACCAGGACAGCCAAAGCGGCTGGAAGGCAACAAGGACCGGGCGCAGAACCGAATAGGGCCGTTTTGCGCCCTTGGCCACCAGGGCCACGCTGCCCTGGTCGCGCGCGAAACACTGGACGATCAGGGATGTTTCCCGCCACGGGCTGGCGTGCAGGACGTAGGCGCGCGCATCCTGGATGCGCTGGCCCCGTCTACTCATACCCCAGTTCCCGGAGGGTGGCTTCGCGCGCCGACCAGCCCTTGCGGACCTTGATGTAGACGTCCAGGAAAACAGGTTTTTCCAGCAGCTTCACCATGTCCTGGCGCGCCTCGGTGGCGATCCGTTTCATGTGCTGGCCCCCCGCTCCCAGGAGGATGGGGCGATGGCTCTCGCGTTCGATGACGATGCAGGCGGCGATCCGCACACCGGCTTCGTTTTCTTCCCATTGCTCGATGACGACTGTGCAGCCATAGGGCAGCTCGTCGCCGACCAGACGGAAGATCTTTTCCCGGATCAGCTCGGACACCAGGAAGCGCACCGGGCGATCGGTCAGGGACTCCGCCTCAAAGAGGTGTTCGCCTTCGGGCAAATATTGGGCGATTTCCCCGATCAGGACATCGAGCTGCGTCCCGCGCGCGGCGCTGACCGGCACCACGGCCGCATAGGAAAATTCCTGCGTCAGACGTGTCACGTAGGCGAACAGGGCGTTTTTGTCCTTCAGCGTGTCGATCTTGTTGACCACCAGGACGACGGGGCGCTGCGTCGGCAGCAGCGGCACCACGGCGGCGTCGCCCGCCGACCATTTCCCGGCCTCGACGACGTGGACCACCACGTCGACCTCCGCCAGCGCCTGGGTGACGACCCGGTTCATCATGCGGTTCATGGCGCCGCCATGCCGCGTCTGAAAGCCGGGCGTATCGACGAAGACGAACTGGTCCGCATCGCGGGTCAGGACGCCGTGGATGCGATGACGGGTGGTCTGCGCCTTGCGCGAAACGATGGAGAGTTTGGCGCCGATCAGGGCGTTGCTGAGCGTCGACTTGCCGACGTTCGGCCGCCCCACGAGGGCTACGAAACCGCAACGGCTGGGTGTGCTCATTTTTTCTCCTGGGGGACTGCGACGGGCAGCGACAACTGGGCTGGCTTATGGTGACGCCGCGACGAGCGGCGCGCCGGACCCAGCGCCTCGATGGCCGCGATGACCTGTCGGGCCGCGGCCTGCTCGGCGGCCCGCCGGCTGCTGCCGGAAGCCTGGATGCGGATGTCGAGCTGCGCGGCCTCGCAGAGCACGTCGAAGGTCTGATCATGCGCGGCACCGTGGGTGGAGACGACTTCGTAGCGTGGCAGGCCCAGCCCCCGCCCCTGCATGATTTCCTGCAGCAGAGTTTTTGGATCCTTGCCGAAGGTGCGCACGTCGATCTGGGACAGGATCGGGCGATAGAGACGCTCGATCACGCGGCTGACCTGCGGATAACCACCATCCAGATACAGGGCGCCGAAGATGGCCTCCAGCGCGTCGGCCAGGATCGACGGCCGGCGGAATCCGCCGCTCTTGAGTTCGCCCTCGCCCAACCGCAGATAGGTGGACAGGGATAGTTTCTGGGCGATGTCGGCCAGGGCGGCCTGCTTGACCAGGTTGGCCCGCACACGCGACAAGTCGCCTTCGTCCATCTCGGCGTGCTCGGTGAACAGCAGCGTGGAGACGACGAAATTCAGCACCGAATCACCCAGGAATTCCAGCCGTTCGTTGTGCGGCATGCCGTGGCTGCGATGCGTCAGCGCCTGCTCCAGCAGGTGCTGATCCTGGTAATGGTAATCCAGGGCGGCTTGTAGCGTATCGAGCCCGGCCATCATTCAAACCCGCCGATCCGGCTGGGCGAACTGAAATTCATCCAGATGAAGAAAGCCCGCCCGACGATGTTGCGATCCGGCACGAAGCCCCAGTAGCGGCTGTCCAGGCTGTTGTCACGGTTGTCGCCCATCATGAAGTAGTGATTGGCCGGCACGGTGCAGCGCACCCCATCGCTCAGGTACGTGCAATCCTGGAAGTCGGGGAACCGCGTAATGGGCATGAAATCCTGGGACACGTTCGCGTTCAGCAGGACGCGGTGCGACACGTCACCCAACTGTTCGCGGTACTGGCCCACGTAGGCTGCCCGGTCGGGCTCGTAATAATCGCCATCGCGTTCCCGGGGCACCGGCTTGCCGTTGATGGACAGGGTCTTGCCGCGGTATTCGACCACGTCGCCCGGCACACCCACCACCCGCTTGATGTAATCCACGGTGGGGTCCACGGGGTAGCGGAACACGACCACATCACCGCGGTGCGGCGACCCGAGGTCGATGATCTTGCGATCGATCACGGGTAGACGGATGCCGTACTGGAACTTGTTCACCAGAATCAGATCGCCGTTTTCCAGGGTGGGCAGCATGGAGCCGGAGGGAATCCGGAAGGGTTCGACCACGAAAGACCGCAGCACGAACACGAACAGGATGACCGGAAAGAAGCTGACGCAGTATTCCACCCACCAGGGGGCGCGGTTGGCGCGTTCGTATGCCTGTTCGCATTCGGTGCGCAGGGCGTCGGGATCCAGGCCGGCCGCATTGTTGCGGCAGGCGTGCTCGGCCGCCTGCGCGCGCGCGCGCCGCCTCCCCCGCAGCAGGAAGCGGTCCAGCAACCAGACCAGCCCCGTGATGACCAGGGCAATAAACAGCAACAGCGCGAAATCCCAGCTCATCGGCAATCCTTATTTGTCCTCGACCTGCAGGACAGCCAGAAAGGCCTCCTGCGGGATTTCCACGTTGCCGACCTGTTTCATGCGTTTCTTGCCGGCCTTCTGTTTTTCAAGCAGTTTTTTCTTGCGTGTGATGTCGCCGCCATAACATTTGGCCAGTACGTTCTTGCGCATCGCCTTGACGTTCTCGCGGGCAACGACCTCGGCGCCGATGGCCGCCTGGATGGCGATATCGAACATCTGGCGCGGAATCAGCCCGCGCATGCGCGTCACCACGTCCCGGCCCCGATGCCGCGCATTGGCGCGGTGCACGATCATGGACAGGGCATCGACCTTGTCGCCGTTGATGAGCAGATCGACACGGACCACGTCGGCGACACGGTATTCCTTGAACTCGTAGTCCATGGACGCATAGCCGCGCGACACGGATTTCAGCCGGTCGAAGAAGTCCAGCACGATCTCCGCCAGCGGGATCTCGTAGCTGAGATGCACCTGACGGCCGTGGTAGCTCATGTTGAGCTGCACCCCGCGTTTCGATGTGCACAGCGACATCACGGGCCCGACGTATTCCTGCGGCATGAACAGCGTGACGTTCATGATCGGCTCACGGATTTCCTGGATATGGCCGACTTCCGGCATGCGGGCCGGACTGTCCACCATCAGCAGGGTGCCGTCCCGATGCAGAACCTCGTAGACCACCGACGGCGCGGTGGTGATGATGTCCATGTCGAATTCGCGCTCGAGCCGTTCCTGGACGATGTCCATGTGCAGCAGACCCAGGAACCCGCAGCGAAAGCCAAAACCCAGCGCCTGGGAGACTTCCGGTTCGAACATCAGGGACGAATCATTGAGCTTGAGTTTTTCCAGCGAATCGCGCAGCTGATCATATTCGCTGGACTCGACGGGATAGACACCGGCGAAGACCTGAGGCTTGACTTCTTTGAAGCCGGGCAGCGCCCCCGCGGCGGGTTTGTTGGCCAGCGTGACGGTGTCGCCGACCTTGGCGTGTTCGAGTTCCTTGATGCCGGCGATGACGAAGCCGACTTCTCCGGCGGACAGCACGTCGCGCGGCTGGGACTTGGGGGTGAAGACCCCCAGCTGTTCGCACAGGTGCGTGGCGCCGGTCGCCATCAGCAGGATTTTGTCCTTGGGCCGCAGCGTGCCATTGACGATGCGCACCAGCATCACCACGCCGACATAATTGTCGAACCAGGAATCGATGATCAGGGCCTGCAGAGGCGCCTGCGGGTCGCCCTGGGGGGGCGGCACGCGGGCGACGACGGCCTCGAGGATCTCGTCGATCCCCAGGCCGGTCTTGGCGCTGGCCTGGATGGCGTCGGTGGCGTCGATGCCGATGACGTCCTCGATCTCGGCCGCCGCCGCATCCGGGTCGGCGGAGGGCAGGTCCATCTTGTTCAGGACCGGCACGACCTCGACGCCGAGTTCGATCGCGGTGTAGCAGTTCGCCACCGTCTGGGCCTCGACGCCCTGGGTCGCATCGACCACCAGCAAGGCGCCTTCGCAAGCCGACAGGGAGCGGCTGACCTCGTAGGAGAAGTCCACGTGGCCCGGTGTGTCGATCAGGTTCAACGCGTAGACGCGGCCATCGGCCGCCACATACCGCAGCGCCGCCGTCTGCGCCTTGATGGTGATGCCCCGCTCGCGCTCGATGTCCATGGAATCGAGCACCTGGGCGGCCATTTCGCGATCCTGCAGCCCTCCACAGCGCTGGATCAGACGGTCGGCGAGGGTCGATTTGCCATGATCGATGTGCGCAATGATGGAAAAGTTGCGGATATGGTCCATAGACGGAAAGCAGGAATCGGGAGAATCGGAAGGCCCGGGGAACGAGAAATCCCCTGCCCGCAAGTCAAAGAGGGGACGCCGCAGGGCGCCCCCTCTCGTTCAGCTGGTATTTTAGCTTTTTCCCGCCGGGGGGATCACTGGAGCTTCACGATCACCCACTGGGACTGTTGATCCCGGCTGACCAGCAACACGACCGGGTGGGACTTGTCCAGACCCTTGACGACCTTTTCGTACTGCTGGGGGCTGGTGATGTCGGTCTCGTTGATCCGCAGGATGAGGTCGCCCGCCTCGATGCCGGAATCCGCCGCGGGGCTCTGGGACTGGACCACGACCACACCCTGATTCGTGCCGGAATCCGCCGGCAGCGCCTTGACGCTCAGGCCCAGGCGGTCGACCCCGGTCTGGGACGGCCGTTCCTGGTTTTGCGGGTTGGCGACCTTTTGATCGAGTTCGGCGACTTTGGCCTTCAGGTCAAGAGTCTTGCCCTTGCGCCAGACCTGGAGAGTGGCTTCAGTACCCGGCCGGGTCGCACCCACCAGACGCGGCAGATCGGTCATGTGTACGATCTTCTGGCCATTGAATCCCGTGATCACGTCACCGGCATGGACCCCGGCTTTGGCGGCCGGACCATCGGGTTCCACGCTGCTGACCAGCGCGCCGTGGGCGGTGCCCAGACCCAGCGCCTTGGCGACATCATCCTGGACTTCGGTGATCTGCACGCCAATGCGCCCACGGGTGACCTTGCCGTGCGCCTTGAGTTGATCGACCACACGCATGACCTCGTCGATCGGAATGGCCAAGGAGATCCCCATGAAACCGCCACTGCGTGAAATGATCTGGGAATTGATCCCCACGACCTGTCCCTGCAGATTGATCAGCGGGCCACCGGAATTGCCCGGATTGACCGCCACATCGGTCTGGATGAAGGGCAGATAATCACCCGTGTCGCGGTTGATGGCGCTGACGATGCCGGCCGTCACGGTCGAATCCAGACCAAAGGGCGAACCGATCGCCAGGACCCACTGGCCTTTCTTCAGTTTGTCGGAATCGCCGATGGGCAGGGGTTTGAGGTCCTTGGCATCGATCTTCAGCAGGGCGATGTCGGTACGCGCATCCGTCCCGATGACCTTGGCCTTGTATTCCTTGCCGCTGGTCATGGTGACGAAAATGCCGTTGGAATTGTCCACCACGTGATTGTTGGTCAGGACATAACCATCGCTGGAGAGGATGAAGCCGGAACCGATGCCGCGCGGCACCGTGCGTTCCTTGGGGGTCGGCTGATTGGGCTGGCCGTGGGGTTTCTGCTGCTGCGGGCCGAACCCCGGCGGCATGAAGTCGGGGCCGAAGAACCAGCGGAACAGATCGGAGGGATCGCCGTTACCCCCGGGCCCCACCGGAGAACGCCGTACCGGGACGGCCTCTGTCGTGCGGATGTTGACGACCGACCCTTCGGTTTCCGCCACCACCTGGGTGAAATCGGGCAATGCCACCTTGGGCGCGGGCGCGGTCGGTGTCTCGGCCCAGGCCACGCCCATGGGCAGCGTCGCCGCCAGCAGCAGGCCGGCAGCCGCACCCGCCATCATCCGCTTGACGCCGTCAGCACTCGGCAAATTGAAAGCCATGAAATTCTCCTTGGAGGAAGAGCGATGTTTAATGGGCGGCCTGCGGGACGTATTGCACGGCGTGGGCCAGATCACGAACGGTCCGGGCCGGAACCTCGCCGACGGCGGTCAGCCAATAGGATGCCAATCGCATCCGGTAAATATTGACTGCGCCCTGTCGCAGGTCTCCCTGTCTGATGGTTTGATCGCGTTTCGGATCAAAGGTTTCAATGAAGATCGAAATCGCCGACAAACCGTCGGACACGACCATCTGGTCCACGGCGTGATCGGGGCCGATCTGGCGGGATAATTCGGCGACCGGCCGGAAGCCGGCCGGCAGGGAAAAACGCCAGCCCCGGGCGTTCAGATCGATCGGCGTGCTGGTTTCAGTCAGCAAGCGCCAGTCACGCGTATCCCATTGGGAAGCCAGCGATCCGGGCTTGACATCGGCCCCCATCCGGATACTGCTGAATGCGACCTGATCCACCAGATGTCCGGCCGGGTCCAGGGTCTGGGATTTCAGCAACAGATGGGTCTTGAGATCGGTGCAGATCCGATAACTGTAGCGCAGGCGATCCCTGGCCTTCAGTTCGGATACCGAACAGTTCCGCCCCGCGATCCGATAGGTGCGGGACGAGGGCAGCCAGTCGTAATGCTGTACGATCGCCTGTTCGTTGCCCAACAGCAGGCCGGGGAAATGGTCGCTGCGCGCGGGCTGGATGACGACGATCTTGTGTTCCGGCTGCAGGCATTGCTCGACCCCGTTTTCGCGCATGCATTCCCGGGGGGCGCCGTCGAGCATCTCGAGGCGTTCATGTTCTCCGGTGCCGTCGACCACGTGGACCAGACGGGACGCCTGTAGAAGATGGCCCTGCTGGTAGACATAGATGCCGGAATAATCCAGTGAACGCGCGGCGGACTGAACCTGCTGCAGAAATGCCAGTGTGTCCTTGCCGGATGCGGCGGCCTGCGCGCCAGCCGACATCAGGACGCCCAGGCCGAGAATCAGCCCCAGGCCCCATCCAGTCGGCCGCACCGAGAGCCGCCACGACACCATCAGCGAGACCCCATGCCGTCGTACGACACCTGACGCACGGGGCCGGCGCCCGCCATGTCCTGATGGGCGGCCATGTAATCCGTCAGGGTCGGATCAGCGGAGTCGGTTTCGGCTGCCTGAGCCAATACCGGCGTCGTCGCCTGCGGTGCGCCAGGTCCGGACAGTAAAGGCCGGACGATCCAGACCACCGACGCGACAGCGGCTGCCACCGCCAGCCCGGACAAGCCAAGACGCCAGGCATGCCGCCTGGACAGCGGGGCCGGCGCCAGCACGGCGGGTTCCGCGTCCAGCGCCGCCGACACCCGCGCATAGAAGCGTTCGGACGGCTGGATGGCCAGATCCCGACTGCGCATGACATCGCCAATCAGGTGATAGGTATCCCAGACCTGGCGTCCATAAGGGGTATCCAGTTCTTCCGCGCGCAGATCGGCTTCGCCATCGACCCAGGCCGATACCGAAGATTCCCAAGAAGCCTCTGCCGCGAGCGGTTCGCGATCGGTATTCATGATGACTCCTTACCAGCGATGTGCCGGGTCCTGATCCATGATGGGCCGCAAGCGGCTGGCAATCGCTTCCCGTGCCCGAAAAATCCGGGACCGGACAGTCCCGATCGGACACTGCATGGTGCTGGCGATATCTTCATAACTCATCCCTTCGATCTCTCGCAACACAATCGCCGTTCGCAAATCGTCTGGCAAGGCCTCGATGGCCTCGTTGACAGTCTCTGCGATCTGACGGCTGGCCATCATCGATTCGGGTGTGCTGTGGTCACTTAGGCCATCAATCTGGTCAAAAGTTTCACCGTCTTCGCCTTCCAGGGGAGAGACGGTCGCCGGCCTACGGAAACTGGCCGATTGCCAGTTGCGCGCGGTATTGACGGCGATACGGTACAACCAGGTGTAGAACGCGCTATCGCCCCGGAATTGAGGCAATGCCCGATAGGCCTTGATGAAGGCCTCCTGGGCGACGTCCTCGATTTCGGCGGGATCGTGGATCATGCGCGAAAGCAGGCGCATGATCTTGCGCTGGTATTTGATGACCAGCAGATCGAAGGCATGCCGGTCGCCGCGCCGCACGCGCTCGACCAGCGCGAGGTCGACCTCGCGCTCGCTCATGCCGGTTCCCTTACAGGCGTCCCACGATCATCGACCCATTGGTGCCGCCGAACCCGAAGGAATTCGACAGCGCCACGTCGATCTTCAGATCGCGCGCCTGATTGGCACAATAATCCAGGTCGCATTCGGGATCCTGGTTGAACAGATTGATGGTCGGCGGAGAAACCTGACGCTGCACCGCCAGGGTCGTGAAGACAGCCTCGATCCCGCCGGCGGCACCCAGCAGGTGGCCGGTCATGGATTTGGTGGAATTGACGACCAGTTTGCGGGCATGGTCGCCAAACGCCAGTTTCAAGGCTTCAGTCTCGTTTTTGTCGCCCAGCGGGGTGGACGTGCCATGAGCATTGATGTAACTGATCTGGTCGGCATTCACACCGCTGTTGCGCAGCGCATGCAGGATCCCGCGACGCGGACCATCCTGATCCGGGCTGGTGATGTGATGCGCGTCGGAACTCATGCCGAACCCCAGAAATTCAGCGTAGATGCGGGCGCCACGGCGTTTCGCATGTTCGTATTCTTCCAGCACCAGCACACCGGCACCCTCGCCCAGGACGAAACCGTCCCGGTCCCGGTCCCAGGGGCGCGAAGCCGTGGTCGGATCATCATTGCGGGTGGACAGCGCGCGCATCGCGGCGAACCCGCCCATGCCCAGGGGCGAAACGGAGCTTTCCGCCCCGCCGGCCACCATGACGTCGGCATCGCCGTATTCGATCAGGCGGGCCGCGTCGCCAATGGAATGCAGGCCGGTCGTGCAGGCGGAGACCACGGCGTAGCTGGGGCCCTTGAGGCCCAGCATGATGGACAGCTGCCCCGAAATCAGGTTGATCAGCGAAGCCGGCACAAAAAACGGCGAGATACGCCGGGCACCCCGCTGCAGGTATTCGGTCTGGGTTTCCTCGATCCGGGGCAGGCCGCCGATACCCGAGCCGATGATGGTCCCGATGCGATCGGCGTTTTCGCCATCGATGTCCAGCCCCGAGTCGCGCCAGGCCTGAATACCGGCCGCCACACCATAATGGATGAAGGTATCCATCTGTTTGGCTTCTTTGACGCCGACGTAGGACGTCACATCGAACCCCCGCACTTCCCCGGCGATCTGGCTATTGAGAGCCGAGGCGTCGAACCGTGTCACCGTCCCGATGCCGGAGCGGCCATGGATGAGGTTTTCCCAGGCAGTCTCGACATCGTTGCCCACGGGCGACACAATGCCCAATCCGGTTATGACGACACGTCGTTTCACATACGGCTCCTGAAATAAAAAAGGCAGTTCATGGCAGATCACCAGGTCGGACACGCAGACTGGCCTGCCCGATGATCACCTGTCACGAACTGCCCGAGACCCAAACGCGGCAGGATGCCCACGTCGGGTCGGAATGAGATTACTGTTTGCTATGCGAGGTGATGTAATCGACCGCCTGCTGTACCGTCGTGATCTTCTCGGCTTCCTCGTCGGGGATTTCCGTTTCGAATTCGTCTTCCAGCGCCATCACGAGCTCGACCATGTCGAGCGAATCGGCACCGAGGTCGTCAAGGAACGAAGATTCGTTTTTGATCTCGGCTTCGTTGACGCCAAGTTGCTCAGCGACGATCTTCTTGACGCGCTGTTCGATGCTTTCCATGCATATCTCCAGTGAGAGAAAAATCCCGCGAATTATAGCCAAACGAGAACAGCTAGGCTGCGGGTTGTGATCAAAAAAAAGCAGCTCGGGCTATCCGATGGAATCCGTACCGGACGGTTGAAGCCCCGAGACCTGCCTACTAAGTTTGAACGGATTTTACCTTAGACGGCTGTGATCCGTTCCCGGTACTCTACATGTACATACCACCATTGACGTGCAGCGTCGTGCCTGTTACGTACCCGGCCTGGGGGCTGGCCAGATAAGATACGGCATGGGCGATTTCCGCCGCGGAGCCCAACCGGCCCAGCGGAATCCGCTCCAGGATCGCAGCCGTCTGGGTCTCGTTCAGGGCGCGGGTCATGTCGGTGTCGACAAAGCCCGGCGCCACGCAATTGACTGTGATCCCACGGCTGCCGAGTTCCTGCGCCAGCGCGCGCGACATGCCGGCCACACCGGCCTTCGCCGCCGCATAATTGGCCTGCCCGGGATTTCCGCTATAGCCGACCACCGAGGTGATATTGATGATGCGGCCCCAGCGGGCCTTCATCATGATTTTCGCGACCCCCCGTGACAGACGGAAGACAGCCGACAGATTCGTGCTCAGTACGGCGGCCCAGTCTTCGTCTTTCATGCGCAGGATAAGCCCGTCTCGGGTGATCCCAGCATTGTTGACCAGGACGTGCGGCCCGCCCTGCGCAGCCAGTTCCGCCAACAGCGCGTCGCAGGTGGCCGCATCGTCCACATTCAGCACCGCGCCGCGCCCGCCCATCGGAGCCAGCACTTCAGTGATCGCATCCGCGCCCGCTGCCGACGTCGCCGTGCCCACCACGGTGGCGCCCGCCGAGGCCAATTCCAGCGCGATGGCGCGGCCGATGCCGCGCGACGCGCCCGTCACCAGGGCAATCCTGCCCGTCAAAACCGGTTCTGACATATCAGCCTCCCAGTGCTTCCAGCGTCCGTTGCAGAGACGCCGGATCGGTCACGTTGAACGTGACCAGTTCCCGATCGATACGCTTGACCAGACCGGACAGGACCTTGCCGGGGCCACACTCGACGAGGTGTGTGACGCCCTGCCGTTTCATCGCCTGGATGGTTTCCACCCAACGCACCGGATGCCAGGCCTGACGCACCAATGCATCACGGATGGCTGCCGGGTCCGTCGGCTGGGCGACATCGACATTATTGATCAAAGGCACGACCGGGGCCCGCAGGTCGATGCCAGCCAGCGTGCGTTCAAGCACCTCGGCCGCCGGTTTGAGCAGCCGGGAATGGAACGGCGCCGAGACCGGCAGGGTCACGGCGCGCTTGGCCCCGGCGGCGCGCGCCAGTTCGCAGGCGCGCTCGACCGCGGCAACATGGCCAGCGATCACGACCTGTGCCGGCGCGTTGTAATTGACCGCCTCGACCACCTGGTCGCCAGCCGCCTGCTCACAGGCCCGACGCACGGCATCGTCATCCAGGCCCAGGATGGCCGCCATACCGCCTTCCCCCACCGGGACGGCCGACTGCATGGCCTGCGCACGCACCCGGACCGTGCGCACGGCGTCCGCCAGGTCCAGGGATCCGGCAGCCACCAGGGCGGAATATTCGCCCAGGCTGTGGCCCGCCACCAAGGCTGGTGCCGACCCGCCCGCCTGCAGCCAGGCGCGGTACATCGCCACCGAGCACAGCAACATGGCCGGCTGGGTGTTGGTGGTCAGATTCAGGGCTTCGGCGGGGCCCTGGCCGATCAGACCCGTCAGGTCCTCGTCCAGCGCCTGGTTGCCCTGCAGCAGCGTCGCCTGGACGCCGGCGTCCAGCGCCCAGGCATCCATCATGCCGACGGTCTGAGAACCCTGGCCGGGAAAAACGAAAGCGATCTTCATGGGTACGAGCCTCAGAGTCTCACCAGGACGGAGCCCCAGGTGAAGCCGCCGCCCACGCCCTGCAGCAGGACCAGTTGGCCCGGCTGCAGGCGCCCGTCGCGCCAAGCGACATCGAATGCCAGCGGCACGCTGGCCGCCGATGTATTCGCGTGCCGGTCCAGCGTGACGATGAGCTTGTCCTCGGGCAGGCCGAGCTTGCGGCTGATGAAATTCAGGATGCGGATGTTGGCCTGATGCGGCACCATCCAGTCCAGATCGGACACCGCGACGCCGGCTTCCTCGCAGACCTCGTGCGCCGAGCGGGTGAGGGAATTGACCGCCAGCTTGAAGACCGCCTGGCCATCCATGCGCAGAAAGGGATCGCCGGTGACCTGTCCACCCACCACATTACCGGCCGCGTGGAGGATATGCTGCTGACGGCCATCGGCGTTCAAACGCGCGGCGAGAATGCCGGGTTTGTCCGAGGCGCTGAGCACCATGGCGCCCGCGCCGTCGCCAAACAGCACGCAGGTGCGGCGGTCGTTCCAGTCGAGGATATTGGAAAAGACCTCGGCGCCAATAACCAGGGCATGGCGCGCGCTGCCGGCGCGGATCAGCGCATCGGCGATCGTCATGGCATACACGAATCCGCTACAGACGGCCTGCACGTCGAAGGCGGCCGCGCCGCCGACGCCCAGATTGGCCTGCACCAGGCAGGCCGTGCTGGGAAAGATGAAATCGGGCGTGGATGTGGCGACGATGATCAGGTCGATGTCGCTGGCCTGCAGACCGGCACTGTCCAGCGCGGCACGGGCCGCGGCCGTGGCCAGCGTGCTGGTCTTGGTGCCCGGCTCGGCGATGTGGCGCTGGCGGATGCCGGTGCGTTCCATGATCCAGGCGTCGGAGGTTTCGACACCTCGTGTGGCCAGATCGGCAGCCAGATCGTCGTTACTGACGATGCGAGGGGGCAGATAGCCGCCCGTTCCGGTGATCCTGGCGTAAGGCATATCGATTCCGAAAAAAGAGACTAGACCGCTTGCGGGGCGTCGCCCGTCCGCGACGACGGTATCCGGCTGCGCAGAACATCGAGCCGCTGGATGGTCCCCTGGAGCAGGTCATTGAGAACCGCCTCGCGGGCGCGCAGCAGCGCCTGTCCGAAGGCATAGGCATCGGCGGAGCCGTGGCTCTTGATCACGATGCCGCGCAAGCCCAGCAAGGCGGCGCCATTGTAGCGGCGATTGTCGACCCGGGCCCGGAAGCGCTGCAGGACCGGCATAGCCGCGAGGCCCGCGGTCATGGTGAACACATTGCGACGGAATTCCTCGCGCATCATGGTGCTGATCATGCGCGCCAGGCCCTCGACGGATTTCAGGACCACGTTGCCGACGAAACCGTCGCAGACCACGACATCCACCGTACCCCTGAAGATATCGTCGCCTTCCACGTTGCCATAGAAATTCAGGCCACTGGTGCGCAGGAGTTCGGCGGCTTGCTTGACGACCTCGTTGCCCTTGATGAGTTCTTCGCCAATGTTCAGCAGCCCCACGGATGGTTGAGTCGTGCGATCCACCGCAGAAACCAGCGCAGCCCCCATGAGGCCGAACTGCAACAGATGTTCCGCCGAGCAATCGACGTTGGCACCCAGATCCAGGACCGTGGTCGCCCCGCCCTTCTGATTGGGCAGTGCTGTGGCGATGGCGGGCCGATCGATGCCGTCGAGCGTCTTCAGGACATAGCGAGAGATCGCCATCCAGGCACCGGTGTTGCCGGCTGACAGCGCCGCATCGGCGCGGCCATCCTTCACGGTCTGCACGGCCACCCGCATGGAGGAGTCCTTCTTGCGGCGCAAGGCGACTTCCACGGGGTCGTGCATGGTGACGACCTCGGATGCGTGCAGGATCTCGAACTGCCCGACGGGCGCGGCGTTCTGCTGCAGCGTCTGGCGGATCAGGGATTCATCGCCCACCAGCAGGCAGCGGGTATCGGGATGAGCCTGGACGAACGCCATCGCCGCCGGCACGGTGACCGGCAGGCCATGGTCGCCGCCCATGCAATCGATGGCGACGGTAATATTGCGATCGGGCATTGGGCGCGACTGAAACCGTGGCGCCGGATTACTCGTCGTTCTTGGTCTTCAGGACCTTGCGGCCACGATACACGCCGTTGGGGCTGATGTGGTGACGCAGATGCAGTTCACCCGTGGTCGGTTCGATCGCCGTGGCCGGGGCCACCAGAAAATCGTGCGAACGATGCATGCCGCGCTTGGACGGACTCTTTTTGTTTTGCTGAACAGCCATGATGACTCCTGTGATCGGGGCCGCTCATTGTAAAGTAAGCAAACCCGCATGTTGAATGAAAATTCAGTGTTTCCTGAGCTGTTCCAGTACGGCGAACGGCGAAGGTTTGGCCTGCCCCGGCCGAGGCGAACCATCGGATGCGTCCGGACAGACGTCATGCCGGGGCGCATAAGGCAGAACCAGAATCAGTTCGTCCTCGATGAGCGCCGGCACATCCAGGTGCCTGTCGGCCACCACGTATTCCGGACCGGGATCATCATCCTCGGTTTCCAGCGCGTCCATGGCTTCCAGCTGAGCCGTATCCCTGACCAACCCCAGGGTGTTGTCCACCCGCAGAGCCAGTTGAAAAGGCCTCATGCAGCGCTGGCAGATCACGCGGACATTGCCCTGCGCCCGCACGTCAAGCCACATCAGGCCAGACACGGCATCCTGCCGCCCTGCCAGGCACCAGGAAAACCCGGCATCCTGCGGCTCTGGCAGATCCTGGCACAAACGCGTGAATTCGCGAGCCACCACCGTGCCTTCCAGCACCTGGCCGGCGCGCGCAAATTCCAAAGCGTCGATGACCATGAGATCTGTTTTCCAGGGAAACTCTAGATTCTACTGAGCAATGGCGGGTGAAGTCAATTTGACCGTCCGCAGAAACCTGCCGACGATCACCTGGATCGCCCGAACAGGCGCGCAGTACACTTCCGATTCCCGTCCATTCCCGTCTTCACGATGCTCATTCTGGCCTCCAGCTCTCCCTATCGGCGCGAACTGCTGCAACGGCTGCGGCTGCCCTTCGAATCCCGATCACCGGACATCGACGAACGTCCGCATGCGGGCGAAACCCCACTGGACCTGGCGTTGCGGCTGGCACGGGAAAAGGCGGCGCGCATCGCGGCCGGGCAGCCCGGCGCCCTCGTGATCGGATCGGATCAGGTCGCCGTCTTCGCAGGCCAGTCCATCGGCAAACCCGGATCGCACGAGGCCGCGACCGCGCAGCTGCGCCAGTTCAGCGGGCAGACCGTCATCTTCCAGACGGCGGTCTGCGTCACGGACGGCCGACACCAACTGCTGGAATGCGTCCCGACGGAATGCGAATTCCTGCCACTGACCGCCGCGCAGATCGAACACTATCTGCACGCCGAACGCCCTTACGACACCGCGGGCAGCGCCAAGGCGGAAGCCCTGGGCATCGCCCTGATGGCCCGCATGCGCAGCGATGACCCCACCGCGCTGATCGGCTTGCCGCTCATCACTGTCTGCCGCATGCTGCGCGCCTTCGGCCTGGACCCCCTGCAACCCACACCCCTGCCCTGATCATGACCACTTTGCACCTTATCCCCGTCGGCCTGGGGCACTCGGCACCCGAGCACTGGCTGCCGCAGGCGGCCCGCGAGATCACCGTGCGGCTACGCTATTTCATTGCGGAAAACGCCAAGTCCGCCCGCGCCTTTCTCAAGCTCGTGGGGACCACCATTCCGCTGCAGGACATCACCATCCACACCCTGAAACCCGACAGCACCGCCGCGGAAATCCGCAGCTGGCTGGACGCGATACCGTCGGATCAGGACGTCGGCCTGGTATCCGAGGCGGGCTGTCCAGCGGTCGCCGACCCCGGCGCCCTGGTGGTTGCCCAAGCCCACGCCAAGGGCCTGCGGGTGGCGCCCTGGACGGGGCCGTCCTCGATCATGCTGGGACTCATGGCCAGCGGCCTGCAGGGCCAGCGCTTTGCATTCCACGGCTATGCGCCAGTCAAGGCTCACGAGCGCGATGCGCAGTTGCGCGCCTGGGAATCGGCTTCACACAAGCAGCAACAGACGCAGATCCTGATTGAAACACCCTATCGCAACGCGGCCCTGTTCGAAGCCCTGCTGGCGACGCTGCGCGAGACGACGCGGTTGTGCATCGCCAGCTCGCTGACCTGCGAGGATGAATCGATTCATACCCGCACGATCGCGCAATGGCGCAAGGCGGGGGCGCCGGACTTCGACAAGAAACCGACGCTGTTCCTGTTTCTGGCAAGCTGACGACGACGTCAACCCACACGTGCCCGGATCCACGCCTGCATGTCCGGCACCGTGTTGACGAGCGCCGTCGGCTGGGCGGATTCCAGCAGCGACGCCCGATGCGCCCCATAGGACACCGCCAGACTATCCACCTGAGCCGCGCGGGCCATCAGCACATCGTGCGTCGTGTCGCCCACCATCAGGACCGATTCCGGCGCCAGCGCCAGTTCGAACAGCAACTGCTCCAGCATGTCCGGATCCGGCTTGCCACGGGCCTCGTCGGCAGTGCGCGTCGCCTGAAAAATGCCCTGCAGCCCAAGCAACTGGATCGACCGGTCCAGCCCCAGGCGAGTCTTCCCGGTCGCCACCCCCAGAACCACGCCTTGCGCATGCAGATCGCGCAGCAACACCGCCTGCCCATCGAAAAGGGTCATATCCGACTGCAATCGCATGAAGTGGGATTTGTAGCGTTCGACGAAATGTTCCGCCTGGTCGCCCGTCAGGTCCGGCACCAGTTTGTACAAAGCCGCCTGCAGCGACAGCCCGATCACCCAGCCCGCCTCTTCGCGCGACGGTTCGCGCAGGCCCAGGTCGCGGCAGGCACCCAGCAAGGCACCGACGATATGATGGGTCGAATCCAGCAAGGTCCCGTCCCAGTCGAAGATGACAGCGCGATACCGCCCCGCCCGGGACAGACGGTCGGTGCGTTCCGGGCTCATGGGTTCAATCATTGTTTCCACAGGGCTTTCCATATCAGCGACTTCGTTGCTCGAGCCGGTCCAGCAATTCCTGACAGGCGGCGGGTAGCGGCGATTCCAGCACGAGCGGATCCCCGGTGACCGGATGGGGGATTTCCAGCCTGTGCGCATGCAGGAACATCCGCCGAAAGCCCTGCGCGAACAGATCGGCACGGATTTCGTCGCGGCCGTATTTTTCGTCGCCGGCAATGGGATGGCCCTGGGATGCCAGGTGTACCCGGATCTGATGGGTGCGCCCGGTGCGCAGTTCGGCCCCCACCAGGGAATAAGCGCCGCCATAGCGATGCCGCAGAGTCACGATGGTGTGCGCCGGTTTTCCCAGAGGATCCACGCGGACCCGGCGCTCGCCATCCGGCGTCAGGTATTTCAGGAGCGGCAGGCGAATGTGCTGGCGATCGTTCACCCAGTCGCCGACCACCAGGGCCAGATACTGTTTGCGTCCCTCGCTGCGCCGCATCATGTCATGCAATGCCACCAGCGCCTTGCGGCTACGCGCCACCATCAGCACACCGGATGTTTCCCGGTCCAGACGATGGGCGAGTTCGAGCAGACGCTCTTCGGGGCGCGCCGACCGAAGCTGCTCGATGACCCCGAACGAAATGCCGCTGCCGCCATGGACGGCCACACCCGCCGGCTTGTCGAGGACGAGCAGATGGGCGTCCTCGTAGAGAACTGGAAAGGTGGCGGCGGGCACCGGCGGCCGGGCAGCCGGGTCTGGCATCCGCAAGGGCGGTATCCGCACGCAATCGCCGGGCTCGAGGCGGGTTTCGGCACGGCAGCGCCCCTTGTTGACCCGCACCTGGCCGTCCCGGATGGCCTTGTAGAGATGGCTTTTGGGCACGCCTTTGGTCAGGCGCAGCAAAAAATTGTCCAGTCGCTGACCAGCCGATTCCGCGTCCACCACGACCTGGCGAACGGAGGGTCTGTCATCCGGTGAAACAACAATTTTGCGCATAGGGAAAAGCGTCATATAATCGCAACAGCCTATGAAGGCCGAAAACCGTCCTACGTAGAGACGCAATGGATGCATCTCCGTCGGGCCCCGCAGGGACTCTATTGTACTGCCTGGATTTCGGCCTCCGGGTCCTGGGTCGCCGGTACTGTCCTGGTTCTCTCTTCCGCTCCATCATGTTGAACAGAAGAATCGACAGCCTGCCGCGTGCGACGCTGCAGATTTCTGCTCGCTCTTCCGCACCGAACGCCGCCATTCGCGCGTTCGCCGTTCACAGCAACTTTTTGTCAACCACAATCGTGCCCTTGACCTCCCTGCTGACAGAACCTCGCGCTCACCAGCGCGCCGTGCCACTCACCCCGGAGACTGGCGCGGCCTGATTTCGTCCGCAGCCACCTCCCCGCAGACTGCCGCATTGCACACCGAGTGACCCGTGGTCGTGCGCCGAACCCGGCGCGCCATGACAACGGAGAAACCCACTCATGAAACGCATGCTATTCAATGCGACGCACCAAGAAGAACTACGCGTCGCCATTGTCGATGGCCAGAAATTGATCGATCTGGATATCGAAACCGCCGGGCGCGAACAGCGCAAAGGCAACATCTACAAAGGCGTCATCACCCGCATCGAACCCGGTCTGGAAGCCTGCTTCGTCAGCTATGGCGAAGAACGGCACGGCTTTCTGCCCTTCAAGGAAGTCGCCCGCAGCTACTTCAAAGACGGCGTGGATGTGCGCACGGCGCGCATCCAGGACGCACTGACCGAAGGTCAGGAACTCATCATCCAGGTCGAAAAAGAAGAACGCGGCAACAAGGGCGCCGCCCTGACCACGTTCATCTCGCTGGCTGGACGCTACCTGGTTCTGATGCCGAACAATCCGCGCGGGGGCGGCGTCTCGCGCCGCGTCGAAGGCGAGGACCGCCAGGAACTGCGCGACACCATGGATCAGCTGGAAATCCCCTCCGGCATGAGCATGATCGCCCGCACGGCAGGCATCGGCCGCAGCGTGGAAGAACTGCAATGGGACCTGAACTACCTGATGCAGCTCTGGACCGCCATTGACGGCGCCGCCAAGGAAAACAAGGCACCGATCCTGATCTACCTGGAATCCAGCCTGGTGATCCGCGCCATCCGCGATTATTTTTCGCCCGAGATCGGCGAGATCCTGATCGATACCGACGACATCCACGATCAGGCCACCGCATTCATGAGTGTGGTGATGCCCGACAACGTCAACCGCGTGAAGCGCTACCGCGACGACGTCCCCCTGTTTTCCCGCTTCCAGATCGAACACCAGATCGAGACGGCCTATTCCCGCACGGTTACGCTGCCCTCGGGTGGCGCCATCGTGATCGACCATACCGAAGCGCTGGTCGCCGTGGACGTGAACTCCGCACGTTCGACACGCGGCGCCGACATCGAGGAAACCGCTCTGCGCACCAACGTCGAAGCGGCCGACGAAGTCGCCCGCCAGTTGCGCCTGCGCGACCTGGGCGGCCTGATCGTGATCGATTTTATCGACATGGAAGAAACCAAGAACCAGCGCGCCGTCGAAACACGCCTGCGCGATGCGCTGCATTTCGACCGCGCACGCGTGCAGATGGGCAAGATCTCGCGCTTCGGCCTGATGGAACTGTCCCGCCAACGCCTGCGCCCCGCCCTGAACGAAGGCTCGCATGTCACCTGCCCGCGCTGCACCGGCACCGGCGTGATCCGCGACGCCGAATCCAGCGCCCTTCACGTCCTGCGCCTGCTGCAGGAAGAAGCCATGAAGGAAGGCACGGCCGCCCTGCACGCCCAGGTACCCGTCGATGTGGCGACGTTCCTGCTGAATGAAAAGCGCCGCGACATCAGCCAGATCGAGTCGCGCCTGAAGGTCAATCTGGTGCTGATTCCCAACAAATCGCTGGAAACGCCACACCATCACATCGAACGCCTGCGCCACGACGACCCGCGCCTGGACGAGAACAAGACCAGCTTCGAACTGGTCCAGGAGCCGGAAGAAAAACTGATCTGGCAACCGAACAAGGCCCAGGAAACCAAGGCCCGTCCGGAAGCCCTGGTCAAGGGCATCCAGCCGGCCGAGCCCGCGCCGCCCCACGTCGAACGGCCCACCAAGGCCACCGTGCCAGAGGCCAGCCCTGTGGCTACGCCCGCCACCGGCACCTCGGGCGGCCTGATCAAGCGCATCCTGGGTTGGCTGACCGGCACCGCCCCATCCACAGTCCAGACGCAGGAAACGCCGGCAGCGCAGGCCACCCCGGCCCGCCACGAGGACGGACGCCGCCGCAACGGTGCCGGCCGCAACGGTCGTCGCCCGGATCAGCGCTCCGGTGGCCGAACCGAGCGTCCTGCGCGAGCGGAAAAATCCGAACAGCCGGAACGCGGCGAGCGCCAGGAACGGCCGGCTGACAGCCGTGGCGGTTCGCGACGCGAGCGCCCGGCCGAAGAACGCGCCGCGCAACAGACGGCGAAACCCGTGGTCGGCGACGAAGCCCCGCAGGACACGACGGAACCGCGCCGCAACCGCAACCGGCGTGGTCGTGGCCGCGCGCATGGCGAAGACACGCAGGATCAGGCCGGCATCGAAGCCGTCGCCCTGACGGCGGCCGCTTCGGAAGCCCTGCCGGTGTCCGAGCCAACCCCCGCCCCGCAAGCGCCCCGGGTCGCCCTGGAACCGATCGATGACGATCTGCTGGAAGACACCACCGTTGCCGGTCCGGCCGTGGACGTGGACACCGACGGCAGCCTGGATACACCCGATCCGGAACGCAAGCGCCGCCGCCGTCGTGGTCGCCGTGGTCGCCGTGGCACCGAGGCTGGCGAATCCCTGTCGGCCGAAGGCCAGGACATGACGTCGGAACAGGACGCGGACATCGAGACGCATGAAACACCGCGCTTCGATCCCGAGGCCCTCGACGCACAGGCACAGGCCCTGGCACACGCCGAGGAAACCCCTCAAGCACGCGAACAGTCGGACCAGCCAGCACCGACGGTGACGATCCACGAGCAGGCTCCCGCCCCGGCACTGCAGGCGGAACTCCCACCCGAAGAGGTCAAGGCCGAAGCTTTGCCCGAGACAGCCGAAGAACCCGCGCCAGCCGCCCAGGCGACCGCCGCCGCGTCCCACACCCCGGCACCCGCGGTGACCGTACAGGATCGGGGCACTCACCCTATCGTCCTGCCACCCATCGACGAATCGCTGCAGGCCGCTGGCATGCAGATGGTGGAAACGCGGGCCAGCTCGGCGTCGTCCTACACGCCGCCGGCCACGCCCAAGCCCCTGGGGCGCGCGCGCAAGACGGTCACCAAAGAGCAGGATGAACCCCTACAACAGGTGGAAACCACGCACTGAGTCGCGGTGGAAAGGCCACCCTCCCCGGGGGGTGGCCTACCGGCCCTACCGTCGCCAGTCCTTGGGTCCACATCCAGGCAGCGATACGACAGCCACCAAAAAAATCCCGGATCAGTTTATCGACTGATCCGGGATTTTTTTGCCGCTGGGCCGGGCCAACGGGGAAATCCGCGAGTCTCAGGCCGCCTTGGCGACGACCTCGATCGGCTGGCGCGTGAACAGCGCCAGCAGGTGGGCCAGTTCGGCCCGCATTTCGCGCCGGTCGATCACCATGTCGATGGCGCCCTTGGACAGCAGGAACTCGGACCGCTGGAAACCTTCGGGCAGCTTCTCGCGCACGGTCTGTTCGATCACACGCGGACCCGCGAAGCCGATCAGGGCATTCGGTTCGGCGATGACCACGTCGCCCATGAAGGCGAAGGAGGCGGAAACCCCGCCCATGGTCGGGTCGGTCAGGACGCTGACGAACGGCAGCCCCGCTTCGGACAACTGATGCAGCATGGCCGTGGTTTTCGCCATCTGCATCAGGGAAAACAGGGATTCCTGCATGCGCGCGCCGCCGGATGCCGAGACGCAGATGAACGGCATGCGGCGATCGATGGCTTCCTGGACACCTCGGGCGAAGCGCTCGCCCACGACCGAGCCCATCGAGCCGCCCATGAAGGCGAATTCGAAGCAGGCCAGCACGGCTGGCACCGACAGCACCGTTCCACTCATGACCACCATCGCTTCGGATTCCCCGGTCTGCTTGATCGCTTCGCTGAGCCGTTCCGGGTATTTACGCGAATCCTTGAACTTCAGCGGATCTATCGGGCGGGTCTGGCTGCCGATCTCGGTGCGGCCTTCCCGGTCCAGCAAGGCATCGATCCGGGCGCGGGCCCCGATGCGCATGTGATGGCTGCATTTCGGGCAGACGTTCAGCGTCGCCAGCAGGTCTTCCTTGTAGAGGACGGATTCACACGAGGGGCATTTGACCCACAACCCCTCGGGCACGCGTTTGGACGCGGAATCGCTCTGGCGATTGATGCGCGGAGGCAGGATTTTTTCGAACCAGCTCATGTTCAACCTTTCTGAATGTGGTCGAGGGCCTGGCGGACTTCAGCCAGCCATGCGGCGGCCGCGTCGATAGCCGCCTGCGGGCCATCCCGGCGCGAGGCCTCTTCGATGATTTGAATGAGTTTGCTGCCGATGACCACGGCATCGGTATGCGGTGCCAGTCGTGCCGCGCTAGCGGCATCACGGATGCCGAAGCCTACACCCACCGGAATCGACACGTGGCGCCGGATCGTGGTCAGATGCCGGGCCACGTCATCCGTATCCAGGTACCCGGCGCCGGTCACGCCTTTCAGGGACACGTAGTACACATAGCCCCGCGCCAGCCTGGCGACCTGGTCCATCCGGGATTCAGTGGACGTGGGTGCCAGCAGATAGATCGGATCGACCCCCGCCGCAGTCAGCGCGGCCGCGAAATCGGCGGATTCCTCTGGGGTGTAATCCACCACCAGAACGCCATCCACGCCGGCCTGGGCGGCCCGTTGCACGAAGGCGTCGCGCCCCATGCATTCGATCGGATTGGCGTAGCCCATCAGAACGACCGGGGTATTCGCATCCTGACGGCGGAATTCGACGACGAGTTCCAGTACGCGCGTCAGGCTGACGCCAGCCGCGATGGCGCGTTCACCGGCCTGCTGGATCACGGGACCATCGGCCATGGGGTCGGAGAATGGCACGCCGAGTTCAATGACATCGGCGCCGGCCGTCACCAGCGCGTGCATGAGCGCAGGAGTGGAGCCGGCGAGCGGGTCGCCCGCCGTGACGTAGGGGATCAATGCGGTGCGCCCGGACAGCGCGCCAAAACAGTTTGCCAAGCGAAGATTCGATGCGGTCAAGGCGCAACTCCTAAAGCGTGATGCCGCTTAATTTGGCTACGGTATCCATGTCCTTGTCGCCGCGACCCGACAGATTGACCAGGATGATCTGGTCACGCGCCAGGGTGGGCGCAAGTTTGGTCGCATAGGCGATTGCATGGGCGGATTCCAGCGCCGGCATGATGCCTTCGATGCGGCAGCAGTCGTGGAACGCGGCCAGAGCCTCGCGATCGGTGATGCCGACATACTGGGCCCGGCCGGAATCCTTCAGCCAGGCGTGTTCCGGCCCGACGCCGGGATAATCCAGGCCGGCGGAAATCGAATGGGTTTCAGTGATCTGGCCGTTGGCATCCTGCAGCAGATAGGTGCGGTTGCCGTGCAGCACCCCGACCACGCCCCGGTTCAGGGACGCGGCATGATGCCCGCTGTCCAGGCCTTCGCCGGCGGCTTCGACGCCAACCAGGCGCACGGATTCGTGTTCGATGTACGGATGGAAAATGCCGATGGCGTTCGATCCCCCGCCCACAGCGGCCACGATGTAATCGGGCTGCCTGCCGGCATCGCGCGGCATCTGTTCCAGGCATTCACGCCCGATGATGGTCTGGAAATCGCGCACCATCAGTGGATACGGATGCGGGCCGGCGACCGTGCCGATGATGTAGAAGGTGTTTTCGACGTTGGTCACCCAATCGCGCATGGCCTCGTTGAGGGCGTCCTTCAGGGTGCGCGAGCCAGATTCCACCGGGACCACCGTGGCGCCCAGCAGCTTCATGCGGTAGACATTCGACGCCTGACGGCGCACGTCCTCGCTGCCCATGTACACCACGCACTCCAGGCCATAGCGGGCAGCCACGGTGGCGCTCGCCACCCCGTGCTGTCCGGCACCGGTTTCGGCGATGACGCGCGGCTTGCCCATGCGGCGCGCCAGCAGCGCCTGGCCAATGCAGTTGTTGACCTTGTGGGCGCCAGTGTGATTCAGATCTTCGCGCTTGAACCAGATCTGCGCGCCGCCAAGACGTTCGGACCAGCGCCGCGCGTGATACACGGGGCTGGGGCGGCCGACGAAGTGTTCCAGTTCGTCGGCGAATTCGCGCAAGAATTCCGGGTCGTCGCGATAGTGTTCATAGGTCTCGCGCAGGGCATCCAGCGCGTGCACCAGGGTTTCGGCCACGAACGAACCGCCAAACTGGCCGAAATGCCCGTGGACATCCGGCAAATGATAGGGTTTCAAATCCAGACTCGCTTCAAAGGTGCCCGATCGGGGCGGTCAGACCACACCGGTCAGCCAAAAGATCATTTTAGCAGCGCGGACAGACGACACACGTCGCCCGTCCCGTCGCCGTTGTATCCCCGGCGGGGAATCCGCCACCCTGTCACTGGCGGCTGGCCTGGACCCCCGACAGCTCGTTGACCGCGTCCAGCGCCTGGCGGATCTGGGCGCCGTCCCGCACCTCGATGGTGAACACCATGTGAGCCAGCGACCGGCGGCTGTGCGTGGTGACCCGCACCACCCGCAGGCGCAGGCGCGCAAAGACTTCGGACAGATCACGCAGCAGATTGGGCCGATCCTGGGCATGGATGCTGAGATCGACCGGATACAGCGCCTGCCCCGTATCCCCCCAGGCCACCTGGATGCAGCGTTCAGGGTGGCGCTGCGCCAACACGGCCCAGGATGCGCAGTCACTGCGGTGGATGGAAACCCCCCGGCCCCGGGTGACGAAACCCTCGATGGCGTCCGGCGGCGCCGGACGGCAGCAACGCGCCAGTTGTGTCAGCAAGGAATCGACCCCCACCACCAGCACCCCGCTTTTGCCCGTGCGCGCCACGCTGCCGGCATCACTGGCATACACGCGAGCGGCATCGGCGGGCGCCTGGGCTGGTTCGGGCTCGCGAAACACCTGGTCGATCTGCCGCAGGCTGAATTCTTCTTTTGCGGCGGCCACGTACAGATCGTCGGCCCGGGCGAACCCCAGTTGCTGGGCCAGGTGTTCCTGATTGACGGCCGTCCGGCCCAGCCGCTGCAGCTCTTTTTCGACCAGCGTCTGCCCCTGGGCGATGCGCTGCTGCAGTTCCACCGCGTTGAACCAGGCCCGGACCTTGGACCGGGCACGCGGGCTGGCCAGGTAGTTCAGCTGGGGATTGAGCCAGTCACGCGACGGCCCGCCGGATTTCGCGGCGATGATCTCCACCGTCTGGCCTGTCCGCAGCGGTGTGGACAGCGGCACCATCTGCCCATCCACCCGCGCCCCCCGGCAGCGATGACCCAGATCGGTATGCAGCAGATAGGCGAAATCGACCGGCGTGGCACCTTCCGGCAACTCCAGCACCCGGGCCTGCGGGGTCATCACGTAGATGTGCCGATCGCCGTGCGGAATTTCGGGTGCCGGCGCGGCGCCGCCGTCTTCCTTCCAGGCCAGCAACTGGCGCATCCAGGAGATCTTCTGATCGTAGTCACCGGAGGCCGAAACCTGTCCGCCCCGGGCACCGGCTTCCTTGTAGCGCCAGTGCGCCGCCATACCGAACTCGGCGAACTGGTGCATGTCCTGGGTGCGGATCTGCACCTCGAAGGCCCGCCCCTGGGCATCGGCCACGACCGTGTGCAGCGACCGGTAGCCATTGGGCTTGGGCCGGGCAATATAGTCGTCGAACTCGTCGGGCACCGGCGTCCACAGGGCATGGACCAGGGCCAGCACCGCATAGCAGGTCCGTTCATCGGCCACGATGACACGCAGAGCCCGCAGATCGAACAGTTGCTGGAATTCCAGATGCTTGATCCGCATCTTGTTCCAGATGCTGTAGATGTGTTTGGGCCGGCCGCTGATGTCGGCCTGGATGTGCGATTCGTCCAGGGCCGCCTGCAACCGGGCCACGACGTCCTCGATGAAGGCTTCGCGCTCGGCGCGTTTTTCCTCGAGCTGGAGGGCGATGGCCTTGTAGGTGTCGGGCTCCAGGAAACGAAAGGAGAGGTCCTCCATTTCCCATTTGAGCTGCCAGATACCCAGCCGATTGGCCAGCGGAGTGTACAGCGCCATGGTTTCACGGGCGAATGCGGGGGGACAGGGCGTCCGTGTGGCCGCATGCCATCGCAGCGACTGCAGGCGCGACGCCAGGCGCAGCAGGACAATGCGCAGGTCGGCGGCCATCGCCAGCAGCATCTTGCGCTGCATTTCCTTCTGGTCGGCGCCGGAGTCGCCTCCGGCGCGTCCCGCCATGGCCCCCAGATGCAGCAATGCCCGCACGCCCTGCACCAGGGTCGTGATTTCCGGCCCGAAAGCCTTGCGCAGGGGATCGGAGCGCGCCACATCGCCCGCCGGCACCGGCTGCACCGCCAGCAGCGCCGCCGCCCGCGTGGCGGCATCCGACCCCAGATCCCGCAGGATCAGCGCGACTGCCGCGCAATGGGAATCCAGCGGTTCGCCCGTGCTGGCCCGTACCTGGCGCAGCGGTTCCCGCACCCAGTCGACCGCCTGCCGCAGCAATGCGCCGCCGGCGGCGTCCAGCCCCCGTGAGGCGGCCTGGAACCATTCCGGGTTGAAGGGATCGGTAAGAACCGTTTGCGAGGGAACGCTCATGACGACTGAAAATGGCTCGGTGCACACCACCCCTCTATACTACTTGAGTCATTCCCCTTGCGTGCGCACCCATGGCCCAACGCCTGCTGATCATCTGGCATTCACGCACAGGCGCCGCCCGGCAGATGGCGGATGCCGCCGCCGTGGGCGCACGCGCCGTGGCCGACGAACTCCAGGCCGGCGGCCGGTTCGATCTGCGGGTCAGCCCGGCGGCCGAGGTACAGCCGGCCGATCTGCTGGCCGCCGACGGCTACCTGTTCGCCACCCCCGAGAACCTGGCCGCCCTGAGCGGCGCCATGAAGGAATGCCTGGATCGCAACTACTACGCCGTCCTGGATCGGCTCAATGGCCGCCCTTACGGCCTGATCATCACCGCCGGCTCGGACGGCGACGGCGCCAGGCGTCAGCTGGAGCGTATCTGCACCGGCTGGCGCCTGAACCTGATTGCACCTGCCTTGATCGTGCCGATGCACGCCCAGACTCCCGAAGCCATCCTGGCCCCCAAGACCGTCCCGGCCGAATGGCTCGATCGCGGCGCTGAACTGGGCGGCACCCTGGCGGCCCTGTTGCTGTGATCGCCTCCACCCCTGACCGCATATCGGGCTCTCCGGGTTCTCCCTGCCAAATTCGGTAAAATCCCGGGAGGCCCTTTTCAGGTCCCTGTTTGCCTGCCGGAGCACCCATGACCCACGTCGTCACCGAAAACTGTATCAAATGTAAATTTACCGACTGCGTCGATGTTTGTCCGGTGGACTGTTTCCGCGAAGGGCCCAACTTCCTGGTGATCGATCCCGAAGAATGCATCGACTGCGCCGTCTGCGTGCCCGAATGTCCCGCCAACGCCATCTTCGCCGAAGAAGACGTGCCGCAGGACCAGGTCGATTTCATCCCGCTGAATGCGGAACTGTCCCCCGAATTCAAGCCCATCAACCGCTCGATCGCCGCCCTGGACGGCGCCGACGACTGGAACGGCGTGGCCGACAAGCTCAAATACCTCGAACGCGCCTGATCGCCACCGAACCGGACAACATCCGACACGAAGCACCACCCACACGCCCAAAACGGATTGGCTTACGTGAATCGCGTCGGCCTGTCCGTTGTCTGCAAAAGCCCACATTTCGATCCCCGGAATCACAAATTCCGGGTATTTACCGTAGCGCATAGTAACGATTACCGGTAACTTAAACCTGCAGACCCCATAGTCCGGCGCACGATCTGCGCCGGGGCAGACCGACCGGAACGCACCACCATGCTGTACGACCTCCATGAGCTGCAACGCTCCCTCCTCGCTCCGTTTACCGCCTTCACGGAAACGGGATCCCAACTCTTTTCCAATCCTTACAGTCCGCTGGCCTACACGCCGCTGTCCCGCCAGTTCGCGGCCGCCTACGAACTGGCCCACCGCGTGGGCAAGGACTACCAGAAACCCGCCTGGAACCTGCCATTCACCACGATCGATGGGCGTGAAACCGCCGTCCACGAAGACATCGCGCTGGCCCAGCCATTCTGCCACCTGGTGCACTTCCGCCGCGAAACCACCCGGCAGGACCCCCGTGTCCTGTTGGTGGCCCCCCTGTCGGGCCACCATGCCACCCTGCTGCGCGACACGGTCCGTGCGCTGCTGCCCAGCCACGACGTCTACGTCACCGACTGGATCGACGCACGCATGGTCCCGATCGCCGATGGCACCTTCGGCCTGGACGACTACGTCCACTATATCCAGGCGTTTCTGGTTCACTTGGGCCCGGACACCCATGTGATTTCCGTCTGCCAGCCCACCGTGCCGGTCCTGGCCGCGGTTTCCCTGCTGGCCAGTACCGATGCGCCCTGTCAGCCACGCACCATGATCATGATGGGCGGTCCCATCGACACGCGCCGGTCCCCCACTCAGGTCAACCGGCTGGCGACGACGAAACCCTACGCCTGGTTCGAGGACAACCTGATCCACCGCGTCCCGCCCCGTTATGTGGGCGCCGGGCGGCTGGTCTACCCCGGGTTCCTGCAGCACGCCGGCTTCGTTGCCATGAACCCGGATCGTCACGTGAAATCCCATTACGATTTCTACCTGGACCTGCTGCGCGGCGACGACAGCGACGCGCAAGCCCACCGCCGCTTCTACGACGAATACAATGCCGTGCTGGACATGCCGGCGCAGTTCTACCTGGACACAATCCGCACCGTGTTTCAGGAATTCCGCCTGCCGCGCGGTACCTGGACAATCGACGGCCAGCTCGTCGAACCCACCGCGATCCGCAAGACCGCCCTGCTGACGATCGAGGGCGAACTGGACGACATTTCAGGCGAAGGCCAGACCCACGCGGCGCACGATCTGTGCGCCAGCCTGCCCGATGGCATGCGCGAAGCGCACACCGCCGCCGGTTGCGGTCATTACGGCATTTTCTCAGGGCGCCGCTGGCGCGCGCAGATCTGTCCTAAAATCTCCTCGTTCATCCGCGCGCACGCCTGAACCGCCCTGTCAGGGCCGCCGGGGCTCGCGCCCCGGCCTTCCTTTGCCATGTCTTCACTGATCGACGCCCTCGATGCCCTGTTGCCGCAAACGCAGTGCACACAATGCGGCTATGACGGCTGCCGCCCCTATGCGCAAGCCATGGCGCAGGGGCTGGCCGACACCAATCGCTGTCCCCCGGGCGGGCCACGAACGATCGAAGCACTGTCGCATCTGCTGGACCGCCCCGCGCATCCCCTTGACCCGGACTGCGGGACCCACCAGCCTTTTCGCGTTGCCCTCATCGACGAGGAACACTGCATCGGCTGCACCCTGTGCATTCAGGCCTGTCCGGTCGACGCCATCCTGGGCGCCAATCAGAGCATGCATACGGTGATCGCGGACGACTGCACCGGCTGCGAACGCTGCGTGACCCCCTGCCCCGTGGACTGCATCACGATGGTCCCCGCCGGACGTGACTGGACCCCCGAAGACGCCGGCGCGGCCCGGCAGCGCTACCAGGCCCGCAACACCCGGCTGCTGGGCCGGCACGCCGAGTCGGCGGGCCCCGCCGCCCGCACGCTGGCCAACAAGCCGGCGCTGGCCACCCCATCCGACGATCACGACAAACAGGATCGCATCGCCCAGGCTCTGGCCCGCGCGCGCGCACGGCGATCATGAAGCGCGCCGCCGTCGAAGAATGCTTCCGCCGCCTGCGCGAGGCCAACCCGGAACCCAGGACCGAGCTGGAATATGGCAGTACCTTCCAGTTGCTGATCGCCGTCATGCTCTCGGCCCAGGCCACCGACCGCTCGGTCAACCTGGCAACCCGCAAGTTCTTCCCCGAACACGGCACACCCGAAGGCCTGCTCGCACTCGAAGAGGCCGGACTGTCGGATGCCATCCGCACCATCGGCCTGTACAAGACCAAGGCGCGCAACGTCATCCGCACCTGCGAGCTGCTGCTGGAACGCCACGGCGGCCAGGTTCCGGACCGCCGCGAAGACCTGGAAGCCCTGCCCGGCGTCGGCCGCAAGACCGCCAATGTCATCCTGAACACCGCCTTTCGCCAGCCCACCATGGCGGTCGATACCCACATCTTTCGCGTAGCCAACCGCACGGGCATCGCCCCCGGCAAGACCGTCCTGGCCGTCGAACAGGCGCTGTTGCGGCGCGTTCCCAAAGACTATCTGCTGGATGCGCACCACTGGCTGATTCTTCATGGCCGCTACGTCTGCGTGGCGCGCAAGCCAAAATGCCCGCAATGCATCCTGAGCGATCTGTGCGAATACCCGGACAAGACCCGCCCGGGGGACTGACGGACGACCCATTTCAGGGCCGGCGCCCGCATCAGACCCGGTTGTCGCCGACCGCGATGCGGTCACAGCATGACGCAACGCAACAAACAGCGAAACCGGCCCGACAACCCTGTAAAACCCCTATGGAGGCAAGGACCAAACCGACCGATACTTGAAGCATTCCGCCACACGGCGTTGCACTGCGAAAGGGAACTCTGGGCAATATGGGCACGGACCAATCCATCATCCTCGAAACTCGCCAGCTAACCAAGGCCTTCCTTGGATTTGTCGCCGTCGACGCCGTCGATCTGAAGGTCCAGCGCGGCCACATCCACGCGCTCATCGGCCCCAACGGCGCGGGCAAGACCACCTGCTTCAATCTGCTCACCAAATTCCTGACGCCCACCCGCGGCCAGATCCTCTTCGACGGCCAGGAAATCACGGGCGACCGTCCCGCCGAGATCGCCCGCAAAGGCATCATCCGGTCGTTCCAGATCTCCGCCGTCTTCCCGCAGCTCTCCGTGCTCGACAACGTGCGCATCGCGCTGCAGCGCAACACCGGCACCTCCTTTCATTTCTGGCGCAGCGACAATACCCTCAATCACCTGAACGCCCGCGCCATGGAACTGCTCGACGAGGTCGGCCTGGCCGACTTCGCCGACGAAATCACCGTCAATCTGCCCTACGGACGCAAGCGCGCCCTCGAAATCGCCACCACGTTGGCCATGGAACCCAGCCTGATGCTGCTGGACGAACCCACCCAGGGCATGGGCCACGAGGACGTCGATCGCGTCACCCAGCTCATCCAGCAGGTCGGCGCCGGACGCACCATCCTCATGGTCGAACACAACATGAAGGTCGTCTCCTCCATCGCCGACCGCATCACCGTGCTGGCTCGCGGCGCGGTCCTGGCCGAAGGCGACTACACCACCGTTTCCAACAACCCCGCCGTCATGGAAGCCTACATGGGTACGACCCAGGGCGAACTCGAAGGAGCACACGCATGAGCACGCCGGGCCGCCCCAAGTGCGAATTCCCTCTGGGGGAAACGGCACGCAGCGCCAAGGGGGCATCATGAGCGCACCCGCACTCGAAATCTCCAACCTGCAGGCCTGGTACGGTGAATCCCATGTCCTGCATGGCGTCAACATGCGCGTCGATCCCGGCCAGGTGGTCACGCTGCTGGGGCGCAATGGCGCCGGGCGCACCACCACGCTGCGCGCGCTATTGGGCCTGACCAGCCGGCGCACCGGCTCGGTGCGCATCCACGGCACCGAATCCATCCATCTGCCCACCTACCGCATCGCCCACCTGGGCATCGGCTACTGCCCGGAAGAACGCGGCATCTTCGCGTCGCTATCCTGCGAGGAAAACCTGCTGCTGCCCCCCACCGTGGGCAACACGCTGGGCGGGGGCATGTCGCTCGCCGAAATCTACGACATGTTCCCCAATCTGCTGGAACGTCGCCATTCGCCCGGCACGCGCCTGTCGGGTGGCGAACAGCAGATGCTGGCCGTCGCGCGCATCCTGCGCACGGGCGCCAATCTGCTGCTGCTCGACGAAATCTCCGAGGGCCTCGCCCCGGTCATCGTCCAGGCGCTGGCCCGCATGATCACCACCCTCAAATCCAAGGGCTACACCATCGTCATGGTGGAACAAAATTTCCGCTTCGCCGCTCCGCTGGCCGACCATTTCTATGTCATGGAACATGGCCAGATCGTCGAGGAATTCCCTGCGGCACAACTGCAGGAAAAGCAGACAACACTCGACAGCCTGCTGGGCGTCTGACGACGCCATATCCTCTTCCTTCACCCTACCTGCCGGCTCAGCCGGCCACCTCAGGAGATTTCCCATGAAACTGCGTACCCTATCCGCTGCACTGGCCGTTGCGGGCCTGGGATTTGGCCTTTCCGCTCAGGCTGCCGGGATATCCGACAATGTCATCCGCATTGGTTTCATCACCGACATGTCGGGTGTGTACGGCGACGTCGACGGCCAGGCAGGCGCCGACGCGATCCGCATGGCGATCGCCGACATGGGCGGGGAAATCAACGGGAAAAAGATCGAGCTGCTGACGGCCGACCACCAGAACAAGGCCGACATTGCCTCGGCCCGCGCCCGCGACTGGTTCGACACCCAACACCTGGACATGCTGGTTGGGGGCACCAACTCCGCGACGGCGCTGGCCATGGCCGGCGTGGCAGCCGAAAAGAAAAAGCCCTTCATCGCGATCGGCCCGGGCTCTTCGCTGCTGACCAATGACAAGTGCACACCCTACACGGTGCACTACGCTTACAACACGACGGCCCTGGCCCACGGCACCGGTTCGGCCGTGGTGCGCGAAGGCGGCAAGACCTGGTTTTTCCTGACCGCCGACTACGCTTTCGGCCATTCGCTGGAACAGGATACGGCCAAAGTCGTGAAGGCCGACGGCGGCAAGGTCCTGGGCGAAGTACGCGCGCCGCTGTCCACCACCGATTTCTCGTCCTTCCTGCTGCAGGCCCAGAGCTCCGGCGCCCAGGTGCTGGGGCTGGCCAACGCGGGGGGCGACTTCATCAATTCGGTCAAGGCCGCGAAGGAATTCGGCATCACCAAGACCATGAAACTCGCTGGTCTGCTGGTGTTCATCAACGACATCCACTCGCTGGGGCTGGACAACACGGCGGGCCTGTACCTGACCACGCCCTGGTACTGGAACCAGACCGACGCCTCCCGCGCCTGGGCCAAGCGCTTCTTTGACAAGCACAACCGGGCACCGTCGTTCCTGCAGGCGGGCGACTACTCCGCCGCCCGCACCTACCTGGAAGCCGTCAAGGCCACGGGCAGCGACGACGGCGACACCGTCATGCAATACCTGAAATCCCACAAAATCAACGACATGTTCGTCAAAAACGGCTATATCCGGAAGGACGGCCTGATGATGCACGACATGTACCTGGCCCAGGTCAAGCGCCCCGACCAGTCCAAGGCACCTTGGGATTACTACAACATCATCCGCGACCTGCCGGCCGAATCGGTCTACGGTCCGGAATCTCAGTCCACCTGCCCCCTGCTCAAGAGCTAATCACGACGCCTGACAGGCCAGGCCTCGCCGCATAGCGGCGGGGCCTGGCCTGTCAGCCAGCGCTCCCGTCATCCGCCTTTGCCGCAGCCCTATGACAGAACTTTTCGGTGTACCCATCCAGGCCCTGCTCGGCCAGCTCTTGCTGGGTCTGGTCAACGGCTCCTTTTACGCCGTCCTCTCCCTGGGGCTGGCCATCATCTTCGGCCTGCTCAACATCATCAATTTCACTCACGGCGCGCTCTACATGCTGGGCGCCTTCGTCGCCTGGCTGGGCCTGCAGTACCTGGGGTTGAACTACTGGGTGATGCTCGTCATCTCGCCCATCGTCGTCGGGCTCTTCGGCATCCTGCTCGAACGCCTGCTGCTGCGCCACCTGTACAAGCTCGACCCCCTGTACGGGCTGCTGCTCACCTTCGGCCTGGCCCTCATCATCGAAGGGGTCTTTCGCAGCGCCTACGGGGTATCGGGCCAGCCCTACTCCACGCCCGCCCTGCTGCAAGGCGGCGTGAACCTGGGCTTCATGTACCTGCCGATCTACCGCGCCTGGGTCGTGGTCGCCTCGGTGCTCGTCTGCCTGATCACCTGGTTCCTGATCGAGAAAACCCACCTGGGCGCGCTGCTGCGCGCCGGCACCGAGAACGCCAAACTGGTCGAGGCCTTCGGCGTCAACGTCCCGCTCATGATCTCGCTCACCTTCGGGGCCGGGGTCGCGCTGGCCGCCTTCGCCGGCGTGCTGGCGGCCCCCATCCTGCAGGTGTCCCCGCTCATGGGCTCGAACCTCATCATCGTGGTGTTCGCCGTGGTCGTCATCGGCGGCATGGGCTCGATCATGGGCTCGATCGTCACCGGCCTGGGGCTGGGCGTCATCGAAGGCTTCACCAAGGTCTTCTGGCCGGAAGCCTCCACCACCGTGGTGTTCATCATCATGGTGATCGTGCTGCTGCTGCGCCCGGCGGGGCTTTTCGGGAAGGAATCATGAATCGTCAACTGCTTGGCTACCTGATCGCCATCGTCGTGATCGCGGTGCTCCCCGAACTGGGCGCCTATCCGATCTTCATCATGAAGGTCATGTGCTATGCGCTGTTTGCCTGCGCCTTCAACCTGCTGCTGGGCTACACCGGCCTGCTGTCCTTCGGCCATGCCGCCTTTCTGGGGCTGGCCGGCTACACCTGCGGCCAGGCGCTTGCCGTCTGGGGCTGGCCGACAGCCAGCGGCCTGGTGTTCGGCACCGCCTGCGCCGCCCTGCTGGGCCTGATCTTCGGCATCCTCTCCATCCGGCGCAGCGGCATCTATTTCGCCATGATCACCCTGGCGCTGTCGCAGATGCTGTTCTTCTACTTCCTGCAGGCCCCCTTCACCGGCGGCGAGGACGGGCTGCAGGGCATCCCGCGCGGCAGCATCCTGGGGCTGGACCTGAACCGCGACATCAATCTGTACTACGTCGTCATGGCCATCTTCGTGCTGGGCTACGCCCTGATCTGGCGCACGGTGCACTCCCCCTTCGGGCAGGCCCTCAAGGCCATCCGCGAGAACGAACCCCGCATGATCTCGCTGGGCTACCACGTCGATCGCTTCAAGCTGCTGGCCTTCGTGCTCTCGGCGACCCTGTCCGGCCTGGCCGGCGCCACCAAATCGGTGGTCTTCGTCTCGGCCACGCTCTCGGACGCCACCTGGCAGATGTCGGGCATGGTCATCCTGATGACGCTCATCGGCGGCATGGGCACGCTCACCGGCCCGGTGCTGGGCGCCATCATCGTCGTGGCCCTGGAAAACAAGGTCGGCGACATCGGCCGCTTCCTGATGCAGGAAACCGGCATCGCGTGGTTCCGCGTGCTGGGCGAATCGGTGACGATCGTCATCGGCCTGATCTTCGTCATCTGCGTGCTGACCTTCCGCCGCGGCATCGTCGGCGAATGGCTGCACCGCCTGCAGACCAGACGCGCCACCAAAGCCGCCAGCTGACCCGGCGCCCGCGCCAGGACAGCATGAAAAATCCCGGCTCTGAAAAGAGCCGGGATTTTTTCTGGGCAGAATTCCCGCCAGGTCAGGCCAATGCCGCCAAGATCCCATCCGGGTTCCTGGCGGCAAGGTTTGCTCAGCCCTTCTTGACCAGCGGGCAGGTGCTCTCGGACAGCGGCACGGACACCAGACTGGCGGGCAACGTGCGCAGGATCTTGTAATAATCCCATGGCCCCTTGGACTCCTTGGGCGTCTTGACCTCGACCAGATACATGTCGTGGGCCATCCAACCGTCCTTGCGGACTACACCGTTGTGCGCAAAGAAGTCGTTGACGGGCAGCTCGCGCATTTTTTCCGCCACCGCCTTGCCATCGGTCGTGCCGGCTGCCTTGACCGCCTGCAGGTAGTGCAACGTCGAGGAATACACGCTGGCCTGGACCATGCCGGGCTCGCGATTGGTCAGCTTCATGAAGCGCGCGGAGAATTTCCGGCTGGCATCGTCGCGATTCCAGTAGAACGGTGTGGTCGCCACCAGGCCTTGGGCCTTTTCCAGCCCGAGAGCGTGCACGTCGCTGATCACGATACCCAGGGCAACCAGTTTCTGCCCGCCCTTGGTCAGGCCGAATTCCGCCGCCTGTTTGATGCTGTTGCTGGTATCGGCCCCCGCGTTGGCCAGCGCCACCGCCTGCGCCTTGGAGGACTGGGCCTGCAGCAGGAAGGACGCAAAATCGGACGTGCCTACCGGGTGGAAGACCTCGCCGACGACCTTGCCGCCGTTCTTGTCGACGACCTTGGTCAGGTCGGCCGCCAACTGCTTGCCGTAGGCATAGTCGGCGCCCAGGATGAACCAGGTCTTGGCGCCTTCCTTGACCAGGCCGGTGGCGGTGCCGACCGACGAGGCATAGGTGTCGAAGGCCCAATGGAATCCGGTGGGGGAACACGCCTTGCCCGTCAGGGCCGCCGAGAACGGCCCGGACGCGATGGTGATCTTGCCCTTTTCCTGGGCCAGGCCTTGAACGGCCAGCGCCACCGCCGAATTGGTCAGGTCGCCGATCATCTCGACGTGGTCCACGTCGAACCATTTACGTGCGATCGAAGTCCCCACGTCCGTCTTGTTCTGGTGGTCGGCCGACAGGACCTCGATCTTGCGGCCCAACACCTGACCGCCAAAATCCTGGACCGCCATCTTCGCTGCCGTGACCGACGTCACCCCGCCAAAATCCGAGTAGAGGCCTGATTGATCGTTGAGGACCCCGATCCGCAGGGGTTCGGCCGCGCCCGCGAACTGGGGCAACGCGGCGGAAAGCGCCATGCACAGCAACAACCGCTTCGTCTTCATAGACTGTCTCCGTGGGTTATCGATCTGTAAGGCCCCACAGAAAACAGGTCCGGACAAGCACCCTAGGGGGTCTTTCCATCCGAGGTTATCGTCGCCGGCTTGAAGGTGTCAATGCGAATGAACCCGCCGGAGCAGAGAAATGGCATCCCACTTCGCGGCCGGCATGCCGCTCGGACTTGCCTGGCACAGAAGAGTCATCAATGACTCTTCTGTGTCCCCGCAAGCCCTAAATAGCTTTCGATGACTCGGGGGTGGCCGGCGAGCATCCGCGCTTCGCCTTGCAGGACGACTGCTCCGGTTTCCAGCACGTAGCCGGCATCGGCCACGTGCAGGGCGGCGCGGGCGTTCTGTTCGACCAGCAGGATCGACACGCCGGCGTTGCGCAACTGAGCAATGGTCTGGAAGATTTCCCGGACGACCCGGGGTGCCAGGCCCAGGCTGGGTTCATCCAGCATGAGCAGCGACGGCCGCGCCATCAGGGCACGCCCCACAGCCAGCATCTGGCGTTCCCCGCCCGACAGGGTGCCGGCCGCCTGGTCCGCCCTTTCGCGCAAACGGGGGAACAGGGTGTAGACCTCGTCCAGCGTATCCTGCCAGCCACGCACGCCCGCCCGATACAGCCGGAAGCCACCCAGCAGCAGGTTGTCGTGCACCGACATGCTGGCAAAGAGTTCCCGACGTTCCGGCACCAGCGTCAGGCCCAACCCCACCCGGCGCTCGATATCCCAGTCCTGGATCGCCTGTCCCTGGAACAGGATCTTGCCGTGGCTATGCCCGCGCTGCGGCAGGGCCCCCATCAGGGCATTGAGCAGGGTGGACTTGCCGGCCCCGTTCGCGCCGATCACGGTGACGATCTGGCCTCGGCCCACCGTCAGATCCAGCGGATCCAGGGCTGCGACCTTGCCGTATTGCGCGGACAGTCCTTGAACGGACAGCAGTGTCTCGGGAGCGCCCATCATGCATTCACCCTGTGGCCGGCGGCCGGCACGATTTCCCAGTCATCGTCCTGACCGCCCAGATAAGCCTCCACCACCGCCGGATTGGTCCGTATGTCGGCCGGGATGCCTTCCGCCAGCTGCGTGCCAAAATCCATGACCAGCAGATGGTCGGTCAGCTTCATGACGAAATCCATGTCGTGTTCCACCAACAGCAGGCTCATGCCATCGTGCCGCAACTGATCCAGGACCGCGGCCAGCGCCTGCTTTTCCTGATAGCGCAGGCCGGCGGCCGGTTCATCGAGCAACAGCAGGATCGGGTCCCCGCACAGCGCTCGCGCGATCTCCACGATGCGCTGGCGGCCCAGCGGCAGGCTGCCCGCGGGCTGCTCCATGACGTCGCCCAGGCCGACGCGTTCGAGCTGGCGCGCGGCTTCCTTCAGCAACGAGGCTTCGCTGACGCGATCCAGCCGCAGCGCCGCGGCGGCCACACCGGCCCGGCTGCGCAGGTGGGCCCCCAAGGCCACATTGTCCAGCACGCTCATGTCCGGCAATAGCTGCACATGCTGGAAGCTGCGCACCAGACCCCGGCGAGCGATGTCGTGCGCTGGCCGGCCGTCGATACGGTCTCCCATGAAGCGCACCTGGCCGCCGCTGAGCGGCAGCACGCCACTGATCAGATTGAAGGTCGTGCTCTTGCCCGCGCCATTGGGGCCGATCAGCCCCATGATTTCGCCGGCGCGCAGGCGGAAACTGATGTCGTTGACCGCCACCAGGCCGCCGAATTCCTTGCGGACCCGATCGACCTCGAGCACGGTCTCACCCGCCTGGGGCGGGCGCCGCCGCGGCAGATCGGCCGCATCGGCGTACCAGGCCGCTGCGCGCCGGGCGGGTTCCCCGCCCAGCCCCAGCCACCGCCCGATGCGTGCCAGGACGGGCCACAGCCCGCCGCGCGCAAACTGCAGCACCAGGATCATCAGCACGCCGAAGGCCAGCAGTTCCAGATTGACGCCCGTCCCGACGAGCTTGGGCAGTACGTTCTGCAGCTGATCTTTGATGATGAGGATGGTGGCGGCACCCGCGACCGCACCCCACACGCTGCCGGATCCGCCCACCACCGCCATGAACAGGTATTCGATGCCGTAGCCCAGACCGAACGGGCTGGGGCTGACGGCCCGCTGCATATGCGCGTACAACCAGCCCGATACGCTGCCCAGCAAAGCGGCATAGACGAAGATGACGACCTTGTAGTGCGCCAGATCGACCCCGAAGGATTCGGCCATGGAGCCGCTGCGCAGCGCCCGGATCGCGCGGCCGGCCCGCGAATCGAGCAGGTTGCGCGTCGCCCACAGGGCCAGCAGCAGGACCAGCCAGATCAACACGTACATGGATTCGCTGGCGCTCAGGGACCAGCTGCCAAGATACAGCGGCGGGATGCCGGCGATGCCGTCGTAGCGCCCCAGAAAATCCAGATTGCCATACAGGTAATACAGCGCCAGGCACCAGGCCAGCGTGCACAAGGGCAGATAATGGCCTGACAGGCGCAAGGTGATCGCGCCCAGCGCGTAGGCGACCAAGCAGGTGAGCAGCAGGCCGGCCAGAAGCCCCAGCCAGGGCGAGACCCCGATCGCGGTCGTCAGCCAGGCGGTGGTATAGGCCCCCAGCCCCACGAAGGCCGATTGCCCGAAGGACGTCAGCCCCCCGACGCCGGTCAGCAGGACCAGCCCCAGCACCACCAGGCCATAGAGCCCGATGTAGTTCATCTGCGTGATCCAGAACGGCGGCACCCCTGGAATCCACGGCAACAGCGCCAGCGCGACCAGGCCCAGGGTCTGGATCAGACGAGTCCGCGTCACGTCAGTCCTCCTCGTCCAGCTGGACACTGCCCAACGAACGCCACAGCAGGACCGGAATGATCAGGGTGAACACGATGGCTTCCTTGAAAGGGCTGGCCCAGAATGAGGAAAAGGCTTCCAGGACGCCCACGAACAGCGCGCCGGCCGCGGCGGCCGGATAGCTGATGAGCCCTCCGAAAATGGCGGCCACGAACCCCTTCAGACCGATCAGGAAGCCCGTGTCGTAATAGATGGTGGTGATGGCGGCGATCAGCATGCCCGACAGCGCGCCGATGGCGGCCGCCAGGGTGAAGGTCAGTCCGCCGGCCACCCGCGTGCTGATCCCGACCAGGCGGGCGCCCCGGCGGTTGACCGCCGTCGCCCGCAATGCACGGCCATACAGGGTCCGGCCAAAGAACAACCACAAGGCGGCAATCAAGACCACACAGGTCCCCAGCACGGCAAAGGTCTGAGCCGTCCAGGCCACGGGACCGATTTGCACGGTGCCCTCGACCAGCGCAGGCGTGCGCCAGCCCTCGGCACCGAAGAACAGCAGGCCCAGCCCCGTCAGGGCGAAATGCACCGCCACGGAAATGATCAGCAAAACCAGCACGCTGGCCTGTTCCACCGGCTGGTAGACCAGCCGGTAAATCATCGGCCCCAGGGGGATCACCAGCGCCAGCGCGAACAGCACACGCAACGCCAGCGGCACCCCTGGCGCCGCGGCCATTGGCGCAAGGGCCAGCAGCGCCAGCGGCAGGATCAGCGCCCAGGCCAGGGTGCGGCCGTAGCCCCGCCACTGGTGCGTGCGCCAGGCCGACACCGCCTCGACCAGGCACGTCAGGACACCCAGCAGAAGCAGCAGATACGCGGTCCCGGGCACACGGCCGTTGGCGAGGAAGGCCAACGACAGCGCGCCGAAGGTGACGAACTCGCCTTGCGGAATGAAGATCACGCGGGTGACCAGGAACACCAGCACCAGCGCCAGTCCCAACAGGGCGTAGATCGCCCCATTGAGGATGCCATCCTGCAGCAGGATCAGGGCAATCGTCAGATCCATGCCCCACCTGCCCTACCGGGATTGCGCGGGGCGCCGCCCGCGTGGATGTGTCGATATGGCCGCATGCTTACAGATCCGGTTGATAGGTCCACTTGCCATTGACGACCTGGACCATCACGCGACCTCGCTTGTCCAGACCGGCGTGGTCCGTGGGGCTCATGTTGAAGATCCCCTGGGAGGCGGGCAGCTCGTGGACCTGTTCCAGGGCATCCCGCAGGGCGGCCCGGAATTCCGGCGTGCCGGGCTTCGCACCGGTCTTCAGCGCACGGGGAATGGCGTCGTTGATCAGCTGACCCGCATCCCACATGTGGCCACCGAAGGTGTTGGTCGTGCCCGGGCCATATTTCGCCTCGTAGGCATGGACGTACGCCAGAGCGCTCTTTTTGGCCGGGTTGCTGTCGGGCAGCTGTTCGGCGACCAGCAGCGGGCCGGCCGGCAGGATCATGCCATTGCAGGCCTTGCCGCACACCCGCAGCACGTCGCTGTTGGCCGCACCGTGGGTCTGATAGATCTTGCCTTTGTAGCCACGCTCGACCAGTTCGCGCTGCGGCAGAGCCACCGGCGTACCCGAAGCCGCGATCAGAATGCCGTCCGGACGGGCGGCCAGCAACTTCAACACCTGGCCCGTCACGCTGGTGTCCGGGCGGGCAAACCGTTCGGCCGCGACGACCTTGATGCCCTTGGCTTCGGCTGCCGCCTTCATTTCCTGCAGCCAGCCGTCGCCGTAGGCGTCGCTGAAGCCGATGAAGCCCAGGGTCTTGACCTTTTGTTTGACCATGGCGTCAGCCAGGGCGCTGGCCATCAGCGCGTCGTTCTGCGGCGTCTTGAAGACCCATTTGCGCGGGCCATCCACCGGCTCGACCAGTTTCGCGTTGGCCGCGACACTGATCATGGGCGTCTTCGTTTCGGCTGCCACATCCGACATGGCCAGCGAAGCCGGCGTCACCGACGTACCCAGCACGACGTCGACATGATCGTCGGCCGTGAACTTGCGGATGTTCTTGACGGCCTGAGTCGTATCCGTGGCGTCGTCCAGCACGATGTACTGCACCTTCTGGCCGCCGATTTCCGTCGGCAACAAGGCCACGGTATCGCGCTCGGGAATGCCCAACGAAGCCGCCGGCCCGGTGGCGGAAACTGTCACACCGACCTTGATCTGGGCCGATACCGTCAGCGGCAGGGCAGCCAGCAGGGCGGCGGCACCCAGGGTCAGCCGAAAGGAACGCGCAAATGTCATGTTTGTCTCCGAGTGGTTTGGTTTTCAAGCCGGGATGCCGGTGGCGTGGCAGGACAAAACCGCGCCATCAAGCAATCCTTGATTACAAATCAGGCCGTTTTCAGCATGAATCATGAACGGGCGTCATATTATCGCAGGCAGACGCAATTTGCTGCTGAATTCCCGTACGCGGCAAACGCCGCCCCTACGGGATCGCGTGCACCGCCGCCGGATCCCCGGCGAAGTGGGTCGCTTCGTCCGGGGCGCATCAAAGTGCAACGCGGGATGACGAAGACGGGACATCAGATAAAAAGTCGTTTAAGATAAGTAGGTTATCGAAATCGAGACTGGATGCTGGTTTCCTGTGGACAAGGTCACGCGCACTGACGCCCAATGGCGTGCGCAGCTTACCCCGGACGAATTCGCCGTCACGCGGCTGAAACACACCGAACGCCCCTTTACCGGCCGCTACTGGGATTCCACCCAGACCGGCACCTATGTTTGCGTGTGTTGCGGCACCCCCCTGTTCGCCTCGGACACCAAATTCGAGGCCGGTTGCGGCTGGCCCAGCTACTTCGAACCGATCCGCCCCGACGGCGTGCGCGAAGAACGCGACGTCAGCCATGGCATGATCCGCACGGAAATCCTGTGCGCCACCTGCGATGCGCATCTGGGACACGTCTTCAATGACGGCCCGGCCCCGACGGGCCTGCGCTACTGCATCAATTCCCTCTCCCTCAAATTCATCCCGGCCGAATGAAAAAACTTCTTTTCGACCTTTTCCCCCTCATCCTGTTTTTTCTGGCTTTCCGTTTTGCCGACATCTACGTCGCCACGGGCGTGGCCATGGCCGCCGCGATCACACAGATCCTCTGGCTGCGGTTGACCGGCCGCGCCATCGAAGGCACGCACTGGATCAACCTGACGGTAATCGTCGTCTTCGGCGGGGCAACCCTGCTGTTCCATGACGATACCTTCATCAAATGGAAGCCCACCGTCCTGTACTGGCTGTTCGCGGTGATCCTGCTGGGCTCGCGCGTGCTCATGGGGCGCAATCTCATGCGCCGTCTGATGGGCGAAAAGATCGCCCTGCCCGAACGTGCCTGGAGCCGCCTGAACGACAGCTGGGCGGGCTTCTTCATCGCCTCCGGGGCGCTGAACCTGTACGTCGCGTTTTCCGGGCGCTTCACGGAATCCCAGTGGGTGAACTTCAAGGTCTTCGGCCTGATGATCCTGCTGCTGCTCTTCGTCGTCGTACAGTCAGTCTGGCTGGGCCGGCACATCCAGGCCGACCCCGCCAATGAGCCCGCGCCCACTTCACCAGCGGACGACGCGGACCCCTCATGACCAATGCCACCCCCGCGTCCCCGCTGCCGTCGGCCGACTTGCGCGAACTGCTCGCACAGCGCCTGCGGCACCTGGAGCCGGCCACACTGGATCTGGTCGACGAATCCCATCTGCACGCCGGCCATGCAGGCGCCCAAGGCGGCGCACGGCACTTTCGCGTGCGCATCATGTCGAAACAATTCGAGGGACTGGGAACCCTTGCGCGTCATCGCCTTGTGTATGATTGCGTGCGAGATCTGATGCCCCATCCGATTCACGCATTGGCCATCGAGGCCATCACTCCCCAAACTGAAGGACTTTCATGAAACGTATCGCTGCTGTGGCCCTGGCTTGCTCGTTGGCCTTGCCGGTCTACGCCAAGGACATCGCCACTGTCAACGGCCAGGGGATCTCCCAGGCCAAATTCGACCAGTTCGTCAGCCTGCTGATCAGCCAGGGCGCCCAGGATACGCCGCAGTTGCGCGACCAGGTCAAACAGGAAATGATCAACCGTCTGGTGGCGGTCCAGGCCGCCGAGAAGGCCGGCCTGCAAAAGGACCCGGCCGTCCAGCAGGAAACCGAACTGGCCACGCAGAGCATCCTGGTGCGCGCGCTGATGGCGAAGTACCTGAAGGATCACCCCGTCACCGACGCGAATCTGAAGAAGGAATACGACACGATCAAGGCCGAACAGGCCGATCGCAAGGAATACAAGCTGCGCCACATCCTGGTCAAGGACGAGGACGCAGCCAAAGCCCTGATCAAGTCGATCAAGGCAAAGAAAATCAGCTTTGACGCCGCAGCGAAGAAAGACTCCATCGACACCGGCAGCGGCAAGAACGGCGGCGAACTGGGCTGGGGCCCGACCACCAACTACGTGCCGGAATTCGCCAAGGCCGTGGAAAGCATGAAGAAGGGCGACACCAGCACCGAACCCGTGAAGACACAATTCGGCTGGCACATCATCCAGGTCGAAGATGTCCGCCCCGTTGCCTTCCCGTCCTTCGACGAAGCGAAGCCGCAGCTGGAAGAAATGATGCGCCAACAGGCCCTGGGCGACTACCAGAAGAGCCTGATGAAGGACGCCAAGGTCGTGGACAACAGCGCCACGAAGTAAGCGCCCATTCCTTTGCAAGCCAATGGCCTCCGATGGGAGGCCATTTTTGTTTTCAACGATTACCCGGACTGGCTCCACAAAGGGTCGCTGGCCATAAGCTCGGCCACCCAGTCGGTCAGCACCCGCACTTTGGCCGACAGGCGCCGCGTGTAAGGATAGACTACCGAGACCGGCATGCTTGCCATATTCCAGTCCTTCAGAATTTCGACAAGCTCGCCCGCACGAAGGTGATGGTTGATTTCCGCCCGGGCCAGGAAGGCGACACCGAGACCCGCAACGGCGGCGGCAGTGGCGACACTGCCATTGTCGAAATACATGAATGGGGTCTGGTCGAGTGTAAAGCTTTCCTTTCCACGGGTCAGCGTGGGCACGAACTGCTTCCCCGTCCCCGGAAACCTGAAGCCCAGATATCGGTGTTGCGCCAAACAGGAGGGATGATCGATCGCGGCCGCACTTGCCAGATAGGAAGGCGCGGCGCAGGCGCAGAACTGCATCTGCCCCACGGCCCGGGACACCAGGGCGAGATCGGCCAGAGCCCCCCCCCGGATGGCGCAGTCGATACCCTCTTCCACTAAATCCACGACGCGCTCACTACAGCCGATATCGAGCCGAATTTCGGGAAATCTTGCCGTGAAGTCCGGGAGTGCGGGGATGACCAGATGGATGCCCACGGGAGTCGGCATTTCGACCGAGACGCGGCCCCGGACGACATTATGGCTCTGCGACACCGAGGCCTCGAGTTCGTCCACCTCGTCGATCAGGGCACGGGCGCGCGCATAGTATGCCGTGCCCTCGGCCGTGGGCGAAACTTTACGGGTGCTGCGATGCAGGAGCTTGATCCCCAACAGCTTCTCCAGTGACAGGACCTGGCCTGACACTGTCGTGGTGGCCAAGCCCAATGATTCCGCCGCCTTGCTGAAACCGCCGACTTCCACGATCCGGCAAAAGGCGCGCATTGCTTCGAGGCGATCCAGAGCCATGATTATCCGATTTTTCGTACAAAGAAAACGATTTTAGCTACTTTACCTCGAAACAAAGGCGTAATAAAGTGGGATCACTCCATCCACAAACAGGCACCCACACTCATGGCTCAGCTCATCAATCGCTCCATCGTCGCGGCGTTCTGCTCTTTGGCGATGCTCACCTGGCCTGCCGTCTCATCGGCACACGAGGCAGGCGAGAAAGTCATCACCAATTTCGAGCAGGCGATACCCAATATTCCGGGGAAATCCCTGATCGCGGTCGAAGTGGACTACGCGCCGGGCGCGTCTTCTGTGCCGCATCATCACGCCAAATCGGCCTTTATCTACGCCTATGTCGTATCGGGCGCCATTGAATCCAAGGTCGATGACGGCAAGACCCGCGTCTACACAGCCGGCCAGAGCTGGTCGGAAGCCCCGGGAGCAAGCCACCTGATCAGCCGCAACGCGAGCAAAACCAAACCGGCCAAGCTGCTGGCGGTCTTTGTCGTGGACACGGACGACCACGCCCTGACCACCCCCACGAAATCATCCACACAATCGGCAAAGGCTCTGAAATGACTCAACGAATCGACTACAGCCAGGTTGCGCCGGACGGCGTGAAAGCCCTTGGCGGGGTATACAGCTACGTGCGGCACAGCGGCTTGCCGGCCGACCTGATCGAACTGGTTTTTCTTCGCGTTTCGCAGATCAACAACTGCGCATTCTGTCTGGACATGCATACCCGGGACTTGCTGAAAAAAGGCATGAAAATCGACAAAATCGCCCTGGTCCAGGCATGGCACGAAGCCGGAAATCTGTTCAGCGCCCGGGAACGCGCCGCCCTCGCCTGGGCGGAAACCGTCACCCGGGTTTCCGTCACCGGCGTTCCCGATGCGGACTACCAGGCGGCAAGAGCGGTGTTCGACGAAAAAGAACTCGTCGACCTGACGATCACCGTGGGCTTGATGAACGTCTACAACCGCATGGCGATCAGTTTCCGGAACCCACCGCAGGCGGTTCTTGAAAATAGTCGGCTGTAACGGCCTTCCACGCGGCTGGCATACCACTCAGGTTCGGCGGGCGTAAAACAGTCCGGGGGATGCCTGACGTCCTGTGTTATCCAAGCAGCGCCAGCAGGCCGGCTTCGTCCAGCACCGGCACGCCCAGTGCCTGGGCCTTCGCCAGCTTGCTGCCGGATTCCTCGCCTGCGACCACCCAGGCGGTCTTGCCCGAGACGGAGCCGCTGACCTTGCCGCCCGCGGCCAGGATCCTGCGCGTGGCCTCGTCTCGCGTCAGGGTAGGCAATGTCCCGGTCAGCACCAGCGTCTTGCCGGCCAACGGCCGCTCACCGACCGGCGCGGCATCGGCCTGCGGTTCGACCCCCGCCGCATGCAGGGCGGCCACCACCTCGCGGTTGTGAGTCTCGGCAAAGAATCGCCGGATGGATGCCGCCACCACGGGGCCGACGTCGGGCACCTGCGCCAGATCTTCTTCGGTGGCGTCCATGATCGCCGGCAGGGACCCAAAATGGCGCGCCACGTCCCGCGCCGTGGTTTCCCCGACGTGCCGGATGCCCAGGGCATACAGCAGCCGGGACAATGCCGGGCGGCGGCTCTCGTTGATTTCACGCACCAGGTTTTGGGCCGATTTCAGGCCCATGCGGGGATAGGTGGACAGTTCCAGCTCGGTCAGGCCATACAGATCGGCCAGCGTGCGCACGCGCCCGGCATCGACGAGCTGCTCGATCAGCTTGTCGCCCAGCCCGTCGATGTCCAGGGCCTTGCGGCTGGCGGCATGCCACAGCGTCTGCTTGCGCTGCGCCGGACAGAACAAGCCGCCGGTGCAGCGCGTGATGGCCTCGCCTTCGGGGCGTTCGACCGCCGAACCACAGACTGGGCAGACCGGGCAGACCGCCAGCAGATCGAAGGGCAAGGCGCCAGCCGGCCGCAGATCCAGCACCGGCGCCACGACTTCCGGAATCACATCCCCGGCGCGGCGCACGATGACGGTGTCGCCAATGCGGATGTCCTTGCGGCGGATCTCGTCCTCGTTGTGCAGCGTGGCGTTCGTGACCGTCACGCCGCCCACGAAGACCGGCTGCAGGCGGGCGACCGGGGTCAACGCCCCGGTGCGCCCCACCTGCACGTCGATACCGACCAGACGCGTGGTTTCTTCCTGAGCCGGGAATTTGTGCGCAATGGCAAAGCGTGGCGCACGCGCCACGAACCCCAGCACGTCCTGCGCCCGAAGATCGTCGACCTTGTAGACCACACCGTCGATGTCATAGGGCAGGTCGGCGCGTGCGGCACCGACTGCCGCATAGAAACGCAGCAGCTCCGCCGCCCCCCGGCACAGAGTCCGTCCCGGACTGACTGCAAAGCCGAACTCCGCCAGCCAGTCGAGCATGGCGGCGTGGGTGGCATGCGGCCGCACATCCGTGCCGGCGGCGTCCTGGATCTGGCCCCAACCGTAGGCATAGAAACGCAACGGCCGGGTCGCCGTGACCCGGGGATCCAGCTGGCGCAGGCTGCCTGCGGCGGCGTTGCGCGGATTGACGAAGGGTTTCTCGCCCCGGGCCGTCTGGGCCTCGTTCAGACGGGCGAAATCGGCACGGGCCATCAGGACTTCGCCGCGCACTTCCAGCACGGCGGGGGCTTCCCCCCGCAGGCGCAGCGGCACGGATCGCAAGGTACGGATGTTGGCAGTGATGTCCTCGCCTTCGGAACCATCACCACGCGTCGCGGCCTGAGCCAGCATCCCCTGTTCGTAGCGCAGACTGACCGCCAGCCCATCGAACTTGTATTCGGCCATGTAGGCCACGGCAGAACCCGTGCGGCCGCCATCGGCGCCGGCGGACAGTGTGTCCCGCGGATCGGCCGCGTCAGCGTGGACAGCCCCCAGCAAACCGGATTCGGCCAGCGTGGTTGCGATACGCTCGTCGAAGGCTAGGATGTCTTCCTCGTCGAAGGCGTTGCCCAGGGACAGCATGCGCACGGCGTGACGCACGGGCGTGAAGTGGCTGACCGGCGCCGCGCCGACCCGCTGCGTGGGTGAATCCGGGGTGATCCAGTCGGGGTGGCCCTGCTCGATCGACTGCAGCTCCGCCATCAGGCGGTCATATTGCGCATCGGAGATCGACGGCGCGTCCTGAACGTAGTAACGCTGGTTGTGGGCCTCGATCTCGGCACGCAGTTGCAGCAGGCGCCGATGCAGGGAATCGGTCACGAGAACACCCGGGCCGTGCGTTCCGTGCCGGCCAGAAAGCCGGCCTGATCCAGCTGGTCATACAGGGCGCTGATCTGCCGGTCGATCGCGGGCACCGATCCGTCCTGAAACGTGCGGCCCTGATCGTCCAGCACGTGCGCATCCAGGCGCTGAGCCAGATCCCGGCCCACCGCGACCATGCGGCTGAAGGCCTGATCGTCGGGAATGCTATTGGGTACATCCAGCAGCAGGTCCACCCGGTGCGGGGGTTCCCCGGCCTGTTGATCCACCAGCAACACGAAACGCGGCAGACCATTTTCGGCCATCCAGGCCCATTGTCCGCGGGACTGCACGAAACCGACACCCGACGCCGCCTCGGTGATCGCCGGGACGGCGCGAGGCTGGGCCAGCTGCAGGATCAACCCGACCTGGGCATCCATGGCGGCGCAGCAGGCATCCAGATCGGCCGCTTTTTTCAGCACCACATCCTGGTCCGGGGCCTCGATCTGGCCGTCGAAGCGTTCCGCCAGATTCTGCGCCAGGGTCCACAGATTCGACCATTCGATCGCCGTCAGAGGGCCGCTGCGGTTGGCCAGCACCACGGCCAGCTGCAGCGACACATAGGCTTCGTCCGCCAGCACCTGGGTGCGATGCCCTCCCCCTTCCCGTTCCGCAAAGACGCGCACCGGCTTTTTCCCGACCTGCGAGATGGACTGCAGCGCCTCGGCCAGCGCCTCGCCCGGGACTGGATGGGCCAGCACAATGTCGATGACGGCCTCGCAGGCCGGATCGACTTCGGGGCTGTCATCCGCCGCCGCCACCGGCACCCGCTCGGACTCCCAGAGCCCCGGCTCGTGCCGCACGGGATTTTCCTGCATGAGCACATCGTGTTCGGACACTGGCTGGGTCGGCCGCATGCTGCGGCGCGCTCGCCAGTCCTGCCAGCCGTTGTACAGCAGGACGACGATGATCAGCGCCGCACCAATCGAAATCAGCAAAATCTGCAAGTCGCTCATAGAAAACCCCGTTCAAGCCGCCTCGGCGACCCATTGCAAAGCCGAATCCATATCCACCGCCACAATCCTGGATACCCCTTGTTCCTGCATCGTCACCCCGACCAGTTGACGGGCCATTCGCATGGCGATTTTATTATGTGAAATGAACAGGAACTGCGTCTGATCGCTCATGCCCCGCACCAGATTGGCATACCGCTCGGTGTTGGCGTCGTCCAGCGGCGCGTCCACCTCGTCGAGCAGACAGAACGGCGCCGGATTGAGTTTAAACAAAGCGAACACCAATGCCGTCGCCGTCAGCGCCTTTTCGCCCCCCGACAGCAGATGGATCGTGCTGTTGCGCTTGCCCGGCGGCTGCGCCATCACCTGTACACCCGCATCGAGAATTTCATCGCCCGTCATGGACAGACGGGCCTCACCGCCGCCGAAGAGCTGCGGAAACAGCGCGCCGAAATGCCCGTTGACCGTCTCGAAGGTCTGCGACAGGAGATCCCGCGTTTCCCGGTCGATCTTGCGGATGGCGTTTTCAAGGGTGTCGATAGCCGACGTGAGATCGTCACGCTGGCTATCCAGGAATCCCTTGCGATCGCGCGCGGCAGTCAGTTCTTCCAGCGCGGCGAGATTGACCGCGCCCAGCGATTCGATACGCCGCGAGATACGCTGGACTTCGGACTGCAGCCATTCCAGCCGCTGCCACTGCGCAGGCTGTTCGGCCAGATGCCGCCTCAAGGCCGCGCGATCGACCTGACGCGCGTCGAGCTGCTCGGCGAACTGTTCGACCGACAGACGCGAGGCCTGTTCCTTGAGTTGCAGTTCCGTGATGCGGGCGCGCAAGGGATCCAGCCCCCGTTCCAGCGCGAGGCGGCCCTCGTCGGCCTCGCGCAGCGCCGCCGCCAGTTGATCCTGCCGCAGGCGCGCCTGGCGCAGGGATTCCTCGGATGCGGCCCGGGCTTCCAGCGCCTGCTGGAGGCCCGCCTGGGCCATGGATTCGTCGAGATCGAAGAGTTCCCCCTGCAGGGACTCGAGCTCGCTGCCGGCGCGGCGCATCTGTTCGCCGGCCAGCTGCAGCGTCCGATGCAATTCATCGAGCCGGTTGCGCAGCGCCCGTACCGCATAGTCGGCCTCCTGGGCAGCTCGTTCGTGGTCGCGCCCCTGCTGGCGCGCCCGTTCGGCCTGGTCGGCCAGGGTCTCGACGTCCATGTCCAGCCCGGCCAGCGCTTCCTGCTGTTCAGCCAGTACCGCGTCGAGGGATTCGAAGCGCGCCTCGGCTTCCTCGCGCCGCGTCGCCAGCAGCGCCTGCTGGGCCGCGAGTTCCTGCAGATCACGGCCCAGGCGGCGGGCCTGATCGTCGGACTGCGCCATCTGCTGGCTGAGCTGATGATGCCGCATCCGGGCCTCGTGCTGCACCCGCATGCATTCGGCAATCCGCGGACGGGCCGACTGCAGTGCCTGAGCCAGCGTGCGGCAGGCTGCATCAGCGCGCGCATGCGCATCCAGCGCCGCATCGGCGATCAGCTGCGCCGCCTTGATTTCGAGCACCAGATCGTCGATCTGCCGCTGTCGGGCCAGGAGCCCGGCCTGCTCGGAATCCGCCGCATAGAAACGCACGCTGCAGGCATCCACCCGATGACCCGCCGGCAGCACCCAGACGCCACCGGCCGGCAGATCCGCACGACGGGCCAGCGCCCGCCCGAGGTCGTCCGCGATGAACACGTCCGTCAGCCAGGTCGCCAGCAGCGGCTGCAATTGCGGATCGTCCGCACGCACCCGATCCAGAAGGCGCGCCGCGCCCGTGGGGACGACCGAGGCGACAGGTGCCCGCACAGGTGCCTGATAGAACGCCAATCGCGCAGGCGGCGCATCCTGGGCGAACGCGCCGACATGATCCAGGGACCGCAATCCCAGCGCGTTCATGCGTTCGTGCAAAATGGCTTCCAGGGCGGTTTCCCAGCCGGCATCCACCTGGATGCGCTGCCACAGCCGGCCCAGACCGCCGAGTTCCTGGCGCTGCAGCCAGGGTTCCAGCGTGTCTTCGGACTGGATCTTTTCCTGCAGGGCGATCAACGCCTGACGGCGTGCATCCAGCCGTTCGAGATCAAGCCGGGCCGCGTGACCGGCCTGCTGCGTGCGCTGCAATTCGGATTCCAGTTCCGGCTGCTGCGCTTCCAGATCTCCGAGCCGGGCCTGCGCTTCTTCGAGGCGCGCGTCGGCGACGGCGCATTCACCGGCCCAGCGCTGCAATTCAGCTGGGTCCGGAGTACCCAGCGCCTGGCGCTCGGACTCCAGGCGCTGGCGGCGATCATCCAGGCTGCGCCACTGGTGGTCGGCATCGCGCTGCGACTGCGCGGCCAGCGCCAGATCCTGTTCGGTGCGCGACAGGGCGCGCCGCCGGTCTTCACGCTGGAGGTTCAACGCGCGCAACCGCGCATCGAGTTCGGGCAGCCCGTCCTGGGCGGACTGTGCCTGGATGGAGAGTTCCTCGGCGCGCGCGAGCGCCTCGTCGATCTGAATCTGAACGTCTTCGATCGCGCCCTGGCTGTGAGTCTGCTGATCGCTCCATTCCTGGACTTGAGATTGCAGTTGGGTACGCCGCGCCTGCAACCGGTGGCGGGACTCCACGACGTGGCGGATCTCGGCCTCCAGGCGGCTGACCTGGGCACCCGCCTCGTAGAGCCTGCCTTGCGCCTGATGGACCTCGTCGTTGGCGGAAAAATGCCCCTCACGCTGCGATTCCAGTTCGGATTCCAGCGACCGCAGACGCGCCACGGCGGCTTCCAGTTCGGCCTGCGCCTGTTCGGTTTCGACGGCCAGCGTCTGGCGACTTTCCCGGGCGGCCTGTTCGCGCAGCAGCCACAACACTTGCTGCTTCAGGTCGCCGTCTTCCTGCAGGGCCCGGTAATCGGCCGCCACCCGGGCCTGGGATTCCAGCTTTTCCAGCTGCGTGGCCAGTTCGCGCAGGATGTCATCCAGACGAACGAGATTTTCGCGCGTGTCCTGCAGCCGGTTCTCGGTCTCGCGGCGGCGTTCCTTGTAGCGCGACACGCCGGCGGCTTCTTCCAAATAGACGCGCAGTTCTTCGGGACGGGCCTCGATCAGGCGGTTGATCATGCCCTGGCCGATGATGGCGTAGCCGCGCGTGCCCAGGCCGGTTCCCAGGAAGATGTCGTGAATGTCACGCCGGCGCACTGGCTGATTGTTGACGAAATAGCTGCTGGCGCCGTCGCGCGTCAGCACGCGGCGCACGGCGATCTCGGCGTACGTGGACCATTGCCCGGCGGCCCGGCCCTGACTGTTGTCGAATACCAGTTCGACCGAAGCCCTGGCGGCGGGCTTGCGCTGGCCCGAACCGTTGAAGATCACGTCCTGCATGGACGCGCCCCGCAATTCCGAGGCCTTGGTTTCCCCAAGGACCCAGCGCACCGCATCGATGATGTTGGATTTCCCGCAGCCGTTGGGCCCCACCACGCCCACCAGTTCGCTGGGCGTGGGAATCACGGTCGGATCCACAAAGGACTTGAATCCGGCAAGTTTGATCTGCGTGAGGCGCACGGGTGTCTGGCTGGCAAAAATCGGTCAGGTCGCAACAGCGTATGATAACGCACCAAGGTGAGCGCCCGACCCGATAGGACGCACCGGACAGGGCGATGCGCATCCGCCAACCCGTTATACTGCAACTCCATTTTACAGTCGCGCACAAGCGTGCCGACCCGTCATCAACCACTTCGGGGTCCGCGATTGAACAAGGGCTTTTTCATGGTCATGGCCGCCCAGGCGCTGTCGTCCATTGCGGACAACGCCCTGCTCATCGCCGCCATCGGGCTGATCGCCGACCTCAGCGGGCCGGACTGGATGGCCCCCATGATGAAGTGGTGGTTCGCGCTGGCCTATGTCGTGCTGGCGGCCTTCGTCGGCGCCTTTGCCGATTCCTTCCCAAAGGGCCGCGTCATGTTCGCCACCAACGCGCTCAAGACCTGCGGCTGCGTGCTGATGTTCAGCTATGGCGCCTTCGGACTCAGCTACAACCACCAGCTGGTCCTGATTTTCGTGGCCTATTCCATCGTCGGTGTCGGGGCCGCGGCCTACTCACCGGCCAAATACGGCATCGTCACCGAAATGCTGCCACCTGAACTGCTGGTCAAAGGCAACAGCTGGATCGAGGGCCTGACCGTGCTGTCGGTCATCGTCGGCACGGTCCTGGGCGGACTGCTGATCAGCCCGGCGGTCTCCACCTGGCTGATGTCGTTCGCCTGGATGGACGCGCTGGTCAACAACACCGCCCAGAGCGCCATCCTGGTGATCGGCACGGTCTACGTGCTGGCCGCCATCTGCAACCTGCTGATTCCCGACACGCACGCCTTCTACCCTCGCCAGCAGACTCATCCGGCCGCTCTGATCCGCAATTTCGCATCCTACGTGCGCGTCCTCTGGTCCGACAAGATCGGGCAGATCTCGCTGGCGGTCACGACCCTGTTCTGGGGGGCCGGCGCCACGCTGCAGTTCGTCGTCATCGAATGGGGCGCCCAGCACCTGGGCTATCGCCTGGACCAGGCCTCGGTCCTGATGGGCGTGGCGGCCTTCGGCACCGTGATCGGCGCCGTTCTGGCCGGACGCGTCCCCCTGCGGCGCGCCCTGGCCGTCCTGCCGGTCGGCGTCATCATGGGCCTGGTGGTGCTGCTCATGCCCGTGGTCTACACGCCCTGGACCGTCTACTGCCTGCTGCTGCTGATCGGCGGCCTGTCGGGCTTTTTCGTCGTCCCCATGAATGCGCTGCTGCAGCATCGCGGGCATGTGCTGCTGTCGGCCGGGCATTCGATCGCCGTGCAGAACTTCAACGAACAGCTCAACATCCTGCTGATGCTGGCGATGTACAGCCTGCTGCTGTGGCTGGGTCTGCCGATCAACGCGATCATCGCCCTGTTCGGAATCCTGGTGGCCTGCCTGATGCTGGTGTTCATCCAGTGGAACCGCATGAACCACCGGGCCAATCCCGAACTGGAACACCTGATCGGCCAGGCCGGCCACGGCACCGCGCTGCATTGACGCGATACATCCCGAGGGTTTTCGGCAGCGCCTGACGCGGGAACCGTCAGGTTTTCAACGCGCCTCGTCGGCCGGCATGGCCCGCGCCGCCTGCGCCAACCCCACCAGGTCCCGCCAGGCTTCCGCCTTCAGGGCGGAACGCACCAGCAGCGAAGCCGGCTGATGCGTCACCCAGACCGGGATGTCCACGCCCGGGGCCGGCGCATAGTGGTATGGCCCACCGCGCAGCGTATCCAGATCGGACTGGACACCCAGCACGGCCTGGGCCGCGACCCGTCCCAGCGCCAGGATCCAGCGCGGTTGCAGCAAGGCGATCTCGCGGCGCAGATAGGGCAGACAGGCCCCCACTTCCGTGGCATCCGGCTCGCGGCCGACGGCGGCCCGGCACTTCACGACATAGGTGTGATGAACGGATTGCGCATCCGGCAACCGGACCGCCGCCAGCATGGCTTCCAGCAGACGACCCGCATCCCCCTGAAAGGGCAGGCCGCTGACCTCATCCTCGATGCCGGGCTGCTCGCCCACGATCAGATACCGGGGACGCGAAGCCGACCCCGCGCCGGGAACGGCCCGGATCCGCTGTTCATGCCGGACACACCGCCGGCAGGCCTGCACGGCCGCAGCCAGCGAGGGCAGGTCTGGCAGCGTGTCCCCCGGAATGTCCGTGCCGCCGCTATCCGAACCCGTCGAGCCGGCATCGCCCGGGTCCGCATCGACACGGGTGCGGGCAATGGCGCGCGCCTCTGGATGCGGCCCGTCGGCCGGGGGCCGCTGAGGCTGAACCGGCCCCTGGGAGGCGGCGACCGGAGGGGCTCGCAGGATCACCGGAGCCTGCGGATCCGCCCCAGCCTCTTCGGCCAGCCGGGCCTCGGGGGCCGGGCGCCGCACCACGCCCCGATCGGGCTGGACATCCAGCCAATGCATATCGACGCCTATTTCGGACAACCAGGCAGCCTGGGCTGGATGCAGCCGCGGCTTCATGCCGGCGTTTCCTGGAAAGTCAGCGTCATGATCCAGGCGTCTTCGCGCGCGCCGCGTTCAGCCGGATAATAGCCGCGCCGCGATCCCACCTGGTGAAAACCATGCCGCTGATAAAAGGCGATCGCCCGCGCATTGCTGGGCCGGACCTCGAGGGTCAGCGCGGGCAATCCGGCCCGCCGGCAATGCGCCATGCATTCCTGCAGCAGCCGCGTTCCAACCCCCTGGCGCTGAGCGTCCGGGCGCACACCGATGACCAGCAAGTGGGCGACGTCGGGCGCGTCCATCACCAGCGCGAATCCCAGCAAGGCCCCCAGCCGCCGCACGATCCAGCCCTGGTAGCCAGCCGCCAGACCGTCCGCGAAGTTCTTCCGCGTCCAGGGAAATGCCTGGACCTGCCGCTCGACGGCCGCGACCTCGTCGAGATCCGTGGCGTGCATGTCGTGCAGCGACAGGCGCGCCGCGTCGGACAGGGGATTGCCGCCCAGGCCGCTGGCCCGCTCGACCGTGGTGTAGGCGACTTTGTCGCGCACGTAGGCCGGCGCCGCCTGGGCGGCGTCGAATCGTTGTCCCTGCTGCCAGGCGCGCGCCGCCAGGCGGGCGATGGTCGCCGCATGCGCGTGCGCCGGCCCTTCGCCCCGCATCGCACGGGTGGCGCCAAGGGCTTCGAGTTCGTCCGCCAGCCCCGGGAACACGTCCAGCGCATCGCCATGGACCATCCAGTCGGCACCCGCCTGCATGGCCCACGCGGCCGATTCCGTGTCGGCCCAGGCGGCCACGTCCGCCCTGGCCAGGAGCGCGGGCGCCTGCAGTGTCGCCCAGTCCCCGCCCTCGCAGCGGTAGACGGCCGCGTAGACTTCGTTCATGCGGGCGTCCTGCAGCACCACGTGCACGCCGGGGATATCGTCGCGGGCATCCTGCACGGCGACGGCACAGAGGGAATCCACCGGCAGCATCGGGATGCCCAGCGCGACAGCCAGGCCCTGTGCCACGCCGCAGGCCACCCGCAGGCCGGTGAACCCGCCCGGCCCCTGACCGAAGGCGATGGCCGAGAGATCCTGACGGGCCAGCCCGGAATCCGACAGCAGTTCCTGTGTCATGGGCAGGATGCGTTCGGCATGACCGTCGCGGCCTTCGTGCTGCGCCACCCACAGGCGTACCCGCCCCCCCGCATGCGACAGCACAGCGACGCTGCACAAGGAGCTTGATGTTTCAAACGCAAGGATGTGAAAATCACTCATGACCGAATCATTTTAATGGAGGTCGGTCCCCACGAAACATGTCACGACCAAACGCTTATTGTGTAATTTGTTGTGATTGCCGCTGGTGCCATTTTCCCGGTCCTGTTACATTTTCCCCATGAACACACATAACCAGACCCTCACCCGCAAAATCCTCATCGTTGACGACGATCCCAGGCTGCGCGATCTGCTGCGGCGGTATCTGTCCGAACAGGGGTTCAACGTCTATGTCGCCGAAGACGCGAAGGAAATGGCCAAACTCTGGCAGCGCGAGCATTTCGATCTGCTGGTGCTCGACCTGATGCTGCCCGGCGAAGACGGCCTGTCGATCTGCCGTCGCCTGAGAGGCAACCACGATAACACGCCCATCATCATGCTCACAGCCAAGGCCGAGGAAATCGACCGTATCGTGGGTCTCGAAATGGGCGCGGACGACTATCTGACCAAACCTTTCAATCCCCGCGAACTGCTGGCGCGCGTCAACGCGATCCTGCGTCGGCGCGGTACGGAAGAACACCCCGGCGCCCCCAGCCAGGAAAACGAGTCCGTCGAATTCGGCCCCTACGTCCTGAACCTGTCCACCCGGACCCTCACGCGCAGCGGGGAATCCGTGCCCATCACAACGGGCGAATTCTCGGTGCTCAAGGTCTTTGCCCGCCACCCCAAGGTCCCGCTGTCGCGGGACAAGCTCATGGAACTCGCGCGTGGCCGCGAATACGAAGCCTTCGACCGCAGTCTGGATGTGCAGATCTCGCGCCTGCGCAAACTGATCGAGCCCAACCCATCCAAGCCGGTCTTCATCCAGACAGTCTGGGGACTGGGCTATGTATTCGTGCCAGACGGCGGCCAGTAACCATCCCACGGCCCGCCCGGGAAACCCCGGCGGGCCTGTGCCATGACACTTGCCAAACGAATCCGCCGCGCCGTCCTGGCCCGGCTGCGCATGGGGCTGTTCACCCGTTCGTTCCTGCTGATCGCATTTCTGATGCTGGTCAGCCTGGGCGCATGGCTGCAAATCGTCTTCGACATCGAAGAAGGCCCGCGCGCCACCCAGCTGGCCCAGCGCATCGCGACTACAGTCAGCATTACCCGTTCGGCGCTGGTGTACGCCCCGTCGAAAGTGCGCCCCGCCCTGCTGCTGGATCTGGCTACCCAGGAAAGCTTGCGGGTGCAGCCGCGCGAATCCACCGATGTGCCGGAATCTCTGCCTCACACGACCTACTGGGACAATGTCGAATCGGAAATCCGCAACCGCCTGGGCTCGCAGACCGCCATGATGTGGTCGGTCAACCAGGTACCCGGCATCTGGATCAGTTTTCACATCGACGACAAGCAATATTGGCTGGTGTTCGACCGGGACCAGTTGCGCCTGACCACGGGACGCGAATGGCTGGGTTGGGTGGCCGCATCGCTGATGCTCGCCCTGCTGGGGGCCGCCATCAGCGTGCGCTTCATCAATCATCCCCTGGCCCAACTGGCCAAGGTGGCGCAGCAGCTGGCGCGCGGTGAAACGCCCACCCCCCTGCCCGAAAAAGGGCCGATCGAGATCCGCGACATGAACATCGCGTTCAACCGCATGGCCCGCGACCTGCGCCAGAACGAGGCCGACCGCGAGATCATGCTGGCCGGCATTTCGCATGACCTGCGCACCCCGCTGGCACGGATCCGTCTGGAAATCGAGATGGGCCACATGAGCGACGAGGCCCGCCAGGCGATCGACGAGGATCTCGCGCAGATCAACCACAGTATTGGCCAGTTGATGGAATACGCCCGGCCGGCCGGCCAGGTCCCCGAAACCGGCATCGACGTGTCCCGGGTGCTGCAGGACATGCTGGAGCGCGAGCGCAGCCACACCGAATCGCTGGGCGGCGAGCTGCAGTCCGGCATCGAGCCGGGCCTGCAGGCCCGCATCAGCGCCAACGACCTCAAACGCATCGTCAGCAATCTGATCGAAAATGCGCGCCGCTACGGCCGCAGCCCCAGCGACGACCGCGCCCACATCACACTGCGGGCCTACCAGACCGGCAACCTGCTGCGCATCGAGGTCCAGGACAGGGGAATCGGCATTCCCCACAACGACATCCAGCGGCTGCTGCGCCCCTTTGCGCGCGGCGAATCGGCCCGCACCGGGGTCAGCGGCGCAGGGCTGGGGCTGTCCATCGTGGAACGCCTGTTGGGCCAGGTGGGCGGCAAGCTCGAACTCATCTCGCAACCGGCGCAAGGACTGCTGGCGCGTATCGAAATCCCCAAGGCGAAGGCGCGGCCGGCCGACAAGGCCATGGCGTAGAATGGCGGGGCGGCCCCATGTCGGCCGCACTCAACACAGGAGCCCCGATGAAAACCATAGGCGACAAGCTCGAGGCCTTCCGCGTCACCGGTGTCAAACCCGGCTTCAACCAGCACGAGGAAAATGGCGTTTCAGCCTTCGAGGACATCACCGAATCGTCCTTCCCGGGCAAATGGAAGGTGATCTATTTCTACCCCAAGGACTTCACCCTGGTCTGCCCGACCGAAATCATCGGCTTCAATGCCCTGGCCGATGCCTTCGAGGAACGCGACGCCATCCTGATGGGCGGTTCCACCGACAATGAATACGTGAAGCTCGCCTGGCGGCGCGAAAACCCTGAACTCAGCAAACTGAACCACTACCAGTTCAGCGACACGACAGGCGCGCTGATCGACCAGTTGGGCATCCGCGAAAAAACCGAAGGCGTCGCCCTGCGCGCCACCTTCGTCGTCGATCCGGACAACGTCATCCAGCACGTTTCGGTCAACAACTTCAATGTCGGCCGCAGCCCCGAGGAAACCCTGCGCATCCTGGATGCGCTGCAGACCGACGGGCTCTGCGCCTGCAACCGCGCCATCGGGGGTGCCACGCTCTAGAAGTCACCCAGGGTCAGGACCGCCCCAGCAGGGCCACGGCGCTGGCGGCGATCCCTTCCCCACGGCCCAGGTAACCCAGGCCCTCGTTGGTCTTGGCCTTGATGTTGACCATGGCCGGCTCGATGCCCAGGTCCGCCGCGATGCAGACGGCCATCGCCGCGGCATGCGGGGCGATCTTCGGCGCCTGCGCATGCACCGTCGCATCCACGTTGACCACGACCCAGCCGGCATCCCGGGCCATCCGGGCAGCCTCACGCAGAAACAGCCGGCTGTCGGCCCCGGCCCAGCGCGGGTCGCGATCGGAAAAGTGGCGGCCAATGTCGCCCAGCCCGGCAGCCCCCAGCACGGCGTCCGTGACCGCGTGCAGCAGCACGTCGGCATCCGAATGCCCGGCCAGGCCGCGTTCGTAGGGAATGTGCACGCCACCGATGATCAGCGCCCGGCCCTCGACCAGGACATGCAGGTCATGGCCCTGCCCGACCCGAAAGGGAAATGGATGCTGCGAAGAGTTTGCCTGCTCTGATGGGGTCATGATGGGTTCCCTTCGGATGTTCCGCCTGGGTCCGCAGGCCGATGCGACCGCCCGCGCAGCCAGTCCTCGAACCAGTCGAAGTCTTCCGGCCAGGTAAGTTTGTCATTTTCCCGGGCGCCACGCACCAGCAGGGGCGCCTGTCCGCCGGACAGTTCGACGGCCGAGGCTTCGTCGGTCACGCGGGGGTCTTCGGCGCAGGCGGCCAGCGCCGCCCTCAGCACCCCGGCGCGGAACATCTGCGGCGTCTGCGCCAGCCACAAGGCATCCCGGGAGAGCGTCAGGGCGACCTCTTGCGCAGACGCTGGAGCCGGTCGCGATGAACGGTCTGACGCCGGTCGGGATGCATCCTGGCCGACCACGTCCGATACGACCGCACCCGCCCCATGATCCACGGACCGCGCGCGCTTGACGGTATCAGCCACGGGTTGCGCCAGCAGGCCGCCGCGATCCAGCCGCCAGCAGGCATCGATCAGTCGCGCCAGCGCCGATACGGGCAGCCCGGGACGGGCGGCATCATGCACCAGAACCCAGGCATCATCGGCCAACACCGCATCCTGCAAGGCGGCACGCACCGTGGCTGCGCGCGTCGCCCCGCCGCATGGGCGCCACACCGTGCGCGGCAGACCGGCCAGCGCCTGATCCACCCAGCGGTCCTGCGCGGACACAGCCACACGGACCTGCGTGACGCGGGGGTCGGCCAGCAAAGCGCGCACGGCGCGCCGCAGCATCGGTTCGCCGGCCAGCAGGCGATACTGCTTGGGCACGCCGTCCGGGGCGCGTCCCGCGCGTTCGCCGATGCCAGCGGCAGGCACGATCGCAATCAGGGGACCGGTCATCGGAACACCCCCGGACCAGCCTGGGGGCGCGCCACGGAAAAATGTGTGCGGGGGTACATGAGCGGCGATTTTAGCCCACACACAAGCCTCCCAAGCGCGGGTTGCGCCTTGCCATGCCCCTCATCCGGCTTTTTGCCCATCAATCCAGTGACGGGAATATCTGTCCGGATCAGAAAGTAGCCTGACAGTCAAAATCACAGCAAGATCCAATCAATCTGGATTTATATGTAGAATAGCTACATTCAAATCCAATCTTTACTCCTCATGAATGCTCTTGAACTCGTCAAACTCAGCCCTGTCATGCCCGTCATCGTCGTCCAGGATCTGGACAGCGCCGTGAGCCTGGCCCGCGCCCTGGTCGCGGGCGGAGTCCGGACA